>JBAPOM010000133.1:0-2423 GCA_049279635.1 Candidatus Acidiferrales bacterium
GGTGTGAAGGCGGTCGGTGTCTTCGACCCAGCGGTCGCCGATGTCCGTGCGGTAGTACATATTCGGGATCAGCACGTTTTTGATGCGCGAATAGACCTGCGTTTGCGCCTGCTTCATCGTGGGTCCGGTGCCGATCACGATCAGGATCACGCCAGAGGTGCCGGCCACGAGCCACTGGCCGTTCACCTGTTTCACGTCTTCGATGTGAATTTCATCCTGCGGCGGCTTTTTGAAGACGATCACCGAGTTTTTCGAGAATGAATCGAAGGTTTCGTCGTCGTCAAACGGGAACGGCGGGACGACGATGCGCACGCCGATCTGGAATCCGCTGCGCGTTTTCAGCTTGGGGTCGTTGCCGTTGGCCAGGTCCCAGAAGAACTGGCCGATGGGCGTGAGCATGCCGGCTTGCTGGATACTGATCGTGGGATAGCCGAAGCGCGAGGTGAATTCGAGCGGGTAGATTCCGTGATTATTCACGATGCAATTCAGGTCGATATAGCCGACGTAGCCCTCGGTCGCGAGCACCGGTTCCATTTTTAGCAGCGTCTGGTTGAAGAGTTGGTTGGCGCCGCTCCAGAACATCGAGGTGCCCATTTCGCCGGTCGGCGGGCCAATGTCGCCCGGGAAAAGCTTTTTGTGCTCGAAATTCACGTTGATCGGGTAGATGAAACTCTTGCCGTTGAAGAATGCGCCCACAGCGACTTCGACTCCCGTGACGCGCCGCTGCAGTTGAAACACTTTGATCTCTTCGGAGAGCGCCTTTTTGTAGGCTTCGAGCATGCGGATCACGTCCTGCCCGTCGTCTTCTTCGCCAACGAAGAGGCGGCGCTTCACGTTCTGCGCTTCGCCGCTGGGCTTGATCACGTAGCGAGCCGGGTTTTGCATTACGTGGTCGATCGCATCGTCAAAAGAAGAGAACTCGGCGTACGGGATGATGTTCACGCCGGCCTTCTTCAGCTCTTCCTGGCCGAACGAGCGGTCGTCCTCAAGGCGGTCGGTGTAGGGCGTGCCGCCGACCACTTTCTTGCCCTCTTCGCGGAGCTTTCTGGCTTTTTCGCCCTGGCCCAGCGTGTCGTCGAAAATGATAATGTCCGCCCAATCGGCGTCCTTCTCCCAGTCTTTGGACTTGGCAACGAATCCGTCGCCGATGTCTTTCTCTTTTTTGTCGCCGATGAAATAGCGGACTTCGTGGCCTTCCTTCGATACCTGCCAGGCGATGTCGCTGATCAATCCAGTGAGCGACACGAACAGAAAATTCTTCTTCTCCATCGGGCTCCTTCTCGATTTATTGCGGCAGCGAAGTGCGGAATGTTACCTGAGGGTCGTCGGAGGAGATGTTAATGGCGTGTTACTTCGCGCTCTTTCGCGAATGTAGATCGCGGATCAGGAGTCGGCTTCGTCTTTGCGCCATTGGCCGGCGAGCGAATGGGCGCCCTTGTGGACGCGCTTCATTCGGTAAAGTTCTTCATCCGCCGCGATCAGCACGGATTCCCTCGTTCCGCCGTTTTCCGGGTAGACTGCAGCGCCGATGCTGACGGTAAACGGCGGATGCTCGGTGTCGCGCGCGACGCGGTCTTGAATGCGCTGCACCACGCGGCGTGCGTCGTCCACGTCCGTTTCCGGGATGATGACCGCGAATTCGTCTCCGCCGTAGCGGGCCGCCGTATCCATGCTGCGGCAGTGGACGCGAAGAATATCCGCCAGGCGGCAGAGTGCGCGGCTGCCCGTGAGGTGGCCGTAGGTGTCGTTGATCTGCTTCAGGCCGTCCATATCGAGCAACAGAACGGCGAAGGGCCTTTCGGTGCGGCCAAAGCGGCGGATTTCTCCATCGAGGGTATCGATGAGCATGCGGTAATTCGCGAGGCCGGTGAGCGGATCGGTGACGGCGAGGCTGCGTACCTGCTCCTCGATGCGCCGGCGGTCGGCGGACATCGCGGCCAGCTCGAGCGTCATCACGGCGACGATGCCCATGAAGGCTTGCAGCAGGAGGAGCGAGTCGTTGGGCGAACCGATCGCGAAAGATCCTAACCCTCGCAGCGTGCCGGCGATCGCGATTCCCGAGAGCACAGCTGTCGCCGTCACGGCTTCGCGCTGGCCGAATCGGATCGCGGCCCAGATCAGAAAGGGAATGCACAAATACTCGAGGGGGAAATCCCGGGGAACCCGAAGAAACAGGCCCAAGAACACGATCTGCGCGGTCAACACGAGGCCGACCAGCAGCGCAAGAAGCTCAGCGTACTCACGCCACTTGAATCGGAGGCGGAAATTCGAAATCCAGAGGACCAGGAGCGGCGCAACAAGCATGGCGCCCACGGCGTCGCCCAGCCACCACGTGAGCCAAATCTCGCGATATTGTGCCCAGACTGCGTATCCGCCGAGCGAAAGCGACGTGACGCCGACGGTCGCGGCGATCGCGGTGCTCG
>JBAPOM010000134.1:0-6786 GCA_049279635.1 Candidatus Acidiferrales bacterium
ATCAGGTCGCGCAACTCAGGGCTTTTGCTCGGAAACAAGGCTGGCGGATTGTACGCGAATACAGCGACACGGATTCTGGAAGCAAAGCGGATCGCAAGCAGTTTAAGCGGTTGTTTGCGGATGCCGCGAAGCGGGAATTCGATCTAGTCTTGTTCTGGGCGCTTGACCGCTTTTCGAGAGAAGGCGCATCCCAAACGCTCGCGTACCTGAACCGATTAGAGAATTACGGCGTAGGATTCCGTAGTTTCACCGAACCGTACTTCGATAGCTGCGGCGCATTCAAAGATGCGATCTTGGCGATCATGGCGACGCTCGCGAAGCAAGAGCGCATAAAAATCTCGGAACGCACAATCGCAGGCTTACAAAGAGCAAGGGCCGAAGGCAAGACACTAGGTAGGCCGCGCAGCGCCGTTGATGTTCGGGAAATCCGCCGTTTGCGGCGGCAGGGTCAATCGTGGCGCGAAGTGGGGCAAGAGTTGGGCGTCAGTGCTGCGACGGCCTTGTTGCGCTGCCGTTTGGAAAAGGGTAGCCGGAATCGCTCGCACTGAGCTAGCGCAAATGCGGCAATTTCGGCGAGAGGTAGGAGCGTTTAGCAGATGGAGGTTTTTCGCTTAGCAAACTGAGGCGACCGGGTTTCATCTATATGTGCATAGCAGCCCTAAACCGTCGCCTCAAAGGCCGAAGAAACCACGGCCAGAACTACGGCCCGAACTCCGCGAATTCTTGGAGCGTTGCATAGTTCCGGCCCTCGCGGACAAATGGTTTGCCGAAAATGTCGGCAGAAAGAAGAAGCGATGAAGCTGCGATGCGCGATTTACGCAAGGTATAGTTCGGACCGTCAGAGCAAAGCCTCGATCCCGGACCAGGTGCGAAATTGCCGGGCATTTGCCGAGCCTCGCGGATGGGAAGTTCTGAAGGATCACATCTTTTCCGATGAGGCAATATCTGGTGCTACCTCGGAACGGGCTGGCCTGAAACGTTTGCTAGAGGCAGCCACGTCCAAGTCGTTCGACATCGTCCTAATTGACGACACTTCGCGCCTCTCCCGCAAGCTGTCCGATTCGATCAATCTTTCCGACCGTTTGCAGTTCGCTGGCGTGCGCATCGTATTCGTATCTCAAGGAATCGACTCCGACAATGAACAAGCGGAAGTCCTCCTCGCAACCCACGGCATCGTCGATAGCTTGTACATCCGGGAACTAGGGAAAAAGACGCACCGAGGGCTAGAAGGCCGAGTGCTGAATCAGCTACACCACGGCGGGCGAATCTTCGGCTATCGCTCTGTGCCTATTGAGGACCCGGAACGGCGTGACCAGTATGGGAGGCCGATGATAGCGGGAGCAAAGCTACAGGTCGATGAGGAACAGGCGAAGATCGTCCGCAAGATTTTCTCGCTCTATGCGAACGGCTTGTCGCTGAAATCCGTTGCCAAGAGGCTGAATCGAGAACACGTCCGTTCGCCACGGCCTCGCGAAGGCCGTCAGCAATCGTGGGCACCCTCCAGCGTCCGCGTAATTTTGCACAACGAACGGTATCGCGGAGTGCTGACGTGGGGGAAGACCCGGAAGATTCACAACCCACAGACTGGACTCCGCGTAAAGAAGGCTAGCGAGGAGTCCAAATGGATTCGCGTGGAGATGCCCGAACAGCGTATAGTGCCCGAAAGGCTGTGGAAGGCCGTGCAAGAGCGCCTCGCATTCATCAGCCGTACTTACGGCCTAGCAGGCGCGAAGGGCGGGAAGATGAATCTCAGACATGCCGCGAGTCCGTACATCTTTAGTGGTCTATTGAAATGCGGCGTGTGCGGATCGAAGTTTATGCTGGTGTCAGGAGGCGGAAAGAATAAGTACGGCTATGTGCGCGGCGCTGACTACGGATGCCCGAATTATGCGTTCCGCGGAACCTGCACGAATTCGCGGCGCATCAAGCGAGATACGCTCGAAGCCGAGTTGCTCTCGAAACTGCAACGCGACGTTCTCTCGGACGCGGCTATAGATTTCGTTCTCGAAAAGCTGGAAGAAGAAATCGAGCGGCGCTTCGCGGCGATGGGCGGGGAGATGGATGCAATGCGGAAGCGGAAAGGAGTGCTGGAAACGGAGATCGGAAACCTGTCGCGAGTCTTGGCATCGGGAATGGATTCGCCTTCACTCCGGGCCGGGATTACCGAGCGCGAGAAGGAAATCTCTAGCATAGTCGAGAAAATAACCGGGAAGGGAAAAGGCTCCATACAAAAGCAAATTGTTGGCCTTCGGAAGTTCGTCCGCGAGGGAGTAATGGACATACGGCAAGCCCTAGCCGGGAAGCATGGCAAGCCCGCCATCGTGCGGCAAGAGCTATTCCGACATATTGACGCCATTACGCTGCTGCCGGAAGGCGAGGAAATTCGCTACAAAGGTAGCTGGAAATTGTTAGGCGACATAAGTGGTGCCGAGGGGCAGAGTTGAACTGCCTACGCCGGCCTTTTCAGGGCCGCGCTCTACCGGTGAGCTACCTCGGCACCGGAACAACTCCCAATTTTACGGAAAAGCGATGGCGCTGGAAAGCGAAAAGCGCCCGGACAATGCGAAGTGTCCGCCGTTCCGGCGCCGAAATTCCTCAGCCCTCGCCACACCGCGGGAATATCGCGCTCGCCGAGATGAATGGGCCGAAATTCCGGCTGCTCGGGCTTCGGAATGACAGGTTGCTTTTCAATTGTGCTCACTGGGTCGATTCGTCGAATTCGCGCATCCAATCTTTCTTTTTTAGGACTTCGCGGGGCTTGGAACCGTCGGCGGGGCCGACGATGCCGTCTTTTTCCATGAGGTCGATGAGGCGGGCGGCGCGGCCGTAGCCGATGCGGAGGCGACGCTGCAGAGTGGATGTGGAGGCGCGTCCCATCTCGCAGCAGACGCGAACTGCATCGTGATAAAGATCGTCGTCGACTTCCTCACCATCGACGCCATCCGCGCCGCCACCCATGGCGTTTTCATCGCGCGGCGGACGCAGAAGCTCTTCGTTGTAAATCGCCTTGGCCTGATCGCGCCAGAAATCGCACACGGCAGTGACTTCGGACTCGTTGACGAACGGGCCGTGGATGCGGTGCAGGCGCGACGAGCCGGCCGGGAGATAGAGCATGTCGCCCTTGCCGAGCAGCGATTCGGAGCCATTGGCGTCGAGAATCGTCCGCGAGTCGACTTTGCCGGCCACGCGGAACGAAATACGCGCGGGGAAATTGGCTTTGATGAGCCCGGTGATGACGTCGACCGATGGGCGCTGCGTGGCGAGAATAAGATGGATTCCGACGGCGCGGGCCATCTGCGCGAGGCGGGTGATCGATTCCTCGACGCCGTTAGTATCGACCATCATGAGATCCGCCAGCTCGTCGATGACGATCACGATGTAGGGAAGCGGGCGATGCTCTTCCTCAGCGCTATCGAAAAGCGAGAGCGACTGATTTTTTTCGAAGGTGCGATTGTACTGGTCGATATTGCGCACCGAGCGTCCCGCAAGAAGCTTGAGGCGGCGCTCCATTTCGCGCGTGGCGTTGCGCAAGACGTTGGCGGCGACCTTCGGATCCGTTACGACCGGCGTGAACAGATGCGGAATGTCGGAATAGAGGCCGAGCTCGAGGCGCTTCGGATCGACGAGCACGACCTTCAATTCATCGGGCGTCGCCTTGTAGAGCAATCCCATGAGCAGGGCATTGAGGAAGACGCTCTTGCCGGTTCCCGTCGCGCCGGCGATCAGGAGGTGCGGCATCTGCGTGAGATCGGCGGCGCGGATACGGCCGATCAGGTCCTTGCCCATCGGCAGAGTAAGCTTCGACGGCGAGTGCGAAAATTCCGGCGCTTCGATCACGTCGCGGAGGGCAATCACTTCGCGGCGCGCGTTGGGCACTTCGATGCCGACCGTTGATTTGCCGGGGATGCGCTCGATCAGGATCGATTCGGCGCGGAGGGCGAGGCAAAGATCGTCACCGAGATTAGTGATGCGGCTGTACTTGATGCCCGCCTCGGGCTTGAATTCGAATGTGGTGACGACCGGGCCGGGATTGATCTGCGTGATGTGGCCGGAGACGTCGAATTCGGCGCACTTCTGCTCGATGGCGCGCGCGCACTCTTTGAGTTCGGCCTCGTCCATTTTCTCGCCGCGCTCGGCGCTGTGCAGCAGGTGACTCGGAGGCAGCTTGTAGCTAGTGCGGCCGCGCGAGATTTTTGGCTCGGCGCTCTTTTTAGGAGAGGGCGGCGCGTCGAGCTCGTGGAATTTGATTACGGCCGGGCCGCGCTCGGAGAGCAGCGGTTCGGGGTCCGGTTCGTCCTTCTCTTCGTCCTCGTCGAGATCCTTGACGGCCGTGCGGCGCTGGCCCGCCTGATTTACTGGCGGACGCCCGGCGATCTTGATTTCCTCGACGCGCTTGCGCAGGCGCGCGGCTTCGCGTTCTTCGCGCCAGCCTTTAAACTGCGACATCCACTTGCCAACCATGCCTTCGGGCGCGAGCGGCTTCTTCATCCAATCCGCAGCGGCGTGAAACGAGAAGCTCGTGGTGAGCAGCAGCGCCGTGAGCAGCGTGGCAACGGCGACCAGGTTCGCACCAACGGGATTGAATCCGGCACGCAGACCTTCGGCAAGTACGGTACCGAGCAATCCGCCGGGCGGGAGCGCGCCGCGAACGGGCGGAAGATGGATCAGCGTCATTTCAGCCGACAGCGATGTGAGCAGGAGGCACGCACCAATAAGCTTGGCGATGGGCGCGTCGATCGTATGGCTGCGGAACCAGCGCAGCGCGACCATGCAGATCGCGACGGGGAACAGAAACGCCGCGTAGCCGCTGAACTGGAAGACGAGATCGGCGAGATGCGCGCCGACAGGCCCGATCCAGTTGTGCACGGGGGTGGAGCCGATCGGCCCGGCAGAGACATTGAACGACGGGTCGAGCGGCGAATACGAAAGCAGGCTCAGGGCGAGAAACACGGCCAGGCTGAGGCCGATGAAGCCGATGAGCTCGTTGAGGCGCTTATTTTCAGTTGGCGTAAGAACGCGCACGAAAGTCTCCGTTTAGCTTTGATGGCTCCAGCCGATATTGCGAATCGCCGGAAACAGAAAGCTCTCGATGGCCAGGCAGGGGAAGGCTCTCGCACCATGTGGGTCGCGCGGGCGCTAGCGCGCGGAGCCCAAGAGGAGGAACGCGAGTGCGGCGATGACTATAGCAAAGAAAATCGCGGGGTAAATAGAGAACTTTGGCGAGTTTCGTGGCGATTGTGCAAAAGGGAAAGGGTCCCTTACTGTGTCGATTAGAAGTGGTGTTTGTGTTGAAGGCGAAGAAGATAGGACGAATTCTAATCGCCGGAGTGTCGATTAGAAATCGTGTGATTCGTGAGTGGTGATTGGTGAGTAGTGAGGCTTTGAATGCGGTAATTCGTGGCTGGTGGCTCGTGATTCGTGAAGAAGCGGCCCAGGCCGGCATGGAGGCAGGGACGCAAGGAGACAGGGAAGCAGGGATGCATGGAGGCAGGGAAGCAGGGAAGGACGAGTCGGCGCCCGGCGTTCGCGCGGCCCTTTTTCTGAGTTGTCGATGCGCGTTCATTGCCTCGCTTCGAAGCTAGCACAGTGCCGCACGCGAAAGTGGTGTACCGAAGGACAGGATTGGTACAAGGACCAGGACCCGTATATTTTGTCTGGATTTCCCGGCGGCTTGGGCCGAGCCATCAAGCGGCTGGGGCGTCGAGACGGGAAGTTTGGGGGCGGGGGAACTTCTCCGGTTGAGCTGGCAGCGTTTGCCAGGCATGTGAGCTATTTCGCTGCCATACAGTCTCTCACTCCTTCTTGGGATTGACGGCCAGCCAGTCGTTCAAGAACTCGGCGGCCAACTCTTTGCTCTTGTCGCGGACAGCCTGACCGCTCGGGTTAGCTATTACGTGAACCTTTTCCCACGTCTCAACTTCAGGTGCGAAGTCACCGTTGCGCGCTAGCGTTGCATTTTCATTTAGGCTAATCTCAATCGCGACCGCTTCAGGAGGATCGGTCGCGATTAAACGTACGTCCAGGTAGGGAGAGCCGGGGAGATTCTCGCCTTCTTGATTCGTGACGACGCGCAGACCTGCCAGTCGTAGCTTCTGTTCGACATCTGTTTGAACAATCCCTTCGGAAAGCCCTAGTTTGCTAGCGCCGCTAGGAAGGGTTTCGACTACCACGAAAACACTGTCGATACCTTTCAGATTCCTTCTATCTTGCGCCGGAACAGAGCGCGACGCGACTCCAAGTGTGAAGACCGCCAAAACAGATACTGCTGCCAGCCGTCTTGTCACAGAGCACATCCTTCTGCCTGCTAGGGGCGCGGGCACTTTTGGGATAAACGTTTACGCGCCTTTCGCTGAAGCGTCAAGAGCGCGGCTGTTGGAAAGAATGCCATTCGCCGTCAATATATTATTACTTGGCTGGAGCTGGCGGGGCACGGCCTAGAAGCGGCGATCTCGAAGTGCCCCCGCCGACCGGTTGAGCCCGCACGGACTACCGGACATCTTCGTTCCAGTATCCACATGGACGGTTGATGTCATAACGAAGTCGGCCTCGCGACGGCCCGAGTAGACTGTGTGGTGTTCACCCGAACAGTCGCTCGGACTGAAGGAGGCCGAATGCGAATTATAGGCTGTGATTTGCACGCTCGCCAGCAGACGCTGGCTATTTTGGATACGACGACCGGAGATGTAGTGAATTTGCAACTGATGCACGAAGGCAACCAGGTGCGGGAGTTTTATTCCACTCTCCCGCGACCCGCGCTGGTGGGCATCGAGGCCGGAGGATCGATGC
>JBAPOM010000135.1:0-14399 GCA_049279635.1 Candidatus Acidiferrales bacterium
ATCAAAAGGAGCGCAGTCAGCCGATGTCTCCCGCAAGCTTGACGAAATACTCGATTTCATTCACAAGGCGGCTCCTCGGTCGATTAACGACGCCCAGAAACAAGACTTCCTGAAGGCGGCTGGCACAAACGACAAGGGATCGGTCAGGCTGTTGCTGGTGGGCAGCGACCTAGAATCCTTCGCATATAGTCGTCAGATTGGCGCGTTGCTGACCGCAGGCGGATGGCAGATAGAGTATAGGCAAGGCACCGTCGTCAACGGCGATCCGTCCGGAATTCGGATTAGCGTCCTTGATGCTAAGAACCCTTCCGCCGTTCTACTTCAACAGGCACTAAAACTCATCGGGATTGATGCCGCTGGAACAATTGAACCGCAGCAGGAGGTGCCTATCGTTCTTCAGGTTGGCCCGAAACCGTTAGCGCAATAGTGACGATCAAGGTTGGCGCGGAGGATCGGGCGGAGCGGGTTTGATTCCGATATAGATTCCAAACTTGTCCTTCGGGATCATGAAGAAGTTCTGTCCCACTGGCGGGTGGCGCATCCTTAGTTCCAGGTAACCCCACGCACTGATATCGGAGCAAAAACGGATCATGCCACACCATCAGTTGGCGGCGGAGGTCACTGACCAATGCGTGGGTGTCGCACCCTTCCGGGTTTGAAGGGTGTGCGGGTCGGGTGAAGCATCGCCTGGAACGCTGCTATGGGCGTGGTCGCCCGCACCTCATTACGATAATTTTGGGGTGAGCGATGGGATTTGAACCCACGACCCTCGGTTCCACAGACCGATGCTCTACCAGCTGAGCTACGCTCACCACAGTTGAGTAAATCTAATGTTTAGTGAGGTTTGCTGTGTTCTTTTCTTCTTGCCGCTGCTCCCTTCGTACCCACGTTCGTACCCAACCTGGACTGGCGACGGCTCGCCTTCTGCATCTTCGTGAAGACTTTTTCGAGCCGCTTCATTGCGTTCCTAGACTCCTCGGGTACGACATTCCTCTTAATATAGTGCCGCCGAGTCGTCTCGACGTCGGCGTGCCGCAGAATAGCTTGGATCGTGGTCTCGTTGACGCCTAACTCGAATAAGTTCGTGGCGAGACCGCGACGAAATCCGTGCCATCCGCTCCAACATTGTACCCCACCTTTTCGAAGTTTGGGTACGATCACTCGCCGCGCTAGATTGGCCAAATTCAGGGGCTTCCGCATCTTAGTGCCTGCGAAAATGTATCCATCACTCGGGGATCCGTTCCGGTAGGTCTCCAAGAGCTTTGCCAGACCGGGGAGCACGGGAACAGGAGCCTTCGAACTCGCCGTCTTTGTTTTGCCTCGCTCGGTCGTGTTCCAGACCGTGCGAGTTACGAACAGTTGTTTGTCCCCCAAATCTTCCCAGCGGAGCCCGCGCAGTTCAGAACGACGCAGACCCGTGAAAGCCGCTGGTGCCACAACCGCGCTTGCCACAGGTTCGTCAGAGAGTTTGTCAAGCATCGTGTTAATCTCGTTCAGGGAATAAGCTGTGGTTTCCGGAGTCTCCTCGGTTTTTGGAACGGTCGTATACTCCATTGGATTCCCGTCGCATTGAAGTGCGTCCACCTGCTTGCATAATTCAGAGCCGCCACCAGAAACCATTTGATGTGTTTCAGAGATGTGCTCGACAATCCCGCATCGTTTCGAATGCGATCCAATAGTTGCTGCCCGGTAGACGTGCGAAAGTCACAGAGCCTCGTCATTTCGAGACGGTGCTTCAGGTGTTTTGCGAAGATGTGCTTATATCCAAAGATCGTGCTTGGCGCGAGCCTTGCAGTCTTCTCGGCGTGGGATGCTGCGAGATGTCCTGATCGTTGATTGTGCCTTCAGGGTCGGATGTGATATCGACCTGTTGCCGTGGGGGATCGAAGCATCCCAAAGCCACAATAAGGCCATGCACCTTCGCGAATCAGGTTGCGCCAGCAAATCGCTTGAATCCGCAAAAAGGGGGTTCGGGGATTCGTCGGGGGAGGGTGTGATTCTCAAAGGCACGAATCAGTCCCTCCGCAATGCGTTCCTCGCTCACTTCGTTCGTCTCGGAACCTGCTCACGTCCTCCGCCTTCGGCGTGCGGACTCCGCATGGGATTGTGAACTTGGCGGGTATCGACCCGCACGCTCGGGGGACTCTGTCCCTCCACCCTGCTGGGTGTATCGCCACCCAGACCCACTCTTTTCTACCCCAACGCCCTACGGGTGCCTCCGCTTCGCTACGGCATTCCCCCTGCTAGGGGGAACTTTCCACAGGAAATCCTCATCTCAAGACGGGGACCTCGCGCGGTCCTGCGGCAGCAGGCATTCCCGCTTCGAATGGGCACCTGCTTATATTTTCATGACGGCAGCGCTTCGAAAACACAGCCCACCGCTACGATGTTGCTTGTCCAGGGATAAGCCTGTGGAGACAGTCTTCCAGTCAGATACAGTCCATGAGGCTCAGCGCTGTCGGTCCCTGGATGGGCCTGCGAGTAGTAGCGGGCTGCAGAGCGCCGCGCCTTTCCAAGTCACACACAACGATCACCGCAACCCCTCGCAGTTAGGACGTCATTCATTTGGTCGGCGGCAGGCCAGGGAACGGTAAAATTTTACTCGGCAGCGATTGGGGTCGCTTGGCACCCGGCATTTTTCTGTATCTTTCTCGACCACATCCATCATTCGGGAAAAGGTGCTACGGATGCGGCCCAGAGTCGATCTATCAACTTTGTTTTCAATCGGTTTACCCGCATCGAACCGACGATTTCGGCTCACTCACACCGCACTTACAGTGTCGGTGACATCTGCTTACACGCGATCCGTGGCCGGCGGGATGACTCTGCCTGCTGCAGCCGCATGAGAAGGAGCGGATTTAGCAGTTACTGCGAAAGCCGATCATCGGCGAATGTTACACAAGACCCAAGTGTTACATGCGGGGCCTCAAACACAGGGGTTAGACAGCAGGAATCAGGGGTTTTGACGCCCCCGATTTTGGGTAGTGTTACATTCGGACAGACAACAGAGCGGCCTGCTTGGAAGCGTCGGCCTGGTCTTGGGACACCTCGAAATAGTGCTGCGTCGAGGTAATCAGCTTGTGGCCCATGATGACTCGCAGTTCCTTGATGTCTGTGCCCCGGTCGGCCAGCTTTTGGCCTAGCGTGTGTTTCAGCGCATGGACACCACGTTTTGAGTGTGGGAGCCCAGCTCGCTCAGCATAATCCCGGAACAGTCGGTAGACCTGCACTCGGCTCAGGACGCCATTCTTGCGTGAAGGGAATAGGTACGGCGACTCGGGCTTGACCCGCAGCCAGCTCTCCACTGTCTTGCGCTGATCGAGCAGGGGATTACTGTGCGGTGCCAGCTTCTCGACCGTCAGCAATGATCCCTTCGAGCGAGCAACACGGATCGTCCAGTCTTTGATGGAGATATCAGACACCAGCAACTTGCCGCACTCGTTTGCACGCATTGCGTGGCTGTAGCAGATTAAGAGCAGGCAATGGTCACGCTGGTTTTCTTTTTTGGCCGCAGCGAGCACGACGAGTAACTCACGATCGGACAATGGCTGCATCTTGATCATGGTTTCATCTTTCGTGGGCGACCGCCGAGTTTGCCGTTCTTGCGAGCCGCCTTGGCTTTAGCCGCTGATGTCTGACTTCCAAGGTATCGCATCACTTCGGAGAGCATTCTCTTGTTCATGCTGAGACTATGAAGCCAGCAGTTGGGTTGTGCAATGGTACGCTCGTACTAAACTCAGCCGTTGGGTTTGCAATGCGTCCTGCATCCCACCCCATCAGCTCACAAACGACTTCACCTTGACTGATGCGACATCCGAGCACCGGTCGTCGATCTATCTGAGCCGAGAAATGTGCGGCTTTGCGGGCCAGGGGTCCCTTTGAATTTCCCTATCAGATTCAAAAATCCCCGACACCCCCTCGCCAGTGACAGCGCCTGGCCGCGCGCACGACTTTGTCTTGTTGCAGCTCTGGCGTGTCGAATCCAGCTACGCCTCCCCGGTCTGCGACTCCTAAGCCGACCACCCAGCCTTCGGTCTGCCCAATCCGCACGAATCGACTATTGCTACCCGTCCCTACGAACAGTTCCGAAAGAGCCTAGTTCCCATGCGATTCCAGAGTTCGGTGACTATTACCACTTTTGCTTTGATCGCATGGTGATGCAAATTACGTATTCCCGTGACTATGGTTACGGCAGCCCGATCAGATTCGATCAATTCTTTCAAAAGGGGGACAGATCGATGTCGACAGCGAAATCCGAGACCGCGCGGAAAGCAACGAGGCAGGTTTGCCATATTTGTGGCAAGGAATGTGATAGCTATTTTTGTGGCCCATGTTCCGATAAGGTTCGCGCCGAGGCCGTGACCAAAAAGAAGTTGGAAGACAAGGGGAAGGCTTGAGCTTCGAATGAGGAACCTGCACACTCCACGCAGGCGCGTTAGAGCACATGAATACAAATCGCTATCTGTTCAAGACAGCGATGCGGGGCCAGCTGAATTTGCGCGTGCGCTCGACCGGATCTTAGGAGAAGTTCGGAAATGCTTCTAAGAACGCTAAGACAACGTCACGCCACTGCGTTCCGAGGTCGTGTTGTATTCAGGATCGTCTGCTAGCGAGCGAACCAGGGCAAACCTAAATCACAGTACAGTCTGACCAAACCGAGCTAGCTTTAGGTTTTGCCGAAGGTTCCACCCGGGATGAGGGCGAGGCCTGCGCGCCAGTATTGGAATAACCTCCGTCTCGAGCACCAGGATATTGAGGTCACGGCCGGTCGCTTGCACGTGGTCGAGGCCGCCGTAGTCAACTTTCGGATGCCCAGCCGTCGCCGCCCATGATCCAAATGCTGCGGCGAACTAGTCACTCGGGACAAGATGCGTGGGTGTGACCTAGCTCCCACGCGGCTGTGATTCGTGTCACCGAGTCCTGCCGCGATCGAGTGCTCAAATAAGCCCTGCACGATGGAGATCGACTGTGCTCGTCAAGGATCTCATGACTACGGTGCTAGTCAGCTGCACGCCGTGGGATTCGGCGGCGAGGGCCGCGAGTCTGATGAAAGCGCACGGTATTGGTGTCGTTCTTGGGATTGTGGCCCAAGCGGACATCGCGCTTCATGCTTCTGCCTGGCAGGTCGCAGGCACACTTAAGGAGATTTCCAAACCTGCGGAACCGCGTCAGGAAATGCATTTCGAGAGAGACTGCTTCTATTGCGGCCAGCCGCATGAGCTGGACCGAGTCTTGCTACTCAATCGCCGGCGCGAGTTGACCCGTCGACGCGAGCTGCTCATATGATCTTCGCGAACCGAACGGAAGCTGGCCGAGGCTTGGCGCTGCGCTTGAAAAAATATGCAAACCGCGATGATGTGATTGTGTTGGGAGCGCCTCGGGGAGGCGTTCCAATCGCCTTCGAGGTGGCCACAGCTCTGAATGCGCCGTTGGACGTGTTTGTCCTGCGCAAACTCGGCGTTCCAGGCCGCGAAGAGTTGGCATTCGGAGCCATTGCGAGTGGAGGAGTTCGAGTTCTTGACCGACGTACGATCGAGGCCTTGGGACTCACCGAGCTGGACATCGAGCAAGTGACACGGGCAGAAAAACAAGAACTCGAACGCCGCGAACGTGCCTATCGGGGCGGAAGACCGCCGCTGGATGTGGCTGGAATGATCGTCATTCTCGTCGATGACGGTATCGCCACTGGGGCCAGCATGCGGGCGGCGATTGGTGCGTTACGGCACATGAAGCCTGCGCGGATCGTGATTGCGGTCCCGGTTGCTCCGCCTTCCACACGAGATCTGCTCCTACCTGAGGTAGACGAGTTCGTGTGCTTGCAGGCGCCGGAGCCATTTTTCGGAGTCGGCCAATTCTACGATGACTTCTCGCAAGTGTCGGATGAGGAGGTAAAGGAGCTACTCGATAGCGCCTCGCGCCGACTCGGCGACTCACGGGATCAGGATATGGAGACCGCAGCGAGAAGGACGCGGCCATGACGGACGGCCGACTATTTTGCACCCGACGCAAGTATCCATTGGAGTCGTGGGCGCGCTTGTGAGAACCGAGGTGTGAAAATGGTTGCTAAACACCGACACGATCTGATCGACGCGATTCGCCAATCGGCGCATCCGTTGACGGGAGAAATATCCGATTTCGATCCTTTGCTCAAGATGATTGGCGACTCCCGTTTCGTTCTGCTCGGCGAAGCCACGCATGGAACTCACGAGTTCTACCGCCTGCGCGCGGAGATCACGAAGCGCCTGATCGCCGAAAAAGGATTTACCGCAGTCGCGGTGGAAGCAGATTGGCCGGACGCGTATCGCGTAAACCAATTTGTTCAGTTTGAAGGTGAAGACGAAGAAGCGGTGGATGCGCTTGCGGGCTTCCGGAGATTTCCCGCATGGATGTGGCGCAATGCCGACATTCTTGATTTCGTCGGCTGGTTGCGCAATTACAATGACCACCGGCATGCCAAGCGTGCTCGCTTTTACGGGCTGGACCTCTACAGTCTGCATGCCTCGATTCAGGCCGTGCTGGATTTCTTGGATAAAGTTGATCCTGAAGCTGCACGCCGCGCGCGGTATCGCTATGCCTGCTTCGAAAACTTTGGCGAAGACACTCAAGCCTATGGTTACGCCGCCAGCTTCGGTCTGAGTAAGAGTTGTGAGAATGAAGTCGTTAGTCAATGGATGGAAATGCGTCGGCGCGCAGCGGATCTCGCAGCACGCGATGGCCGCGTGGCCCGAGATGCCTTCTTCTTTGCGGAACAGAATGCCCGCCTCGTGAAGAATGCCGAGGAATATTACCGTTCGATGTTTCGCGAACGAGTCTCGTCATGGAATCTGCGGGACAGTCATATGGCCGAGACGTTGGACGCGTTGACACACCACCTCGGCGCCAAAGCCAAGGTCGTCGTCTGGGCGCACAACTCTCATTTGGGCGATGCCCGCGCTACCGAGATGGGACACCAGGGCGAACTCAATCTTGGTCAGCTCGTGCGTCAACGCTACGGAAAAGAAGCGACCCTCGTCGGATTCACAACGTACACTGGCACTGTTACCGCAGCGTCGGAATGGGGACGCCCCGCCGAGCGCAAGCATGTTCGACCAGCGGTGCCGGAAAGTTATGAGGCACTCTTCCACGAGGCCGGGATTGGGAATTTCCTGCTTCCGCTCGGCCATAGGGAAGAAGCCACATCTCTCCTGCGGGAACCACGTCTAGAGCGAGCAATTGGTGTCATCTATCTTCCGCGATCGGAGCGCGTGAGCCATTATTTCCACGCTCTGCTTCCGGATCAATTCGACGCAATCCTGCATTTTGATGAGACTCGCGCCGTTGAGCCTCTCGAGCGAACTGCCGAATGGGAAACTGGCGAGGTTCCCGAGACGTATCCTTCAACGCTATAGGAAATTAAGCACGGCCGAGTGTCCTGGTCTGCGGAGAGACCGCCTGTTTAAGGGCTTATTCCGCGGGCGCACCAAAGCCACGCGCGCCGATATCGGCGCCCTGCTCGAAATGTTCCCAGCCTGTCATACCGTCAGCGCTGAGCCGAGGCGTGAACGCTCCGCGCGTGCACATTCGTCAGGTGCCGCGTGAACCAGTCGGCCGCCAGTTGAGCAACCTCTTCCAACGCGCCGGGCTCTTTGAACAAGTGGGTCGCGCCCGGAACGATGACCAGCTTCTTTTCGCAAGAGAGTTTCGCGAGGGCCTCTTGATTCATCTCGATCACCGGCTCGTCGTCTCCTCCCACAATCAGCAGCGTCGGGCAGCGCACCGAACCCAATGCGTTGCGGGCGAGATCGGGCCTGCCTCCCCGCGACACGATCGCATCAATCGTTTCCGGCATTTCAGCAGCAGCTACGAGCGCCGCAGCCGCTCCGGTGCTGGCGCCGAAATACCCGAGCCTGACGTCTTTCAGGTCGGGGCGTTGCATCAACCATCGAGTTGCTTCCCTCAAGCGACTTGCGAGAAAAGGAATGTTGAAGCGAAGCTCGCCAGTGATTTCGTCGACGCCTTCTTCGTCGCGCGTCAACAGATCAAAGAGCAACGTGCCGACTCCGTGCGATTGAAGCACGTGCGCAACAAAGTGATTCCGGGGGCTGTGGCGGCTGCTTCCACTACCATGCGCAAAAAGGACAATCGAATTGGTCTCTTTTGGAAGTCCCAGAGTGCCTTCCAGAATCGCGCGACCCGCTTCAATCACAATCTCGTTTTCGGTTCCATCTTTCTGAAATTTTCGTCCCGGAATCATCGCAAACCTCCCTTCCGAGCCCCACTTCGCCCGGATCGTCATTTGCGGGAAAGGGACTCGCGCGCTTCCCTTTTCCGCCGAGCTGGTTCCTGTTGTGCGAAGAGGAATATGGTAGAGGTACAGCGTGCTGCGCGGCTCGACGGAGCAGCTAACTGCGTCTCCCTTCGCTCCTACAGAGGGCCTCTCATATGGCTACTATTCGAAATACGGGCGATTCAGGCGGTGATGCCCATCACTATCCCCTGTGACGTCCTTCGTGTCCTCGCTTGGAGAAGGTTCTGACTGGCGCGGCCTCAATCTAGGAACCAGCGCGCACAATCATCCAAGCCCACTCTCCGAACGTCTTCGCTCGAGGGCAGTCATCTGTGACGATTATCACTGCATTGTGCCTCCGTGCAGGACTAGAAAGAAAACGGCGAACGAGTGCAGGTCTGATGTAGGCGCTGTGGAGGTTCAAGAACATGAGCATCTTCAAAAATCACTCAAGGCATGGATGGGGCAAGCAGATTTTGGTCTCCTTGTTGTCCTCGGCTCTCTTGTTTGCAACTTTGCCGCAAGGCGCCCCCGCCTCCCCAGACGCACAAACTCAGTCCGGCCAAGCGCAGCCTCCCCAGGCCCCGCCATACGCGCAACTGACTCCGGAGCAGCTGCAGCAATTGGTGGCCCCAATTGCCTTGTACCCGGACTCGCTTGTGGCTCAAATCTTGGCAGCATCCACGTTTCCCGAGCAAGTAGTCGAGGCCGACCGATGGGTGCAAGATCACTCGGATTTGAAGGGCGACGCTCTGGCGCAGGCTGTGGATCAAGAGCCTTGGGATCCAAGCGTTAAGGCGTTAGTTGCATTTCCTTCCGTCCTCGGAAACATGGACAAGAATCTATCGTGGACGTCGTCGCTCGGCGACGCCTACTACAACCAGCAACAGGACGTGATGAACGCAATTCAAGTGATGCGCCAGAAAGCGGAACAGGCGGGCAATCTCAAATCCACTCAGCAGCAAACTGTAACGACTGACGACTATGGGGATGTCGAGATCGCCCCTGCGAACCCCGATGTGGTTTACGTTCCTGCGTACGATCCGTGGTTGATTTATGGATATTCGATATTGCCATGGCCCGGTTGGTATGAATACCCGGGAATCTGGTTTGGCGGGCCTTACTTGTCGTTCGGAGTTGGTTTCGGAATCGGTTTCTTCGGCGGCTTTGGCTGGGGGTGGCCTTATTGGGGATTCGATTGGCATCACCACCATCCAATTTATCACCACAATCGGTACTACTCCGGGAGCAGGACGTTCTACAACCGGAGCTATTTCTACGGGCGAACTCCGGCTCCGCGTGGTGGCGTTCGTCCAGGAACGACGGCGAGGCCTTTCTCAGCCCCAAGCAGGCCAGGGGGTGTGTTCAATCGTCCCGGCGGAACGGCGAGGCCCTTCGAGGGGAGTAGACCAGCTGCCAGGGGATATGCTCCACCCCGCGGGCAAAGCGGAGTCCACTCCGGCGCTTTCAGCAACTACGACCATGGCGGAGAGACAAGAACCTATTCGTCGCGCGGAAGCTCCAGCCTCGGTGGCGGGGGAGCGCATGGTGGTGGAGGGCATGGCGGCGGGCACCACTGATCCAGGCTCCTTGAATAGGCTTGGCGAATTTTGGCAATGCAGAAATGAGGAGAAGTGACATGCACCAGATTAAGCCCAACTTCGTCGGTTCTCACTGGCTGAATCTTCTGAAGCTCGCAGCTGTCGCTGTTGTTTTGGCGGGATGTTTCCCTCGACTCTTGGTGGCACAGCAAGCCGGGCAGAAAACATTTTCCTCCGCGCCGGATGCGAGCGAGGCGCTCGTAATGGCAGCGCAGAACAACGATGAAAAGACGCTGCTTGAAATCCTCGGACCTGACGCACAGCAAATCGTATCGTCGGGGGACCAGACCGAAGACGAGCAAAACCGCGCCAATTTTGTCCAAAGATATCAGGAAATGCACCGCTTGGTCCAAGAGCCGGATGGCACGACTACCCTTTATGTCGGCCCGGAGAATTGGCCGATGCCGATACCGCTTGTCGACAAAGGCGGTGCGTGGTACTTCGATACCGCCGCAGGCAAGAAGGAGATCCTCTACAGGCGAGTCGGTCGGAACGAAATATCGACCATTCACGTGTGCCAGCAGCTTGTGGCCGCAGAAAAGGAATACTATTCGGCGCACAACAACGAATACGCGCAGAAGATCTTCAGCGACGAAGGAAAGCAGGATGGCCTGTATTGGAGTGCCGCGGAGGGCCAGCCTCAAAGTCCCATCGGACCCCTTGTGGCGTCAGCCGTCGCCGAGGGCTACGCCCCAAGTCGGGACGGTGCCCCACCGACTCCTTACCGCGGCTACTACTACCATATCCTCACGCGGCAGGGTGCCGATGCCCTGGGCGGCGCGAAAGCCTATAACGTCGACGGAAAAATGACCGCGGGTTTCGCCTTCGTAGCCTACCCGGCGGAATACAGGTCGTCCGGCGTGATGACGTTCATTGTCGGCCCTGAGGGAGTGGTTTACCGCAAGGACCTCGGCAGGAATACCGCGGTTCTCGCCAAAGCAATGAAGGAATACAACCCGGATTCGAGTTGGAAGAAGGACGAAAATCAGGAAGAAGAAACCGCTGCCGATCAGAAAACGAGATAGGAGGCTCGCTGTCGCGGCAATCCCTCCAGTGCCGCACACGATTTCGGGTTCCTTAACTCTTTGCGGGCAATCGAACGTTCTTTCTTCTCGGACTTATTGAGCATGGGCCGTGATGAAGCGCAGAGATGTTCTACTTGTCGAATGGGGCGAGCTAGATACTCAAATCTGTCGGTTGGCTACGAGCGCGGGCTGCTGAAACGGCGGCCGTTCCCCCGCAGTAAACACACAATGCGATCGCTGTGTAGACAAGCGGTGAAGACTCAGCGAGAATCTCTTAATGCGAAGTCCGGCTATCGTCCTTCTACTTCTGTGTGCCCTGCTTTCAGTTTCGGCCCGGCCGCTCACGTTGGATCCCGAAGTAGCGGCGCAAGAATATCATCTCCGCCTCTATCACACGCATACGGGCGAACGACTCGACACCGTGTACCGCCGCGGGAATGAGTACCTCCCGGCCGCGCTCGCGAAGCTCGATTATTTCCTTCGCGATCATCGCACGGGAGAAGTCCATCACTACGATCCGAGAGTGTTCGACATTTTGGAACAACTGACCATGGCTGTCGGCCACCCCGGGACGGAAATCGACATCATTTGCGGATACCGCACGCCTTGGAGCAACCAGTTTCTTCGAACTCATACCGAGGGAGTTGCAAAGAACAGCCTCCACATGCAGGCGCAGGCGATCGACATTCGAATACCCGGTGTGCCGACCTCTCGTGTGCGCGATATCGCTCTTTCCCTTCATCGCGGCGGCGTGGGCTACTATCCGCATTCGAATTTCGTCCACGTAGATACGGGCCGGGTGCGCCAATGGTGTTTCGAGTGCGATGCGCGCCAACGTGCCGGAGACTAGCGCGGGTAGGGATAGCCTTTATCTAACGCTTGTTCCAGAGCCGCGTCGTGTCCGTAGATGTCGTCATAGAAATGCACGACGTCATCTTCGGAGACGATCACTGTCCCATATACGATCAGCACCGAGATCGGTTGCGTAAGCGTGACCTCTTCTGTCTTCGTCCCGTTCATGGCGGCGCGAATGCGGTCAACGTCCCAGCCCGGATTGTTGCGGAGAACCCACACAGCCAAGTCGACGGGCCTTTCAAGGCGGATGCAGCCATGGCTGAAGTCACGCCTCGATTTCGAGAACAATTCCGTAGCCGGTGTGTCGTGCATGTAGACATCGAACTCGTTCGGAAACATGAATTTGATGAGCCCCAGGGAATTGTCGGGGCCGGGCCTCTGCCTGAATGAAAGCTTTCCTTCACGCGCCTCCTCAAGAATTTCGTTCGCGACGACCCCTGAACTGACGATATTGTCATGATCGTCCACGACTTCCATGTTCTCCTTTTGCAAATAGCCGGGATTGCGCTCGAGGGCTGGGATGATCTCCGCCTTTGCAATCGACGGCGGCACGTTCCAGTAGGGGCGGAAGATGACGGACCGCATTTTACTCATGAAGATCGGCGTTTCATATTGCCCGTAAACCTTTCCGACCACCACTTTCATCGTGACTGCAATTTTGGACTGATCGTCATAGGCGCGCAGGCGGAATTCCGGGATGTTCACAACGATCGGTGAATGCTGGTATTCATCCGGAAGCCAACGCCAACGCTCCAGTGTCAGCTCCATCTGCCGAACACGACGACTTAGCGGGACATTCAGTTCGGCGAGAGTGGCAGCGTCGATTCGTCCGTCCGGTGTGAGCCCGCTGCGTGATTGAAAATTCCTGACGGCGCCGACCAATTCACCTTCGTAGATCGTGGCGTCGGACGGAAACGCGGCGCTTTCCGGCAAATCTCCCAAGAGCCGGAGCAAGCGGACCAGACGCGGCACGCCCGGATAGACATCCCCCGGCTTGACCGGCTTCTTGGTGGCTGGAAGGATCTCGGCGTCGTCGCGTCGCGCCATTTTGCGATACTCTTCGAGCGCTCGGATCGTGCGTTGGTAGCCGGGATAAGGCGGTTCAATCTGCTGCAAAGCGCCTGGGACATCCGAGGCGCGCACTACGTTCTCGCGCAAAAATTCCGATAAATTGTATCTTCGCCGGGAGACGTCAACCTCGAAATCCAGACGGCGTGGATTTACTCTGCCGACGCGCAGAGCCGAAATGTATCGCATGGCCGCGACGGTGAGAGCGACATCGAATCGCACGAGATTCGATTCCTCTGGATCTCGGGTCGCCGGCCTAAGGCGCGCGAGCCGTTCGGACCAGCGCGAGGCGTCATAATCCTCAGGCGAGAGGCCCCTCGCGCCAGCATTCTGGAGAGCCGCAATCATGGCTCGCGCTTGCGGCGTTGCCTGCATTCCGCGCACCCATGGCAGCGCATTCCCGTACGCTTCATAGAACCTAGCGACATCCTCGCGATAATCGCTGAAATCGGGCCACCGCAAATCAGATAACCTTCCCGCTTCCATAATGGAGTGCAGCGCGGCTTGGCCCTCGGAGTCAAGCAGTTCGGCTTCATTTGCCGATGGCGCGTCCGGCTTGCGGTTGCAGCCTGCTGCGACCAACAATAGTAGAAAAAAGATTGGCGCGATCGGCCAGAGGGGCAGGGATTGGCGCACGCCCTTCCGGTTGGTCCGCCGATCACGAGCGCTTGGGTAATGAAATGAAGAACGGCGGGTCATTCGAGCGACTTTCGGAAGCGCAAGACGCTGACGCTCAGCATCAATATCGCGAAAACCGCCATCACCAGCATGTTCGGCCAGAGGACGTCGAAGCCGACCCCTTTCAGGAAGATGCTGCGAAGAATCAGCACGACATGGCGAAGCGGATTGAAGTAGCTCAGCTTCTGGAAGAACGGAGGCATGCTGCTGATGGGCGTGCCGAAACCGGACAAGGTGGTCATCGGCATGGTGAAGAAGAACGCCGTGATCATCGCCTGCTGTTGCGTCACCGCCATCGTGGAGAGGAGGAGCCCGAGGCCAAGTGCCGCGAGCAAGAAAACCATGCCTCCGATGGCGAGCACGGCGAGGTGTCCCCGGAGAGGCACGCCAAACCATAGCGTGCCGACAAGGGTGAGCATCGTCGCATCAAAAAGGCCAATCAGGAAAAAGGGCACTGTCTTGCCGACGATGAATTCCCACCGGCGAATGGGGGTCACCATAACCTGCTCGAGAGTACCGATCTCCCGTTCCCGGACGACGGCGAACGCCGTCAAGTTCATCACCAAGATGAGCATCAAGTTTCCAAGAACAACCGGAACAAAATACCACTGACTCTGGAGTCCTTCGTTGAACCATGGCCGGGTCTCCAAATCCACGTTGGGAGCAAAGGACACCAACTGCGGCGCGATTCTCTGCATGCGATCGATTTGATAGTCTTGCGCGAAACTGGCCCCCACGTCATTCAGGTAGCGAGCACACCGCTGCGCAGATTCACCTGCAGCATGTTTTCGAGTTTCTGCCGACGAGCCACGAGCGACAATTTACGATCTGCGCCACTATTCACCAGTCACCACTCACAAATCGCCGTTTTCTAATCGACATTTGGCGATTAGAAACGTCCGTAAC
>JBAPOM010000136.1:0-17358 GCA_049279635.1 Candidatus Acidiferrales bacterium
GGAATGGCAGTTGGTGAACAGAAGGGCGTCGTATCCGAGCCCAATATCGTTCCGTTGATCGACGTGCTGCTGGTGCTGATCATCATCTTCATGGTGATCACACCGAGAACGCCGACCGGTCTCAAGACTCTGGTTCCTCAGCCTCCTCCGCCGAACCAGAAACAGGAACCGCCGGACAACAAAACAATCGTCGTTTCGGTGCTCGCCGGCGGCAAGCTGATGATCAATCAGGATAATGCCACCTGGAACGATCTCGGCCCTCGGCTCGACGACATTTTCAAGGAGCGGGCTGACAGGATCGCCTTCGTCAAGGGCGATGATAACGTCGAGTTTGCGGACGTCGCGAGAGCGATCGACATCATGCGTGGCTCGGGGATCGATCATGTCGGCCTCATCACCGCTAAAATTGAGGCGGGGCAATAACTAAGGAGAGCAAGAATGCAGCGAAAGCCCCACATTATATTTCTCGTGGCCGTACTTGCGGCCGCGGTCGCTGCGGGAGCAGGGTGCAACAAGCTTCGCGCACGCGACAAGCTGAACAAGGGCGTTCAGGCGTACAAGAACGGTCAGTTCGATCTGGCCATCGAGGATTTCAAGCAAGCCAAGGAGTTTGACCCCACTCTCACGAACGCCCAAGTCTTTCTTGCCACCGCTTATGCCAGCCAGTATGTTCCCGGCGCGCCTTCGCAGGCAAACATAAACAATGGCAAACAGGCGATCGCAGAATTCCAGGAAATCCTCGATAAAGACCCCGGTAATCTCTCCGCGATCGATGGCATCGGTTCGATCATGTACGCCATGGGCAGTTCGCCCTACGACGAAGCTCAAATTGAGGCGTCGAAGGCATACCACCTGAAGCATATCGAATTGAAGCCGGACGACCCCGAGCCTTACTACTGGGTGGGCGTGATCGATTGGGACGTCGCGTTTCGCGCGAACCGCGAAATGCGCGACGACTACAACAAGAAGGCCAAGAAACCCGTCAAAGAGACCGATCCCCTGCCCCCGGCCCTCGCCAAGGACTTCGCGGATAAGCACGGTGCGGACGTCGATGATGGCATTGCCAAAATCCAGAAGGCCGTCGACCTGAAGCCGGATTACGACGACGCGATGGCTTATCTGAACCTGCTCTATCGCCAGAAGGCCGATATGGAGACGACGGAAGAGGCTCGCAACGCCGATCTCGATCAGGCCGACAAGCTCGTCGATGAGGTCAAGGCGATCAAGCAGAAGAAAGCCAACGTCACGCCGAGCTCTTAGAACGTCTCGCTTAAACCATTAGGGCGGGCTTTTCGGCCCGCCCTGCTTTCCTTCCCTTGGACACTTCCTCAATCGTTGCTTGAAGGCAATTACGTGTGAGTTTCGACTCTCCCTACAGCTTGTTGAGCCCGTCCAGCGCCGCAACTTTGTAGGCCTCGGCAAGCGTCGGATAGTTGAAGACCGTGTCGCGGAAATATTCGATCGAGCCTCCGTAGGCAAGCACGGCTTGGCCGATATGGATGATTTCCGTGGCGCGTTGTCCGATCGCGTGCACACCCAGCAGCTTGCGCGTATTGCGATTGAAGAGCAGTTTCAGCATCCCGGTTTCGTCGCCCAACATCATACTCTTGGCCAGTTCGGCGTATTTCGAGATGCCAACTTCGTAGGGAATTTTGGCTGCCGTGAGTTTCTCTTCCGTCTGTCCGACCATCGAGATTTCCGGGATCGTATAGATGCCGTAAGGAAACAGCTCCTGCATATTTTCGGATGGCGCGCCAAACATGCGGCAGCTGGCCAGCCGTCCTTGCTCCATTGACGTGCTCGCGAGCGCGGGAAAGCCGATCACGTCGCCCGCCGCATAGACGTGCGGTACCTCCGTCTGGTAGGAGTCGTTTACTTTGATTTTCCCGCGAGAGTCAGGCTGCAGCCCGGCTGCCTCCAGGCAAAGCTGGTCACCGTTCGCCTGACGTCCGACGGCGTAGAGCAGGACGTCTCCGCGCACTTTCTTGCCGCTCTCGAGCTCCGCGAATACGTTGTCGCGCTCCTGATCGTGGCCCACCCGCGTCACTTTCTCTCCGAGCCGGAACGTCGTGCCCATCTGTCTCAGGTGATAGGACAAAGCCTCGATGATCTCGCGGTCGACAAAGTCCAATATAACGGGCCGCTGGTCGATCAGCGTCACTTCGGCACCCAGCGCGGCCATGAACGACGCATACTCCAGTCCCACGACGCCTGCGCCGACAACGATGATCTCCTTCGGCACGCTGTTGATGTTCGTGAACTCGTCCGTATCAAGAATGCGCTTGCCATCGAAAGGAATGTCCGCGCTTCGCGCCGGGCGCGTGCCGCAGGCGATCAGAATGTTGTCTCCATGGAGTGTGATTTTGCCTTCCTCCCCTTCGACCTCGATTGTGTGCGGATCGGCAAACTGGGCGAGCCCTTGATAGACCGCGACGCCATTCCGTTTCAGTTGCGCGCGGATCACATCCGTCTCGCGCGAGACGATGCTGTTCACCCGGAACGAGAGGTCCTGCAGCGAAACATCTCCATTCCCCCGGTAGTTGTTGCCATAAAACGTCCGGACCGCGATTCCCGTCAGTTGAAAAATGGCCTCGCGGACGCTCTTGCTCGGAATCGTCCCGGTGTGGACGCACACCCCACCCATCATCAATCGCCGGTCGATCACGGCGACCCGCTTGCGGAGCTTGGCGGCGCAGATCGCCCCCTTCTGCCCGGCGGGGCCGCTGCCGATAACAATCAGATCAAAGGATGGATCGTTCACGATAGACCACCAATAATATCGACCACTAATTTTACAGGAAGATGAATGAACCCGCGAAACGACTACTCTGGGCTCATCGGCAAAACAGCGAAACTCTCCACTGATCCTACACGACGTCAGGCGAGCTCTTCAGGGACCAGGCCGGACAATTCCATGAAGCAAGCTTGTCATGCAAGAACCACCAGATCGATCTCCACACGGATATCCATCGGCAGCCGCGCCGCCTGAATCGTGGTACGCGCAGGCGGATTCTGCGGAAAATAGCGCCCGTAAACCTCATTCATCGCGGCGAAATCCTGCATGTCTTTCAGGTACACCGTAGCCTTTACGGCACGGTCGAGCGACGAGCCGGCTGCCTCAACGATCGCCTTCAGATTCTCCATCACGCGCGCCGTCTGGGTAGCCGTGCCGCCCTCGACAAGCTTTCCCGTTGCGGGGTCAAGCGCACCCTGCCCGGCCGTAAAGATAAATCCGTTGGCCTTGACGGCTTGCGAGTAAGGTCCCAGCGCCTTCGGCCCTTTTTCAGTCGATATGATTTCTTTCACGAAGCCTCCCGCTTCCGATTCGACTATTGATATCGTTCCCTGAAATCCTGTGGGATGCCCTTTTGGTTGAGCCACACGCGAAACAACTCGGCGAGATTCTTGCCGCTCGCTTCCTCGAGTGCCGAGCGCAAACTATCGTAGCTTGCTTCCTGGTCCCGCAACAGTTCGACCATCTGCTTGAGCCCGCTCTGCATCGCTTCCGCCCCGCAGGCGTCTTCCAGCGCCACGAAGAAGAGCGCCGCTTTGGCCAGGGCGATGCGGCGCTGGCCCGGCGAGTCGGTCAGCATCGTAATGCCGAGTGCCTTCTCGTCGGCACTTTTCCGCGCCTCGTCGTATTCCCTCAAGAACCGTTGGATCCGCTCGCGGCGGGCCGCAGCTCCATTCCGCGCTTTGTCGATAACGATCGTGGCGTACTCGGGCAGGCCCTCGCCCAGCCCCAAAGCCGCGTCTGGTGCCGGATACATCTCATCGCCGAACCAATCGTGCGCGAGCGAATGCGTCACCAGTTGAAGAAACTGGTCGCTGTCGATTCCAAGCGCGAGCGCTGCGGGATTCACAAGCACGCCTCCCGGAAAGGCAGCCGCCGCTGGTCCTGGCTCATCCTCGGAAGTGTGCCCGCGCAATTCCGGCGACTCGACCACGTGCGGCGCCGCCATGTTCCTATCGAGCGGACCGAAATCCTTCTCGAGAATAGCCCACGCCTGCGCGATCTGCACGGCCGCATCCTGCGGACTGCTCGGCAGCGGCTTCAGCGTCCAAAACGTCGCCAAATCCGGCGCGCGTTGAGCGGGTGATTCGACGTAGTTCCCGGCAATCACATAGGGCGGCAGATCACCCTGTAGCAGCGCGAAGCGGTATTCGGTTTCACCGCCTCCTTGTTTCCGGCCTTTCGGAGCCCCTCGCGCCAGCACCAGGAAGTTCGAAGGGACGCGGATTATGTACGGCGTGACCTTCGGCCGTTTCGGGAAAGGGGAGAGTACATGCTTCGGAGGCTGCAACACCGGAAACCATCCGCGCGAGCCGAGATGGAACTCGTCGTCGCCAAGCGTGATGCGCGACCCTGTATCTTGCGGCGACACCAGGTCGTATTCGACTACGAGTTCGAGAGACTTCTTGCGCTGCCACGGTGGACTGAATGGGATGCGCACTGCGTTCGGATTGTCCTGCTGATACTCCTCTGGAATATTCTCGGGAGCGATCTCGCGGCCGTCCAACTCCATGCGAACGTTCTGCAGTCCGAAGACTTTCTCTTCAGGCAGCGTCACGTCCACGAAAGTCAGATCGCTGTTGCCAGTGTTTTGGAGCTTGAAGCGGCCGATTATATGGAGCGTTGGAGATCCAGTCGGCACAAAGTGGAGCTCGCGCGATTCCCCTACGATCTGATAGGCGGGAACGATCGGCACATCGCACGAAAAAGCGCACAGAAAAAGGACGACAGGAATCAGGGCAATGGCTAGCGTGCGCGGCGCAGGTCGATTCAAGATGCGAAGATTCTACCGGGAGGGCACGCGCGCGGGCAAACCGTACTTCAGGAGCCGGTGAAATGGCGCAAGATTTGCCGATCGCTCGCGCCGTGACGCCGGAGAGCGAGAATGGCGTTGGTCTGCGAATCGGAAACGCTGTGGCGCACGAGGTCGAGCAACGTCGATTCGCGCATCCCGGCGTTCTGCAGCGTTGCCAGCGAAACACCGGACAATACGGGCTGCCCCACGGCGTGGTGCTGGGCTACTTCGAGGACAATTTCGTCAGACAAGCCGGCAAGCCGCATCGCCTGCAGCTCACCCGCATTGAGTCCCAGTTGATTGAGCTGCGCGAGCTTGAGGACCGTACCTTCACTCATCCCCGCCTGCATGAGGCCGGCGATCGCATCGCCTGC
Organism: Candidatus Acidiferrales bacterium; assembly: GCA_049279635.1. Taxonomy (GTDB): domain Bacteria; phylum Acidobacteriota; class Terriglobia; order Acidiferrales; family UBA7541; genus Palsa-295. Next base: position 5,183 of record JBAPOM010000136.1, read on the forward strand.
GTCGAACTTCTGCTTTCTCTCCCGATACAGGCGCACCACCTGGATGCACGCGTCGTCGGAAAAGCCGCTTTGGCGCGCCGCCGCGATCTGCGCGATTTCCGGAGCCGTGACGTCGAGCGCTTTTAGCTGGTTCTCGGCGTCGTAGCTCATGCCGGCGTTGTCGAGCGGCGCCGTGTCCAGCGGGGGGACGTTGTGGCAGCCCAGGAACGCGAGAGCGACTGCCAGAGCGGCGAGCCGCGCGAGAGGCTTCCCTGCCCACGTGCTTCCGCCTGGACCGCAGGAAACGCGGTTTGCCAGGATGTACCCCATAATTTTCATTCTACGCGCCTGACGGAACGTCAAGACCTCGTGTCGCCGATGAATTACGGGTGTAAGTGAGGGGGAAGGTCATACGTTGTAGACGCGTTCGATATCGAAGACGCCGGGGATGCGCCGGATGCCGGCGAGGATGTGCTCGAGCTGCTTGCGGTCCTTGACGTCGAGGCCGACGTCGATGCGCGCGCGAATGTCTTCGCCGCCGCTTTCGAATGTCCGAATATTCGCGCCCGTGTCGCTGATGACGTTGGTGATCGCCGCGAGCATGCCGGGACGGTCTTCGGTGAAGATGCGCAAGCGCACCGGGAAGGTGGTTTGATTCGACTCGGCCCACTCGACGGGGATGCGCCGCTCGCTTTCATACAGCAGGTTCTCTACGTTGGGACAATCCTTGCTGTGCACGGCGATGCCGCGCCCGCGCGTGACGTAGCCGATAATGTCGTCGCCCGGAATCGGATTGCAGCATTTCGAGCGGTAGACCATCAGGTCATCGTGCCCGCGAACGACGATCGCGGCGTCGTCCATTCCAAGCATGCGCTTGACGGTCGACGTGACTTTTTGCGGCTTTTCTTCCCTCTCCTCGGTGAGCGGCTGGCCGGTGGCCTTCGAGAGGACCTGCCGCGCCGACCATTTGCCGTAGCCCAGTTCGGCGTGGAGATCCTCGATCCGCGAACAACCGTATTCGGAGGCGACGCGCTGCCAATCCTCCGCCGCAATTTTCTTGAGGCTGACGCCGGCCTGCCGCGCTTCCTTTTCGAGCAACCGCCGCCCGACATCCGTGGCCTGTTCGCGCTCGTGCAGGTTGATCCACTGGCGAATCTTGCTGCGTGCGCGGGAGGTATGGACGAAAGAGAGCCAGTCGCGCGACGGCGCGTGCCCTTTTTGCGTCACGACCTCAACGACGTCGCCATTCGCGAGTGCGTGGCGCAGCGGCACCATTTCGCCGTTCACCTTCGCGCCCGCGCACTGATGTCCTACTTCTGTGTGCACCGCGTAGGCGAAGTCGATCGGCGTCGCGCCACGCGGCAGCACCACCACGCGGCCTTTTGGCGTGAATGTGTAGACCTCTTCGGGATACAGATCGACGCGCAGGGTGGAAAGGAATTCGCTCGGCTCCTGCATCTCCTGCACCCACTCGATCAAATGGCGCATCCAGACGATGCGCTGATCGTCCGCGGAAGCAGGCGGCGCCTCGCGGCCGCCATCCTTGTATTTCCAGTGCGCAGCCACGCCCTGCTCGGCGATGCGGTGCATCTCCTGCGTGCGAATCTGTACCTCAAATGGCTGGCCGGAATGAATCACGGCCGTGTGCAGCGACTGATACAGATTCGGGCGCGGCATCGCGATGTAGTCCTTGAACCGGCCCGGCACCGGCCGCCAGATCTGATGGATCACGCCGAGCGCGCCGTAGCAGTTCTTCACCGTGTCGGTGACCACGCGGATCGCCAGCAGATCGTAAACCTGATCGAGATTGCGCTGCTGCTTCTGGATTTTCTGGTGGAGCGAATAGAGCCGCTTCACGCGGCCTTGGACTTCCGCGGGAATTCCGTTCTCGACCATCTTGCTGCGAATCGCGTCCTGCACTTCGAGAAGGAATTTGTCGAAGACTTTCTGTTTCGACGCGACTTTCTTCTGCAGTTCGAGAAACGCCTCGGGCTCGAGATAGCGGAACGCCAGATCCTCGAGCTCGCCGCGGATCAAGCCCATGCCGAGACGGTTCGCGACGGGTGCGTAGATATCGAGCGTCTCGCGCGCAATGCGCTGCTGGCGCTCGGGCGCGAGGAATTCGAGCGTGCGCATGTTGTGGAGGCGGTCGCCGAGCTTCACCATCACGACGCGAACGTCGTTGACCATCGCGAGCAGCATCTTGCGGACGTTTTCCGCCTGGCGATCTTCCGGGGCGAGCAAATCGAGCTTGCTGATCTTGGTTACGCCTTCGACCAGCCGCGCGACATCCGGACCGAACGATTCCGAAATTTTCTCAAGTGGGATTTTGGTGTCTTCGACCACATCGTGCAGCAGCGCGGCACAGATCGAAGTAACGTCGAGCTTCATATCCGCGAGGAGATGCGCCACTTCGAGCGGATGTGAGAGGTAAGGCTCGCCGGACAGGCGGAATTGCGTCTTGTGTTGCTCGGCCGCGAAATCGTAGGCGCGGCGCAGCAAATCGATGTCGTCGCCGGGGCGGTTCTTGCGGACCTTATCCGTGAGTTCGACGAAGCGCAGATCGACGGTGCGCCGCGCGCCAACGCTCATCGTGGGTTTCCTGGCCGCGTCCATGATGGGTATTATAGCGCTCTGCCGCTTCGCGCCGATCATTTCGGGCGCCTTGCTGACCCCTCGTTACTGTGTCGATTAGAGTGTGTGCCCATCGTTTATTTTCAATGAGTTGCAGCGATTTCTAATCGCCGCAGTGTCGATTAGAAAAGGCGTGATTCGTGAGCGGACGATCGTGATTTGCGACTCGTGATTCGTGATGGGCCGAACTGCTCGGTCGTCGCTTGTGTTCGCTGCTTGTGACCGCCATTGCCATATTCGTTTTCCGTCGAGGCCTAAAAACACCCCGACTCACGTTAATACAGGTTGCACCCCGCCGTCTATTGTGGAAACTACGCAGGCCCGCATGTACAAGAAAAAATGAGGGCTGATCGGCAGCAGAATCTCTTCCGCCGTCTCCGCCCACAATCGACAGCAAGCTCCCAACCGAACTCGAATTCCCACAGGGGGATTATCGGGAGTTACATTCCGAGGAACAGAAGTGGAACGTCATTCAGAGCACGGATAGAGCTTGCGTAGCTGTGTATCACGCTGGTTTCCGCGCTCAAGCCATTCGGCATCATGCGGAGTTATATCAGGGAACATCTGGGTCTCCCCTTCCACGATAAGCGGTGGCCCCTCGCAACCAAAGGCGCACCCGCCTTTTGGGCAGGCGATAGGTACGACGAGCGTGGATATGCGGGGGTCCGGGCGTTGAACGACCAGATAGATACTCTGAGACGCATGTCGGCTTGGGTCAAACAGATAATACTGAGCAGTGATCCTGAGTTTTCCCCGCACCGGAATCTGACGCCACAGTTGGTTCATCAGACTTACGACATCCACAGTTGAAGGCGCACAGAATCCACCGTGTCTGGCCGCACCCGGCGCAAGCGGCTCGACCACAAGACCCGTAATCACGTCAGAAAACCCGTAGAGATTCAGCCATTGTTCGCTATCGTTTTTTTCGGGATCGCTGGACAGGAGTTTCGCGGATGAATCAATATACAGGCCCATCTCAGGAAGGAACACAGTCCTCGCTGAGCGGTTCATGACGTCGAAGTTGATTTGTAAGCAGCCATTCTCCCACCCGAGGGGTCTCGTGAGCCGAATCTCAAGACTTTCTGAGGCTTTCGCACCGGAATGCCTGGCAGGCACAGTTTGCACCCCGGCGAGCGCCACTGCGAGTCCCAAGGCGACAAACAGTGGTGCATTCACGGCAACTCCACGAGTATAGGGGGAGCTAATTCGTTTGACACCGTCTGCTGGGAGAAAGTGCCCCTGCCGCACCGGATGCCGGTCGGCGACGTGACTCGTCCATAGCGGCATTGACAGCGAGACGAAACAGAGGTTTCTTGGCGTGCGCGTGAAATATCCCGTTAGTGGCGCGCGTATCTAGGCAGCAGGAGAATTCCCGGACCGTGAGGCACGACGGCTCGGACGCCGTTACGTAGCGGAGGGGAAAATCGGTGGACGCGATTTCACTGGAAAATGTCACCAAGTCGTACGACGAGGTGAAGGCGGTCGACGGCGTGAGCCTGCGGGTGAAGGAAGGCGCGATTCTGGGGCTGCTCGGTCCGAACGGCGCGGGGAAAACCAGCACGATCCGCATGGTGATGAATATTCTGGCGCCGGACGAGGGGTCGATCGCCGTTTTCGGGCAGCCGGTGGGCGACGAGACGCGGCAATCGATCGGCTATCTGCCGGAAGAGCGCGGGCTTTACGCGCGAATGAAGGTGATCGATGTGATCGTGTTCCTCGCGGCGCTGCGCGGGCTTTCGGAATCGGAGGCGGAGAAGCGCGGGCGCGAGTGGCTCGACCGGTTCGAGCTGAAGGACTGGGCCGAACAGAAGGTGCAGGATCTCTCGAAAGGGATGCAGCAGAAGGTGCAGTTCATCGCGGCCGTGCTGCACAAGCCGAAGCTGTTGATTCTGGACGAGCCGTTTTCGGGTCTCGATCCGGTGAACGCGGCGACGGTGAAGGATACGATGCTCGAATTGCGTGACCGGGGCTCGACGGTGGTGCTTTCCACTCACCGCATGGAGCAGGTGGAGCGAATGTGCGACTCGATCTGCCTGATCAACAAGGGACAGAATGTCCTCGACGGCGACCTGCGCGCGATCAAGGAGTCGTACGGCAAGAATACCGTGAACATCGAATTCAGCGGTCCCGACGGATTCCTGAGCCATCCGGCGATTGCGAGCGTGAACCGGTTCGGAAGCGGCGCGGAAGCGAAACTGAAGCCGGGCAGCGATCCACAGGAAATTCTGAAGGCCGCGCTCGAATCGGGAGCGCGGATCAACCACTTCCAGCTGCTGGAGCCTTCGCTGAACGATATTTTCATCGAGAAGACCTCACATGCGTAAAACCTGGCTGATCATAAAGCGCGAGTACGTGACGCGGGTAAAGAGCAAGGGATTCGTGATCGGCACGGTGATGGTGCCGCTGATCGGCATCGTCACCGTCCTGCTGATCGGCTTCCTCGCCCGCCATCAGTCGGACAAGGCCCTGCGGATCGCGATTGTGGACAACGCAGGCGGGATGGCGGAACCGACGGCTCGCGGATTGGGCGCCGTGCTCTCGGGCGACAAACCTATGTTCGCCATAACGGAATCGATCGAGAAACCGGTCTCGCCAGACGCCACTGAACACGACCTGCGGGCCAAGGTGAATTCAGGGGCGCTCGACGCGTACCTGGTGATTCCGAGCGATCTGAACCAGTCCTTCGAATTGCACGCGAGAAACACCGGCAACTTCGGAATTCTGGCGCCGCTCAACGGAGCTTTGAATCAGGCGCTGATCGAGGAGCGCTTGCGCGCGCGCGGCATTCAGGTGGATGACTTAAAGCAGATTTCTCGCGGCGCGCAGCTGGAGGTGATCAAGGTCAGCGAGTCGGGCGAATCGGTCGAGAAAGGCCAAACGATCGGCGTCGCGATAGGCCTCGTGATCCTCCTGTACACGTCACTGCTGATGTACGGGATTCTCACGATGAGGTCGGTGCTGGAGGAAAAGACGACGCGCACGATGGAGGTGCTGATTTCGTCCGTGCAGCCCTTTCAGCTGCTGGCGGGGAAGATTCTTGGGGTCGCCGGAGTGGCGTTCACGCAATTCTTCATCTGGATTGGGTCGCTCGGCCTGCTGCTGACTTATGGAGCGGTGATGGGCTCGGCAATGGGCGGGACTTCGTTTCCCAGCATGCACATTCCCGCTTCAATCGTTATCTGGACCGTGTTCTTCTTTTTCGGCGGATACTTTTTGTATTCCTCGATGTTCGCGGCGATCGGCGCCGCTTGCTCCTCGGAGCAAGACGCGGGTCAACTGCAGTGGCTGGCGATGGGGCCGCTGGTGTTCACGATGTGCGTCTACTGGGTCGTCTTGACCAATCCATCGTCGACCTCGTCGATCGTGCTTTCGGAAATTTCTTTCCTGTCGCCGGTGCTGATGCCGCTGCGCATTTCGATACAAGCGCCGCCGGTGTGGCAAATGATTTTGTCCGTGGCGCTGCTGTTTGCGACGATCTTTTGCGCGATCTGGGCGTCGGCGAAGGTGTACCGCATCGGCGTGCTGATGTACGGGAAGCGGCCCACGGTTCCCGAACTCGTCCGGTGGCTTCGCTACTCGTAGCCAGCAATCTCCCTTCCGACTCTGCATATCCGAATCCGAGGTAGCTCGCGGCGGCGTGTGTCGCGTACAATTGCGCGGGGCGAGGACGGAGAACGATGAGGATACTGCGAGTGCGGGAGCAAAAGGCTGTGCGTTCAGGAATCGGGATTTTGGTTGCTCTTGGCGTGATCGCGGTCGGAGTCGCGCTGAGCGGGACGCCGGCTTCGAACGCGCAGACGGCGACTGCGTTTGGTCCGAACAATCCGTTTTATGCGCCGAGTACGCTGCCGTTTCAGGCGCCGCCGTTCGACAAGATCAAGGACGGCGATTACCAGCCCGCGATGGAAGCGGGAATGGCGCAGCAGCTGAAGGAAATCCAGGCGATCGCAGACAACCCCGCGCCGCCGACCTTCGAGAACACGTTCGTGGCCATGGAGAAGAGCGGCCAACTGCTCAATCGCGCCCAGAACGCGTTTAACGACGTGAGCCAGGCCAACCTGGACGACGCGCTCGAAAAAGTGAGGGACATCGAGGCGCCCAAGCTGGCTGCGACGCAGGACGCCATCTTCCTCAACCCGAAATTATTTCAGCGGATCGCGACGATTTACAAGGAGCGCCACTCGCTGAAGCTCGATCCGGAATCGCTGCGGCTGGTGGAATTCGATTACAAATTGTTCGTGCATTCGGGCGCCAACCTACCGGATGCCGACAAGGCCAAACTGAAGAAGTTGAACGAGGAGGAGTCGACCCTCGAGAGCACGTTCATGAACAAGTTGCTTGCCGGGACGAAAGACGGGGCGTATCAGACGACGGATAAAAACGCGCTTGCGGGATTGAGCGACGCGCAAATCGATGCGGCCGCGCAAGCTGCGAAAGAACGGAAAATGAACGGCTATGTGATTCCGCTGCAGAACACGACGCAGCAGCCGAGCCTGACTTCCTTGAGTAATCGTTCGACCCGCGAGACGCTTTTCGAGGATTCATGGAATCGCACGGAGCGCGGAGGCGCGGACGATACGCGCGCCACCATCGCGCGCCTGGCGCAGCTGCGGGCCGAGAAGGCCAAACTGCTCGGCTTCCCGAATTTCGCCGCCTGGACGCTCGAAGATCAAATGGCCAAGACGCCGGACGCCGTGCAGAAATTCATATTCGCGCTGGTACCCGAAACGACCGCGAATGCCGCCAGGGAAGCAAAAGAGATTCAGGAAGAAATCGACCGACAGAAGGGCGGCTTCCAGCTGGAGCCGTGGGACTGGAATTATTACGCCGAACAGATTCGCAAAAAGAAATACGACATCGATGAATCGCAAGTGGACCAGTACTTCGAGCTCAACAACGTGCTGGAGAACGGGGTCTTCTACGCGGCGAGCCAGCTCTATGGGCTTACCTTCAAGGAACGCAAAGACATTCCGGTGTACAACCCGGACATGCGCGTATTCGAGGTGTTCGACGCGGACGGCAAGCCGCTGGCGCTGTGGTATTGCGACTACTTCAAGCGCGACAACAAGAGCGGCGGCGCTTGGATGGACGTTCTGGTGCAAGGATCGAAATTGATGGGTACGCTGCCGGTGGTCTACAACGTGGCAAACTTCACGAAGCCGGCGCCCGGCCAGCCGGCGCTGCTCAGCTTCGACGATGTGACCACGATGTTCCACGAGTTCGGCCATGCGCTGCACGGCATGTTTGGCCAGACCGAATATCCGAGCCTTGCCGGCACCAACACGCCGCGCGATTTCGTCGAGTTCCCTTCGCAATTCAACGAGCACTGGGCAAGCTATCCGGCTGTATTCGATCACTACGCGAAGAACTACAAGACGGGCGCGCCGATGCCGGCGGCACTCGCCGAAAAAATCAAGAAGACGAAAAACTTCAACCAGGGTTACGATTTCACGGAGCTGATCGCCGCGGCGGAACTCGACATGCAGTGGCATATTCTGCCGGCGAGCGCACTGCTCGAAGATCCGGGCACATTTGAAAAGGAGTCGCTGGAGAAGACGCATCTCTGGCTTCACGACGTGCCGCCGCGCTACCGCTCGAGCTACTTCCTGCACATCTGGGCGAACGGGTACGCCGCCGGATACTACGCGTATCTCTGGAGCGAAATGCTGGATGACAATGCGTTTCAGTGGTTCGAAGACCACGGCGGCATGACGCGGGCAAACGGCGACCGTTTTCGCAGGATGGTCATCTCGCGCGGCAATAGCGAGGATCTTGGGAAAATGTACGCGGCCTGGCTTGGCGCGGAACCCACGGTCAAACCGATGCTGAAATACCGCGGCCTCGCGCAGCCCGCGAATTCGCACTAAGCCGTCAGCTACGGGCAAAGCTTCATGAGCAACGCGGCAAAAAGCGCGCGGGCAAAGGCGTGGCTCGCGTGGAGCTCGGGGAAAGATAGCGCCTGGACGCTGCACGTGGTCCGCGCGCGCGGTGAGCTCGACGTGGTTGCGCTCCTCACTACCGTGAATCGGACGCACAACCGCGTGGCCATGCATGCGGTGCGGGAATCGCTGCTCGAAGCGCAGGCGGCTGCGGCCGGTCTGCCGCTTGTGGTGGTGCCAATCCCTTCGCCCTGCCCAAACGAGGAATACGAACGCGCGATGGGTATGGCTATGGGCCGCGCGCGAGCGGAAGGCGTGACGCACATGATCTTCGGCGATCTGTTTCTCCAGGATGTGCGGCGCTATCGCGAAGAAAACCTCTCCAAATGCAGCATTACGCCAGTGTTTCCCTTGTGGGGGATTCCCACGCGGCAACTTGCCGGCGAGATGATGGCCGGCGGGCTGCGTTCGTACATCACCTGTATTGATCCGCGGAAACTCGACAAATCGTTTGCGGGGCGCGAGTGGAATTCGGAGTTGCTGGCGGATTTGCCTCCTACGGTCGACCCGTGCGGCGAAAACGGCGAATTCCACACGTTTGCTTGTGCCGGGCCGATGTTTCGCGGGCCGATCGCGGTGCGGCGCGGCGAAATTGTGGAGAGGGATGGCTTCGTGTTTGCCGATTTGCTCGGATGACCCGGCGGGCGATCGCGCTCGAAAGTTTGCCGCGCGCGTTCGCCTCGCTTGATGTGACCTGAAAGCCGTAGCGCTACATCTAAACCTTCGAGTGTCGGGCGGTGTAAGCTGTGATTTTGGGAGCGAGACAATGGCTGCGATTTCGCTGAAAGTGAACGGCCGGGATCACGCGGTGGATGTCGATCCGGAGACGCCGCTGCTGTATGTGCTCAGCGACGAGTTGCAACTGCGAGGACCCAAATTCGGCTGCGGCCTCGCGCAGTGCGGCGCCTGCACGGTGATCATCCAAGGCCGGGCAGTGCGCTCGTGCGTGATGCCGGTCGGCGCGGCGAAGGGCCGAGAAGTCACTACGCTCGAGGGCGTCGGAACTCCGGAAAAGCCTCACGCGATCCAGCAGGCTTTCATCGATGAGGGAGCCGCGCAGTGCGGATTCTGCCTCAGCGGCGTGATCCTGACGGCGAAAGCGCTGCTGGACGAAAATCCGAAGGCTTCGGACGAGCGGATCCGGCAGGCGCTGTCGAATGTGCTATGCCGCTGCTTTACGCACTCGCGAATGATGCGCGCGATCAAGCTTTACCAGAGGAGCCGCGCATGAAAAAAGAGCTCTCCCGCCGCGACTTTCTCAAGGCTTCAGGCGCGCTCGTGGTCAGCTTCAGCGCGGCAGCGGTTGCCGGACCGTTTGCCGCAGCGCAGGGGCCGTTCGACACACATCCATCGCACATCGATCCGCTGAAGCTGGACTCGTGGCTGGCGGTCGCGTCCGACGGCAGCGTGACCGCCTACACCGGAAAATGCGATCTCGGGCAGGGCATGTACACGGCGCAGACGCAGTTGGTGGCCGAGGAGCTGTGCGTATCGCTCGATCGCGTGAAACTAATCCAGTGCGACACGTCCGTAACGCCGGATCAGGGAACGACGTCCGGCAGCCAGTCGACACCAACGAATTTCAACGCACGAAATCTCGCGCAGGCAGCAGCAACCGCGCGCGAAGCCCTCATAGGAATGGCGGCGGAGCAACTGGGCGTGCCGATGGACCAGCTTACACCGGAGGATGGCGTTGTTAGTGCGAAGGGCGGCGGTCGCGTCAGCTACGGCGACCTGATTGGCGGCAAGCAATTCAACCTGCCGGTAAACCCAGCAGCCAAGCGCCGATCGCCGAATGAATGGACGGTGCTCGGCAAGCCGGTGCCGTCGATCGACCGAGTCGCGCTGATGACCGGCACGTTTGAGTTCGTTCACAACGTGCGTGTGCCGGGAATGGTCCACGGCCGGGTGGTGCGTCCACTGGAGATCGGCGCGACGGTTGCAAATGTGGACGAAACATCGGTGCAGCATATTCCCGGGATCGTCAAGGTCGTTGTCCGAAAAAATTTCATCGGCGTTGTGGCGGAAAAGCAGTGGCAGGCGGCGCAAGCGGCGAAGACCCTGAAGGTAGCGTGGAATCCCGGTCCCGGCCTGCCGGCGCAGAGCAGCTTCTACGAGTACATTCGCAAGCAGCCATCGAGCGACTTCCTGCTGGTGGATTCCAAAGACGTGGATGAAAAACTGAAGACGGCATCGCACGTTTTGAAAGCCGCCTATTCGTATCCCTATCAGGCGCACGGTTCGATCGGCTCGTCGTGCGCTGTCGCCGATGTCCAGGCGGACCGTGCGACGATCTGGTCGCCCACGCAATCCGTGTATCCGACGCAGCATGGAATCTCCATGCTCACAGGCCTGCCGTCCGAGAGCGTGCGCGTGATTTTCGTTCGCGGCTCCGGTTGCTATGGACTCAACGCGGCAGATACGGTTTCCTACGATGCGGCGCTGCTTTCGCAGGCGGTGCGCAGGCCCGTTCGCGTGCAACTCACGCGAGAGGATGAGTTCCTTTCCGAGAACTACGGCTCGGCAAGCGTGATCGAGCAACAGGCCGGGATCGATGCAAGCGGCACGATCGCGGCGTGGGACTGCGTGAGCTGGTCGGTCTCACTCGGCAACAGACCCGGATACGAGAGGCCGGGAAATGTGGTCACGGGTATGCTGGCAGGCTTCGATCCCGAGACGGTTTCTCCGCGGGCGGCCGTCGAGCCCACCAGACCGCTGCGAAACGGCAGCAACGCGGTGCCATCCTATTTGGCGGGATGCGTTGGCGATCAATGCGACGGAGGCGGTTCGATCCGCAGCGAGCGCGTGATGATGCGCACCGTGGCCTCGCCTTTGTTTACAGGGCCGCTGCGCTCACCATCGCGATTGCAAAACACATTCGCACACGAATGCTTTATGGACGAAATCTGCGCCCGTGTAAAAGCGGATCCGGTCGCGTACCGGCTGCAGCATTTGAGTGAGCCGCGAATCATCGATGTGCTGAAAGCTGCGGCGCAGAAGGCGGGCTGGGTGGCGCGTCCCTCGCCCCAACGCGGCAATCGGAGCGGCGGCACCATCTCCGGACGCGGCGTCGCGTGCGTGGCGTACGAGGGTGACAACGGATATGCTGCGGTTGTCGCCGAAGTGGAGGTGAATCGGGCGACCGGGCACGTGCAGCCCAGGCGGTTTGTCGTCGCGATCGATTGCGGGCCGGTTTCGAATCCGGACGGCTTGCGCAACCAGATCGAGGGCGGCATCCTGCAAGGCATGAGCCGCGCGCTCGGCGAAGAAATCACCTGGGACGATCGCAAAGTGACTTCGGTCGACTGGCGAACATACCACTCGCTGCCGCTCGGGATCGAGGTGCCTGTGATCGAGAGCGTTCTCATCGACCGCCCCGAAGCCCAAGCGACGGGCGCGGGAGAAACGGCGATCACGCTATCCGCTGCGGCGATCGGCAATGCGATCTTCGATGCTACCGGCGCGCGCGTCCGGCAAGCGCCGTTCACGCCCGAACGCGTGAAGGCGGCGCTCGCCGCGAAGGCGTAACGGTTGCAGACAATCGCTTCATTGACAAAACGCGCTCGCTCGGAATAATGGGAGCACCTCTCATGAGCCCCAGCTCGAGCGCCATTCGCAAAATCA
>JBAPOM010000137.1:0-5557 GCA_049279635.1 Candidatus Acidiferrales bacterium
GGCCAGGAGATCGCCGGCGTCCCATACTTTGTCCGCGCGAGCGATCTCCTCTTCCACCGCCACGAGGCAAGTGTGAAAACACTCACGCCAACCCGCCAAATATCCGCGCGCGTATTCGTCGGCGAGGCGTTGGCGGTCGCGATGGCTGCGCTGCATCGCGAGAACATCGGCGCGTTCAAAACGTGGCGCCCGCAATGCGACGCGCAGGCGATAAGCAAATTCACGCAAAACACGGAAGATCCAGTGCAAGGGCGCTGGGTAGTAGACGCCGATGCGGCGCCGCGGCTCATACCAGGCCATCTGCCAGCCGCGAGGGATGGGAGCTCCGTGCCCCGCCTCCCTGCGGAATTTTAGTCGTGAGTTCATGGGAGCTTTGCCTCCAAGGCCGTTCTAAGAGCAGTTCTCGCCACGCGGCCTCTTTGCACCGACCGCGCAGCATTTGCTGCGAGAGGCGCGTTTCGAGAGACGCCGTGCTGAGGGTGAGATCGTTCGGCTGGCCGTGAACTAAATTGTGTTCTCGACCAGTGCGCGTTTTAGGTAGTCGACCTAAACAACACAGGGCTAGAACGTGACAGAGCGAAACAGAACCGTGGGCTTCACATGCAGTTGCTTCGTCGGCCTCTGGAACGCCTCGGAAGCCAGCGTTGTAATTGGTGCCACGCATAAGCGAACGCTCCGAGAACAGAGAGAATTGGAAGACCTTGGCTCGTGCCCTTCTCCACAAGAAATCGAACGACGGTCGTAGTCCCCTAACAAACCGGGGCAGGCACGGTCGGGCTGGGCATATCATCGGTACTAGAGAGGTACCGTTGAATTACAGTAGCTATATAGTTAGTTAGCGCCGCATCTCCTCCCTTTCTGTTGGGGGCCAAACAAACAATGGAGGTATCCCATGAGCGACAGTCGTCCTGCGCTCGAATACTTACTGGCTTGCTCTGACGTGAGCCTTGAGTCGTTTCGAATCTCACGCATGAACCGAGCGGCAAACCTGCGGAAGCAAGTCCGGGCCTTAGTCGATGAGTGGGTCGAGGCGGAAATAGATGCTGGCGTTTCCCGGTGGATGCTCGAATGTCGACGCGCCGACGCCGCGTTTCCCGTGTTAGAACTGGATTATCCTTGGCAAAATAAATCGCTCGAGCATGTAACGATTTCTTTTCGGCCAGGACCCGTGGGAGCATCGGCGATCGCCGCAGACCACAAGCGCCCGTCGACTGGCCTTGGGGAGATCGAGGATATCGGAGCGTGTCTATTGATGGAAGACGGGACTTCGATGCCAGGTCAATGTGAGAACGCAAGCCACGCGCATACCAAGAGACTGAGGAAACTTTACGCGAAACCGATTGCGCGGAAGCGGTTGACGAGCGATCTCGAAGGGGCCGGTACTGTCGCAATGCCCGTCCGCTCATCACCGACAGGACAGCAGAAGTTGGGATTCGAAGAACCTCTCTTTTCTGGCGTAACAGCAGACCAAACGCCGGAAGCAGGCGCTCCGCACGCCCCAGTCGAGGGATGGTCTTCGGCAACTGAGAAAGCGTTGCACCAAGCCAGTTGCAGTCACGCGGAAGGTCACGGATGCGAACTGACGCAATGACCGCTCTACGAGCCTTGCATGCGTCCATGTTTCCCGCTCGCGCCATTTGTCGATTCCTCCGCGTCCGCAGTCCGACGCTAGTTATTCCGACGACGATGACCTTCTGCTCTTGCCATCCCCGGTTAGGATTGACACCTCTGCTGTTCTTTCACATTCGATTCCCGACTACGAGAGTCGTGTGGGCGACGAGAATACAGATCAGGCTGCACCAACCGTTAACGGCTGCTTCTCAGTCGTCGCAGCCCATGCTTCATTCGGCACCATATGACCGGTTCCCAAGCGATGTAGGCCGATTCTCAGCACGATGACGAACCGCGTTCCACTGGAAGTTATGCCGTGTGGTTCGTCGATGCGAAGTTTGCCGCGCCCTGTCCTCGTGTTCGTATCAACGCGAACAGCCTTCTTGTCGAACCGTAAATGCCGGATATAACCTTGACGAACGCGCTGCAAATTCGCCGATTTTCGTCGGTTCAGACCGCTCGAGGTTTCCCACGCAGTGGAAGCAGTGCGACCGTCTTTGATGCTCGCGTCCAGCGGCTGCGTGCCAAACATAAAATATTCATTCGCGGAGAGATGTTGTTGCAACGACCAGGCGAGATACATGCGAGGCGAGTGTGCACGGGTAACCGCGATGGCGCTAAGAAAGCAGGTTATGGTGGCGGGGTTCCGTGCGGGGCGTTTATCGCGCGGAGATGAAGTGAGATTGTCCGCAGGGACGGGCGAAGATAGCCGGACACTGAAAATGGAAACTTCGATCCAGAGAATAATTCGTTTCGAGATTGTTTCTTAATTGCAACGAGAAAGGTTGTTATGTGGAAATTCGGGAAAAACTGCGCCACAGGCTGAGGCCAAGCCAATTCGATTCAGCGCGGCTCAGTTTGATTCGATCCGGCTCAGCTTGGCTTAGTGGAGGCGGAGCCGCGCGGGGGCCAGGGCTCGAGGAGTTGTTCCTTGCGGTAAATTAATGCGTTAATATCGTACGGGGCAAGCTCGATGCTGTGTCCGTGGGTTATCGCGTCGGTGGGGCAAGCCTCGACACAGTATCCGCAGAATATGCAGCGCGAATAATCGATGTTGTAGACTTTTGCGTAGCGCTCTCCTGCCGAGATGCGCTGCGAGTCGGTGTTTTCCGCAGCCTCGATGTAGATGCAATTCGCGGGACACGCGGCGGCGCACAGAAAGCAGCCTACGCACTTCTCGAGTCCATTTTCGTCGCGCTGCAAGACGTGGATGCCGCGATAGCGCGGCTGCACGCTTGGCGGTACTTCGGGAAAGTTCTCCGTCGTAGTTTTGCCGAACATCGCGCGCAAAGTTACGCTGAAGCCCTTAACGAGGGTTACGAACGTTTCGGCGACTTCTCCTACGATCGATGGCATCGGCTCTCGATTCTCACTTTAACAAATTTTGCGACCTTTGGTTCCTAATTTCGGTGTCGCAAAGGGAAAACTTGCTGCGGGTGGAGCTGCGCATCGGTATGCGCTCCGCGCGCGTTGCTTTTTGGCAGGGTTGAAAACCCTGCCCTTCCACCCAAAGACGGCCGCCCTGAAAGGGCGCCGCTACGACCGCCCTCCTGCTGCGCAGCCGTCTAAATTCGTCCGCGATTCGCTCCATTTATTCTCCCGGGGGCGCAACGGGCTCAGGCTCGGCGATGCGTCCCTTGCCGGCCATGGCGGCGACAATCTGGCGCCCATGGAAGCGGCCATTTTCGATGAAAATGTCGCTGGTTTGCAGGCCGCCGACGACCACGCCGGCGACGTAGATCCCCGGCACGTTCGTCTCCAGCGTTTCCGGATCGCAGACCGGGCGGCGCGTCTCGCGATCGAGCTTGATTCCCTGCCGCTCGAGGAAATCGAAATCGGGGTGGTAGCCGGTCATGGCAAAGACCTGCACGGCGGGGATGGCGCTCTCGTGGCTCGACGAATTCTTCACCCAGGCCCGCCCCGGCTCGATGCGCGTGACGTGCGTCTTGAAGAGCGCCTGGATTTCCACGGCGCGGATGCGGTTCTCGATATCGGGCTTGACCCAAAATTTGAGGTTCTTGCCGAGCTCGGCGTCGCGGTGGACGATGGTCACGCGCGCGCCCGCGCGGAAAAGATCGAGCGCGGCTTCTGCTGCCGAGTTCTTGCCGCCAATGATTACGACGTCCTGGTTCCAATACGGATGCGCGTCCGTATAGTAGTGCGAGACGCTCGGTAGTTCCTCGCCGGGAACGCCCAAGTAGTTCGGCAAATCGTAATAGCCGGTGGCGATTACGATCTTGCGCGCGTGGTAAGTATGGGTCGTGGTGCCGTGCGCCGCGCGAGTATGCACGACGAAATCGCCTTCCGCGCCTTCGATCTGCCCCACCGTTTCGTAAAGCCGCGTGTCGACTCCGTAGTGTTCCACGGCGCGTCGGTAGTATTTGAGCGCCTCGGCGCGCGTCGGCTTGCCGCCGGCAGTAGTCATCGGGAGGTCGCCGATTTCCATGCGCTCGGGCGTAGTGAAGAAAAGCATGTTTGTCGGATAGTGCTGGAGGGAATTACAGAGGCAGCCCTTGTCGATAACGAGCGCGGTCATCCCGGCGCGCTTGGCCTCGATGGCGCAGGCCAAACCGGTCGGGCCGGCGCCGATGCAGATCACGTCGTGCGCGTTCCGTAACTCGTGATTCGTGCTCAATTTTTCTGTCCGTATCTCTCGTAAATCCTAAACAAAGGCCAAAAACGCCCGCCTAAAAGCGAGGCGACCGCTACAAAACATCGTCTCGCCTACCTCTCGTTACTGTGTCGATTAGACTGTACACCCATCGTTTGTTTTCAGTAGTTTGCAGCCAATTCTAATCGTCGCAGTGTCGATTAGAAATCGGACGATTCGGCGCCGATTCGACGGCATCGCCTGCGCCCGTTCATTGGGCCGCCGCGCCCGCGAGGCCCGCAATCGGCTGCCCGGCCGTATGAAAAACTCTTCCAGGTTAAACCCCGCTTCCCTGCTTGCCGCGCCGAAGCCGTTCCGTGGCGAAGGAGGGCCCGCCGCGCCGAAGCCATTCGTTCTTGACTCCTCAACTCTCAACTCTCAACTCTTAACCCTCAACTCTTCGCCTCTTTGCCACCCTGCCATATCCGGGATTTCGTCGCAAGGAATTCTCACCGGGGTGAGCCTGAGAGAGGCCGAGATGCGAGGTGGTGATGCGGATGGCGAACCGGAGCCGCTAAGTCCGTCTCGTGCTCTCGTTCTGCGCGACAATCCTCCATATTCGCCCTGCCATATCCGGGTGTTCGTCGCAAGGGTTTGGTTTGGTTGGGTTAAGCATTCGGGCGGCTTGCGCGGGTTGGCGCTTAGAACCAGCTCACCGCCCGGTGTGCCCTGGCGGAATCTACGCCGAGACAACATTCAATCGCCGGACAAGCTCCTCTTGATGATTTCGGTCTTGCCGAGCTTCGAATCGGAAAGTTCCACGTATTTTGCCGATCCCCCGTCTGACGCAAAAACGATAAACCCGAATTTGCTCGGCTCGTTACTCAGAATCAGGCCAACAATCCCGCCTTCTCCCTTCTCTCCGACAATCACCTGGAAGTCGCAGACGGCGCCCGTTAGCTTCCCCGAAAGCACATAGGTATCGACTCTGACAGGTGCCTCAGCTCCGAGCCCGTAGAGAGCGCGCACGATCGGCCCCTCCTGCCTTTTCACCTCAGCTGACCCATTTACACTGCCGTCGCTGACGGACAGAACCATTTTCCCGAAAGGGAATCTCCACTGGCCGTCAATGGGTGGAGCTGGGGCAGATAGCGCGCGGCCCATATCTAAGAAGAACTCTCTCCTGTCGACCGCTTGCCTCAGGATATCGCGTTCCCTCTCCTCTTCATCCTCACGCCTCTGGGTGATTTCGGCCAGGCACTTCTCCACCCTTGGAACGTGGTTCTCGTCCCTCATCGCATCGCCGATTAGGGCTTTTGCCTCCGCGGCCATTCCGCTATCCAAGTACATGTATCC
>JBAPOM010000138.1:0-26906 GCA_049279635.1 Candidatus Acidiferrales bacterium
GTTCCCAGGCGTCCGGGAATAGCGCTGATGCGCCGCGCTGGTAAAACCAGTCGATCTCCTGCTTGCGCAGGAGAAAAATGCCGCGCAGAACCAGTTCCGTAACGCGATCCGGATGCGTTTCGGAATACGCGAGAGCGAGCGTCGAGCCCCACGATCCTCCGAAAACTTGCCAGCGCTCGATGCCGAGGTGCTCGCGTATTTTTTCGATGTCGGCCACGAGATCCCAGGTCGTGTTGGCTTCCAGGGACGCGTAGGGCGTGCTTTTGCCGCAGCCGCGTTGATCGAAGTTGATGATGCGATATTTTTCGGGATGGAAGAAACGGCGCTGCTTTGGCTCGGAGCCGCCTCCGGGGCCGCCGTGCAGGAAGATCGCCGGCTTCCCGGAGGGCGCGCCGCTTTCCTCGAAATAGAGTTCATGGATGGGCGAAACGGCGAGCTGGCCCGTTTTATAAGGCTCGATCGGAGGATAGAGCCATGTGACAGGATCCTTCATCATCGGATGTCGCGCCTCCAAGTGAAATCGACTAGAAGCCGTCTCGTAGATGTTTGCCATTACAGCAAGGGACGAACTGCCCGGGGCTGAAGCCCTTTTATCGCGTGCCTTTTTTCGCGGGCCTGAAGGCCCACGCTTTTCACCCTGTCGGAGCTGGCCTTCGGCTTCGCTCCCTTCCTGCGTCAGGGCAGGCAGGATAAAAGCTCCGACCCCCTAACGAGCCTTTATGAGATGGGTTCTGTCGGCCACAGAAGTTACCACGTGTTGAACGTACGGCAACGGGGATATGCGGGCGCAACTTGCAACATAGAGAGGCTTCGCTGGATGGCCCTCGATATGATCGAATACTGGTGCAGCCGGGGATCACTTTCTCCAACAAGAGGAACATGACAGATGACGGTGCTCTACGTTGTGACGACGGGCGGGACAATCGAGAAAGCTTATTCCGAACAGCAGGGCGTCGTCGCGAACCTCGACAGCAAAATCGACCGCTACCTCCGGCTGCTGCGGCTTCCCGATTCCGATGTGCGCGTCGTGCCGCTGATGAACATCGACAGTCTGGAAATGACGGATTCCGACCGCGCCCGGATCCTCGAAACCGTGAAGGGCTTGCTTCCGGAGAAAGCGCCCATCTTGATTACTCATGGAACGGACACGATGGTTGAGACGGGGCTGTATCTGCAGCGCGCTTTGCCGAAGCTCGAGGTTCCCATCGTGATGACGGGAGCCATGGCGCCGCTCGGCTTTGAAGGCAGCGACGCGCTGCAGAATTTGACCGAGAGTCTTCTCGCTCTCCGCGTCCTCCCGGCCGGAATCTACGTGGTGAGCCACAACCAGGTTTTCCCGATCTTAAACGTCCGCAAGGACCGCACGCTCGGGCGATTCGTCAAGATCAAGGAGAACTGAGTCTAGAGGAGGCATGGAATGCGCGCGATACGATGCGTTTTGATCGCATCTTTGTTTCTCTGCGCTGGGAATGCTTGTGCGCAGTCGGCGGACGCTGACAAGGAGGTCGCCATCGTCGAACTCGGAGGCGCGGCGAACTGGAACGTCAAGGACGGAGGATCGAGCTTCGGTCCCAACGTCGCAGTGGAAGTGACGCCGATCGAACACTGGCTCGAGCTCGAGGCGGGCGTTACGCCGCTCTTCACCGGCCACTCGACGGAGTGGGACGTCGACCTGCTGTTCAAGAAGCCCTGGACGCTTTCCAAGAAGGTGGAGTTTATGGCCGGCATCGGCCCTGAATGGATTCACACGAGCGACCGTGGCGTGAAAACAAATTCCGTGGCCGGCGAGGCTGCGCTCGATTTCATGTTTTGGCCCTTCGCCAAGCACCGGTTCGGCTGGTACGTCGAGCCGGCGTACGACTACAGCTTCGGGCCGGGACACGAGCAGTCAGCAGGCTTCAGCGGCGGCCTGCTGATCGCCATCCCGTGAGCTCTTAGTGTCACCGAACGGACCTTAGGCGCCGAACTGCGCGAAAGTCAGGATGTGGCCGGCGGGATCTTTCACGCCGATCTCGCGCGCGCCGTAGAAAGCCTTTCGCTCCGGCATGACCACGGCGGCGCCCTTGGTGGCGGCGATCACATCGTCGACCTCGATGTAGAGGAACGAAGGACCCTTGGCATAACCCTGGGCCAGGAATGAACTGTCCTTCTCGACGCTGGCATGGGTCTGATACATCAACTCGACTCCCGCCTTTTGCAGTGAAACGAAACCGATCTTGTCGCCTTCGGGAACTTCTATGGCCACGTCGAAGCCGAGCCGCTCTTTCCAGAATCGAAGGCAGGGCTCGACTTCGTCCACCAGCAGTACCGGCGTGATTTTCTTGACGGTCATGCGATTTCTCCTTTGCCGAGTGTCGATTTCAGCGTGGCAGGGCAGCGCAAGTTTCCGCTTGCCAAGGCCACTAGTATTAATTAGACTAGATACGTTATAAGAGATCCTGGAATTCGTCAAGGAGGTTTTATGGCCCGCGAAGAACGGCGGTTGGGCGACCTGGTTTCGATCGGCCCGGCGATGCTGCGCGATTTCGAACTGCTCGGTATTCGCACAGTGGCGCAGCTGGCGCGGCGCGATCCGGAGAAGATGTACGAGAAGCTCTGCCAAGTCACCGGCCAGGCGCAGGACATCTGTTGCCTGGACGCATTCCGGGCGGCGGTGGCGCAAGCGAGGAATCCGAATCTGCCGGCGCAGCAGCGCCAGTGGTGGTACTGGAGCCGCAAGCGCAAGGCAAGCGATGCCCGCCGCTAGGAAGCGCGAGCTGACGACTCCCGATCTTGTGCTGCTCAGCCTGCTGGCGGAGGGGCCGCGGCACGGCTATCAGGCCAACGCGGAGCTCGAACGGCGCGAAGTGCGCGATTGGGCGGGCATTTCGCGGCCGCAGGTCTACTACTCGATTGAGAAGCTGGCGCAGCTCGGGCTGGTTCGAGCATCCGAGAATGAGTCGGCGGCGGCGGGCCCTGAACGCAGGGTCTTCCAGACGACCGCCAAAGGCCGGGCGGCCCTGGCTGATGCGCTGGAACGCGAGGAGTGGACGACGCACCGCGAGCGGCCACCGTTTCTCACCTGGATCGCTCTCTCGTGGCAGGCGCGGCCGGGAGTGTTTCGCCGGCAGATCGAGCGCCGCCGGAGATTTCTGCAGAAAGAACTATCGCGGGAAAAGGCGACGCTGCGATCGATCGAGGAAGAAGTGGGCCACCGGTTTCATGAAGCCGCGTGGATGGTCAGCCTCTTGATCGAGCAGTTCCGCACCGAACTGCGCTGGCTGCAGAAACTCGAGCGCGAACTCCCGCGGCGCGCCGCCGCGAAGCACGCATAGTAAATGAGAGCTGCCGTTTCAACTGCCCGGGCGGCGTATAATGCGGTGAAGATGGCTACGCGATTGTCTCCCGCACACGATTCGGCGCACGCGGGGGCCGTAATTGGACGCGGAGGGAGATGATGCACGGGCTGCTCCCGATGATCATTCTCCTGCCGGCCGTTCTGCTCCTTCTGACGTTTGTCCGACTCGCTTGGGGCCAGTCCGATAAGAGGATCGTTGTCTCGTGGGTCGCCTTCAGTCTGATGACCGCGAGCTATGCGTATTCATGGCTGTCTACTGCATTTTCGGGTCTGCTCGGGCCTTCCTATAGCGACTTGCGTCACCGGCTGATACTGGGCAACGCAGCCGCGGCGCTTGCCATAGCCGTGTGCCTTTGCTTTCAGAAAATCGCCGCACGCTGGTGGTTGGTTTCAGCTTCTTTGTCATTGGTGTTGTACTGGATTCTTATAGGAGCCATCAACTCTGTGGTGTGAGGTACCGCTGCTGTTTTCTGGAGTTGCACCGTTGTAAGATACGGAGAAGATGGCCACTCGATTGTCTCCTGTGCCCGATTCTGAACCGCAATCAGCGCGACCGATCGATTCGCCGATGGACTCGCATACCGACTCGATTGTCGAGACGGGGGCGCCGCGCGTCACCTTGCGGAATTCGTTCGCGCATCCTTTTGATTCGGCGATGGCGGCGGCGCGGACGTGCTATTCGCCGCACCTGGTGCAGCCCGAGGAGATCACCGAGAAGCAGCGGGTGATGATCGGATCGGGAACGTATTTCGGCGGGCATCATACCGTCTACCAGCACGCGCATTTCGAATTCGGGCTCGAGAACGTGAGCCGGCAATTCGTGTGGTCGTTTCTGCACGCGCATCCGTTTTACAACTCGGAGCAGCAGAGCCAGCGCTACGTGCGGCTGGACCGCGCGCAGGCGTACGTTCCAGAGGAGAGCCTGTTTTTCGGCGCCGCCGAACGCGCGATTTACGAGAAAGCGATTGCGCACGCGTGGGAGCATTACCGCGAGCTGACGCGCGTGCTTGAGCCGACGGCGCGCGAAATTCTCGGCGACATCTGGCACGTGACGCCCACGTCGCACGCGAAGCGCGTGCAAAAAGTGGCGCGGCAATCGGAAAAGCGCGCGATCGAGGTGGCGCGGTACGTCCTGCCGGTGGCGGCTTTCACCACGATGGTGCACACGCTTTCGGGGATCGTCCTGCACCGGCTGTGGCGGATGAGCGCGGCGAACGACACGCCGACGGAAGCGCGGCTGGTGATCGGCGAGATGGTGGCGCGGGTGCGCGAGGTGGATGAACAATTTTTCGACCGCTTCGACAACGAGCCGATGGACGCGCCGCCGGAATTCGCAACCGAGGCGCGGGGCGATGGCGAGGCGTTTGCGCGCGAATTCGATGCGCGGCTCGAAGGATACACGTCGCGGCTGATCGATTCTTCGCCGCGCGCGATTGCGGCGATGGCCGAGGGCTACCGCGCGGTGATGGGGCTGACGGCGGCGGAATGCCCGGATGAGGAAGCGCTCGCCCGGATGCTCGATCCGGCGCGCAATCCCTACCGGCGGGAGACGCTGAACGTGGGCGTTCACGCGCCGATGATGCGGCCGCTCGATCACGCGCATTTCACGTTTGCGAAGAAAATCAGCCACACGGCGGATAGCCAGGACCAGCGGCACCGCATGGTTCCTGGGTCGCGGCCGCTGCTGACCCTGGCCGATACGCGCTCGGCGGATTACATCACGCCGATGCTGGTGCGCAAGAATCCGCGCGCGCTCGAAATTTACCAGCAGGCGATGGAAGAGGCGTGGGCGGCGAAGAACGAGCTGCTCGATCGCGGCGTGGCGCGCGAGTTTGCGCTGTATTTGCTACCGAACGCGAAGGCGATTCGGCTGGTCGAATCGGGATCGCTGCTGCACCTGCTTCACAAGTGGACCATGCGGACCTGCTTCAACGCGCAAGAGGAGATTTACCAGGCGTCGATCGAAGAGGCGCGGCAGGTGCGCGCGGCTTTTCCGGAGCTGGGGCGATACATCGGGCCGCCGTGCTATTTGCGCGCGGGCGTTTCGACGCCGATCTGCACCGAGGGGTCGCATTTTTGCGGCGTGAAGGTGTGGCTGGATTTTCCTGACGTCGAACGGCGGATTTGACGCCAACGTGGGCGGCTACTGGCGCGATCTCGCTTTCATTCACGATGCTGGCTTCAGTGACTACGCTCTTGGCGCGGCTCCCGGGCTTCTGCGCATCCTGAAAACCCACAAAATAACGCGCGGCCTGGTGATTGATTTAGGCTGCGGCAGCGGACGCTGGGCATGCGAGCTGAATCGGGCGGGCTACGATGTGCTTGGCGTCGATCAATCACGCGCGATGATACGCATGGCGCGCCGGATCGCGCCCAAGTCGCGATTCAAGGTTGCGTCGCTGTTCGAGACGGAACTTCCTGAGTGTGGCGCGATCACGTCGATCGGGGAATGCTTGAATTATTGTTTCGACAGAGCGAGCGGCCGACGTGGCCTGGTGCGTCTGTTCAAGCGATCCTATTGCGCGCTGCGGCCGGGCGGCGTTTTCATTTGCGACTTTGCCACCTTGCGCCGCCGGCCCGAAGGAGGCGTGCGCGAGCACCATTCGTCCGGACGCGGCTGGAAGATCACGGCGAGAACTACGGCGCGTGGAGCGCGCACAATTCGCCGCGAGATCGTCGCGTTTCGAAAAGTCGGCGGCGCGTACAGGCGCAGCGTGGAGACGCACATCTTGCGGCTCTATTCCGTCAGTGAAATCGCCCTCGATCTGAAGCGGTGCGGATTTCGCGTTCGCGTCGTGCATGGCTGGGGAGGATTTCGGCTCCCTCGAGGCATCGAGGGAATCATCGCAGTCAAGCCTCTGGCGGTTACTGCGCGCAAGGCCCCACCCTCACAAAACGAGGATGGGGCACCCGGAACGTCAAAGGCGACGGCCCGGGGCTGAAGCCCCCTTCTTTGCTGCGACTTTTCGTGGGCCTGAAGGCCCACGCTTCCACCGTGACGCGCTGAGAACCGCTGCTCTACATTTAAACCTTCACGGACACAAGTTCACGCGGGGATGTCGGGGACGGCGGCGACCAGGGCTTGCGTGTACGGGTGCTGCGGCGACTGCAGGACCTGCTCGGCGGCGCCGGATTCGACGAAGCGGCCCGCCTGCATGACGGCTACGCGCGAGGCGAGCTGCGCGACGACCGGGAGGCTGTGCGAGATCAGGATCATGGTGAGCGAAAATTCCTGGCGGAGGCGCGCGAGCAATTCGAGGATTTGCGCGCTGACGGAAACGTCGAGGGCGGAGACGGGCTCGTCCGCGACGACGAGCGCGGGGCGCAGAATCAGCGCGCGGGCGATGCCGATGCGCTGGCGCTGGCCTCCGGAAAATTCGTGAGGGTAGCGGTCGAGCGCATCAGCGGCAAGGCCGACGGCTTCGAGGATTTGCGCGGCGCGCGTGCGGCGCTCGGCGCGTGAAAGCGAAGGCTCGTGGATCGCGAGCGGCTCGGCGACGATCGAGCCGACGCGCATCCGCGGGTTGAGCGACGCGACCGGATCCTGAAACACCATCTGAATGCCGCGGCGCAACGCGCGAAGTTCCGAGCCGTGCGCGCGCAGCCAATCGTGGCCCTGAAAGCGGACTTCGCCGGAATCGGGCTCGATCAGGCGCAGGAGCATGCGCGCCAGCGTCGTCTTGCCGCAGCCGGATTCGCCGACGATGCCGAAGGTTTCGCCGCGCTCGAGGGTAAAGGTGACGCCGTCGACGGCGACGTGATCGGGAGATTGCGACGCGGAATTTGCGAACGCGCCCGTGGCGGCTGAGAACGATTTTCGCAGGTCGCGGACTTCGAGGATGTGCTGGGACGGGTTCATCGCGCGGCGCCTTCAGCGAGCAAGGATACACCGGGCGCGGTGGGCGGTGGCGGCGCCGCTCGCGGGGATGAGATCGGGCAGG
This sequence comes from Candidatus Acidiferrales bacterium, assembly GCA_049279635.1. Lineage (GTDB taxonomy): Bacteria > Acidobacteriota > Terriglobia > Acidiferrales > UBA7541 > Palsa-295. The sequence continues at coordinate 7,279 of JBAPOM010000138.1, forward strand.
GCTGCATCGCATGCGGGGATGTGCTGCGGGCAGCGCGGCGCGAAGGCGCAGCCGGGCGGCAAAGCATCGAGCGCGGGAACGGCGCCGGGAACCGGGACGAGTTTTTCGCGCGTGAGGCGCGGCGCGGCGCGCAGGAGTCCTTGCGTATACGGATGCGCGGGATGGTGCAGCACCTCGGCGACCGGTCCTTCCTCGACGATGCGGCCGGCGTACATCACAGCGACGCGGTCGGCCACCTGCGCGACTACGCCGAGATCGTGCGTGATGAAGAGCAGCGCGAGCTGAAGATCGCGGCGCAGGGTGGCGAGCAGGTCGAGAATCTGTTTTTGCACGGTGACGTCGAGCGCGGTGGTCGGCTCGTCGGCGATGAGCACATGCGGGCCCGGCGCGAGCGCCATGGCGATCATCACGCGCTGCCGCAAGCCGCCTGAAAGCTGGTGCGGATATTGCCGCGCGCGGCGGGCGGGCTCGGGCACCGATGCGCGATCGAGAAAATCGATCGACCGGCGGCGGATTTCCTGGCGCGCGAGCGCGGGCTCGTGGACGCGAATCGCTTCCTCGATCTGCGCGCCCACGCGGATCACGGGATCGAGCGCCGTCATCGGCTCCTGAAAAACCATCGCGACGCGGCGGCCGCGTAGCGCGCGCATTTCCGGTGGCGTGGCGGTGACGAGATTCGCGTTAACGGCCGCGGCCGAATTCCCGGCGCTGGCGCCATTGCCATTGGCGGACGACTCGCGCAGCCACGCTTCGCCGCTGCGGCGCGCGCCGGGCGGCTCGAGTCCCATGAGCGCGAGCGAGAGCATCGTCTTGCCGGAGCCGGATTCGCCGACGATGCCGAGCGTCTCGCCCTCGCCGAGCGAAAATGAGACGTCGTTGACCGGGCGCACCCAACCGGCGCGCGTCGGCAATTCGACGGTGAGGCCGCGCACATCGAGCCTTGTCGGCATGGAAACATCATAAGGCGTCGGCGGAGTGGGAGAAGCAATTTTGCGGGAGCGGGTTCGTACGGCCGCAGTACCCGAGCCGAAAGTTGAATTATAATGCGTGCCCACGAAGGAGCTGTACGGATAGCGATCGAGGCTGCGCATGAAAAAGCCGAACGAGACGAAGCGGTCGAGCGACGAGGCGGTGAAGGCGAAGACGGGCAAGCTGTGGGCGGAGTGGTTCAAGATTCTCGACAACGCGGGCGCAAAGAAAATGCCGCACAAGGAAATCTCGGCGTATCTGCGCGACACGCACGATGTGACGCCGTGGTGGTGCCAGATGGTGGCGGTCGCCTACGAGCACGAGCGCGGCATCCGGCAGCAATTCCAGAAATGCGATGGCGCGTTCAGCGCGTCGGGAAGCCGCACGATTGATGCGCCGCTGGCGAAGGCGTATGCGGCGTGGACGGACGAGAAGTTGCGGCAACGTTGGCTGCCGGAAGCGCCCATGGAAATCACGACGGCGACGCCGGGCAAGTACGTGCGCGCGAAATGGGACGGGGGCACGCGGCTGAGCGTCGGTTTTTATGGGACGCCCGCGGGAAAGACGTGCGTGGCCGTGGATCACGAAAAGCTGGCGAGCACGAAGGAATGCGCGAAGATGAAATCGTATTGGTTTGAGGCTCTAGATCGCTTGCAGGAAATTCTCGAAGCGTGATGCGCGGCGGGGCCGGGCGGGTTTGAAACCTGCCTCTACAGCCGGATGAGATTGGTCGAGCCGCCGTTGCGGCGAATGAGACAGATTAGTAATCGTTGGCGGAGCCTTCGAGGAAGGCGCGGAGCTTGCGCGAGCGCGACGGGTGGCGGAGCTTGCGCAGGGCCTTGGCCTCGATCTGGCGGATGCGTTCGCGGGTGACGGCGAAGGACTGGCCCACTTCCTCGAGCGTGTGCTCGCTGCCATCGTCGAGGCCGAAGCGCATCTTGATGACTTTTTCCTCGCGCGGCGTGAGCGTCTTCAGCACGGACGAAGTTTGTTCCTTCAGGCTGAGGTTGATCACCGCGTCGGAAGGCGATACGACGGCCTTGTCCTCGATGAAATCGCCGAGATGCGAATCTTCCTCTTCACCGATGGGAGTTTCGAGTGAGATCGGTTCCTGCGCGATTTTCAGAATCTTGCGGACCTTCGCGACCGGAATGTCCATCCGCTTCGCGATTTCTTCCGAGGTCGGTTCGCGGCCAAGCTCCTGCACGAGCTGGCGCTGCGTGCGAACGAGCTTGTTGATCGTCTCGATCATGTGCACCGGAATGCGGATCGTGCGAGCCTGATCGGCGATGGCGCGCGTGATGGCCTGGCGAATCCACCATGTGGCGTAGGTGGAGAATTTGTAGCCGCGGCGCCACTCAAATTTGTCGACAGCCTTCATCAGGCCGATGTTGCCTTCCTGAATCAAGTCGAGGAACTGCAAGCCGCGATTGGTATATTTCTTCGCGATGGAGACGACGAGGCGGAGGTTCGCTTCGATCAGCTCTTTCTTGGCTTTTTCGGCTTCGGCTTCGCCCCGAAGAATCACCTGAAGCGCGCGCTTGAGCTCGGTGGGGCTGACCTCGGCAGCGACTTCGATTTCGCTGAGTTCCTGGCGGCGCGCTTTCAGGTCTTTGCGCGCCTCGGCCTGCACTTCAGCTTTCGAGGCGTCGACGCGCCGCTCGAGCTTGGCGATTTCGCGCTCGAGGAAATGGACGCGCTCGACCGTCTGGTGGATTTTGTCGATTAGGCGCTTCTTTTCGAGCGGATTGAAATCGAGCTCGCGGATGAGATTCGACATCTCGACGCGGGTGCGTCCGAGCGAATAACGCGCGTGGAGATAGGGGCGCTTCTTCGACTTCGGAACCTTCTCGAGCTTCGCCGCTTCTTTCATCGCCTGCATGTAGAGCTTGGCGATCTTGTCGATCTGCTTCAGCGTTTCCTTGGTCTTCGCTTCGATCTTCTCTTCGGTGAGTTCTTCGTCGTCGAACTGGACGATTTCCTTGATCGAGCGCGAGCCGTTGCGCAGATCTTCGCCGACCTGGAGCATTTCCTTGAGGATCAGCGGAGCGCGCGAAATTGTTTTCAGGACGAGCAACTGGCCGCGCTCGATGCGCTTGGCGATGGCCACTTCGCCTTCGCGCGTGAGCAGCGGAACGGTGCCCATTTCGCGGAGATACATGCGAACGGGGTCGTTGGTTTTTTCAAGCGCGCCGGGGGTGAGATCGAGATCGCCGTCGGACTCCGCGGCTTCCTCCTTCGCGGGCGCCTCAGCAGAGTCGGAGGAATCCGCGGCCGCCAGCGCAGCTTTGGCGGTCGACAGATCTTCGTACACGTCGATGCCGTAGCGCTCGAACGTCGAGAGCAGATCGTCGATTTCCTCCGAGGAGTGGACCTCGGGTGGCAGGATATCGTTCACCTCATCGTAGAGCAGGTACCCGCGTTCCTTGCCCATCGCGATGAGCTGTCGTACCTGATCGTATTTTTCCTCAAGAGCCAGACTCACGCTTCCCCCTCGAAGACCCAATCGCGCAGATACGCGTATACCATGGCAAAGCGGCCGGGATAGACACACCGGCGCATTTCGAAATCAATTGTGTAAAGGCGGATGAATAAGACGATTCCGTAAACCCGCTTCCGAATTCCGGTGCCAGCGCCCAAGTCGCCCGCGCCCCGTAAGTATAACTACAGCTATATGATGCTTCGCGGGTGCTGCCCGTTTCCTCCAAAACCTTTCAATAATACATGGCCGCAAGGAGAATCGTCAATCCGATGCCCTAAGTGCAACGAGCGGAAAATTTCGCTTTCGCCCGGTCTTCTCGCGCTTATTGCGGCAGATGGCAGGACCGGATTCCCTGCTTCTCGAAATACTGCTGGTGATAATCCTCGGCGCGATAAAATTCAGGCGCCGCCACAATTTGCGTCACGATCGGGCGCTTGAAGATGCCCGCCTTTTCGAGTGCGGCTTTTGCTTCGCGCGCCTCCTTTTCCTGTTCAGTATCATGGAAGAAAATTGCGGAGCGGTACTGCGTTCCGAAGTCGGGGCCCTGGCGGTTGAGCGTCGTCGGGTCGTGGCTCTGAAAAAAGAGCGCCAATAGCTCGCGATAGGAAACCTGACTGGGATCGAATTCCACCTCGACCGCCTCGGCGTGGCCCGTCCGATCCGTGCACACTTCTTTGTACGTCGGATTCTTGGTGGTGCCGCCGATGTAACCTACGGTTGTGGAGGTCACGCCCTTGACCTGACGGAATGCGTCCTCAACGCCCCAGAAGCAGCCTGCTGCGAAAGTCGCTTTAGCCATTGCTGGAAACTCCTTATGAATGGGCTCGTAAGCCCGCCTACTTTACCCACACCAAGACGCCTCCGTCGAGCCCCGAAATTGTGTGGATACTGAGGATTAGACGCAGCGGGCGCCATTTGGTCGCAAGGTCCTCGTGGGGCCGTAAGGGCGCGCGGAAAAGCAATAAAATCAGGCGGTTTTGCCCGCCAACAGCACGCTATTCGGGGCCGTCGTCTGGTCGCTCGATTCCTCGAAAATCTTTTCCAGCATTGCGGGAATCTCGAAGACGGCTTGGTTATCGAGGGCGATAGCGTTGGCGCGATAGCGGGCCAGTGCCGAAGGCTCGATGAGTTGCGCGACCGCTCGCTCGATATCGCGGAAGCTTCTGAGGACGACGCCCACCTGCTTCTCGACGATGTAGTCGGCGTTATAGCGCTCCTGAGGCAGAGTCCAGGAGTTGCAGGCCACAATCACGGGCAGGCGCATCTCGAGCGCTTCGCTTACGCTGCCGGGGCCCGGCTTGCCAATGAAGAAGTCGGCCAGATGCATGTAGTCGTTTACCTTCGTCGTAAAGCCTTCGACGAAAACCGGGATTCGCCATTTCCGCGCGCGGAGCTCCTCGGCGAGCCTGGCATTCTTTCCGCAGATCAGGATCAGCTGAAGTTCGAGGCTAGAGCGATCGAGCCTGTCCGCAATTTCCCTGATCTCGTGCGAGCCATAGCCGCCAAAGAGGACGAGCCCAGTCGGCAGATCGGGCCGCAAGCCCAGCCTTTGCCGCCCAGCCGCGCGATCCTCCGTCTGCGGCTCGTAAAAACGCGGATGAAGGATCATCCCCGAGGCGCGGAAAATGCGGTTCTCTGGATGACCCATTGAGCGCGCCTGTGCGACCGCCTTGTCCGACCCACAGATGAAGTACTGCGATTGCCGCTCCTCGATCCAGAAGTGCGGGGGATAGTCGGCGAGGTCGGTGAGGATCGTGACGAATGGCCGCCCCGGGAAGATGTGGCCGAAGCTCTCACACATGGTGCGGTTGAAGTGCGGAACGAATGAAACCAGCATATCCGGCTGCGTCTTGCGCCAGTATTCCTCGAGGAGGCGAACCCCGCCGCGGTGGTTGATCTTGACTACAAGCTGCAGAACCTTGAGCAGTTGTGGGCTGCCGAGCGTCCAGCCATTGCGCAACATCGTGTTGTAAAGGTCCTGAATCCGGATGCGCGTAAGTTTCTTGAGGATATCGAGGGGATCGAGAATTTCCTGCAGGTTGGCCAGTTCGACTTCCCACGGGCGCTGCTGGCTTTCGATGGCCATCTTGAGCGCGGTGGCGGCCGCCCTGTGCCCGCCGCCGGCATCGAAGAAACCGAACTCAAGCCGCCTCACTCAGAGCGCTCCCATGAGTGAGGGATTCTGGCACGCCCGGGACCGCGGATTGCTACAGTTGTGTTAAAAGCTAAAGTGTTGTGTCGAAATAGTTAAAGGTCGTGTTTTCAAAACTTTAGCACAAAGTCACATTCCTGTAATATTCATCTTCTAGACTTGTCGTTGATGAGATGCGATATGCACGTCCACTCGTACTTCTCGGGACAGGCGACAACGCCGTTCGTGAACCGGTTTTGTCGCGAGAGCTACAGCAATCCTCAGGAGGTCTATTCCGTTTTGGAACGCCGCGGAATGAACCTTTTTACTCTCACGGATCACGATTCGATCGAAGGATCCGAGAGTCTGAGGAAAAACCCGAATTTTTTCCTCAGCGAGGAGCTGACGTGCCGGATGCCCAGCGGTACGGAAGTCCATATTGGTGTTTACGACTTCCATGAGCGCCAGCACGCGCAGCTCCAGCAGCGGCGTAACGATTTGGTGTCGCTGCTGATGTATCTCACGGAGCGGCGGCTTTTTTTCAGCATCAACCACGTTTTCTCGAGCCTGACGGGACCGCGCGAGCGGGAAGACTTCGCGTGGTTCGAAGCGTATTTCCCGGCGATCGAAGCGCGAAACGGGCACATGCTCGAAGCCGCGAACGACCACGCGGCCACGCTCGCGCGGCAATGGGACAAGATCGCTCTTGGCGGAAGCGACGCTCATGCGCTCGCGTCGGTGGGAACGACGTACACTGTGGTTCCGGGCGCGCGCGACAAGGACGAATTCTTCGATGGGCTGCGAAATGGCGTGGGACGCGTCGAGGGTGAATCAGGCAGCTTCACGAAGCTGACGCGCGATGTCTTCTCGATCGCCTTCGAAATGATGCGCGAGGAATCGTGGACCACGCTGCTGATGCCGCTCGGCTTGCTGGTGCCGGCCGCCACGTTTCTGAATTATCACGACGAGCGCGTATTCAGCCGCCGCTGGGCGGCACAGATTTTTGGTCAATCGGAACGCAGCAAGCGTCCTCGATGGGTCTCCGTGCCGCAGCCTGCGGTGGAGGAACTCGTATGACGATCGGGAAAGCAGTCTGGAATCAGATTCAATCGAACGACTACCGCCTGATGCGCAAGGTGCATCGCTGGCCGGCGCCGCGGTGGTTTCGCGCGCTGATGATCGTCGCCACGCGCAGCGGCGACGGCTGGCTGTGGTATTCGCTCGGGCTGATCCTGCTGGTGTATGGAGGCGAGCGCCGCTTCCAGGCAATCGGCGCGGGGCTGTGCGCCGCGGCCGCGGGAATTCTTCTGTTCCGCTCGCTGAAGCGCACCAGCCGGCGAAAGAGGCCGTGCGAGATCGAGCCTCATTGCTGGGCTGCCATTTTGCCGCCGGACAAGTACTCGTTTCCCTCGGGCCACTCGATCACGGCATTTGCGATCGCGATTGCGATTGGCCTTTTCTATCCCTACCTCCAACCCTATCTGCTTGTAGTGGCCTTGCTGATCGCGTCTTCGCGCATCATTCTCGGAATGCATTTTCTGAGCGACGTGCTGGCGGGATCTGCAATCGGCGTACTGCTGGGCTTCACGAGCTTCTACATCTTCGCGCTGTTCTAAGAGCAGGACGCGCCTTAAGCGACTCCCGGAGCGGGTTTCGGATTCGGCGTCGCGATAGCCGATTCCGGGATCTTGTTTCCGTGCAAGAGTTCGACCATCGCGTGATAGAGCCTGGCCCGTGCTTCGTGGCGCTCATTGGCTCGCGTGATGTAGCGCAGCAGGACGGTGACTCCGGTGACCCCCGGCCGCACGCTCAGCGACGGCTCCGCTGAAAACGATCTCTTCCCGGAGGCCGGCGCGACGCGATTCCATTCTTCTTCCGCAAGTTGCACGTTGGGCCCGGTTTCCGTGGCGGCGATTTTTTGAATGGCCTCCGCCATGGCGTAGGGTTCCGCGCTTTCGGGAATCTGTACTTCGATTTCATCCCACAGCCATTGTCCCGATGTAGAGAAATTGAAGTAATGACCCTCGATAGCGAAGCTGTTCACGAAGGAAACTTTGCGTCCCGTCGGGTGGCCGGCGTCGGTCCAATTGCCAGTTTCGAGGATTACCGTGTGGAGAAAGCCGACCTTCAGCACCTCGCCGCCGACGCCGTTGATCTCGACCCAATCGCCCGGACGGATGCCGTCTTTGCCCATCAGCACGAACCAGCCGAAAAATCCCACGATGAAATCTTTCATCGCGACCGTGAGGCCCGCACCAATCAACGCGAGGAACGTCGCTAAATTGCCCGGCATCCCGAGGATGACCAGCAAAATGCAGGCGAGTCCCGCGGCTTGCACGACGAAAAGAGTGAGAGCCCGCGCGGAGAGAAGGGCGCGGCGCTCCGCCCTGACGTGAGCGAAGAAACGGTGCACCGAGTGGTTCGCGACGAATACGACCAGCGCGATCAACACGATCCACAACGCATCCAAAAGCATTCCGTGCAGGAAGGCCTTCTCGCGCACGTCGACAAACTCAACCCAATTGGCATAGACGCCCGCCAGTTGCTGTTCGGTGATAACGCGCCTGCTCAAATCGGCCAGGTTGGCCTTGTCTTGCGTCTGGCGGCGCAGGATTGCAAGCGCGGGATTTTCGCCGTCGGGCGCGGAAGTGGTGGCGACGCCGGTGGGGGTCTGATCGCGCGCCTCGAGGGCCTGATGAGTTGCCGAAAGCTGCGACGCTCGGCTCAGCGCATCGGTGCGCGCCTGGTCGAGCAGCTGATCTTTCGCGTGCAGGGACTCCCACGCCCGAAATTCCGCCGCGAAATCTTTCGCCTGCGTCTGCTCGATCGAAGGGGTCCCGCTGGGCTGGCTCGGAACGACCGCCGTATTCTGCGCATCGGAGGCTTTATGCTGATCGAGCAGCTGCTGGATCGTGGCTTGCCTGTCGCCCCCGGCACGCACGAGATCTTGCTGCGCGTCCTCGAGATCGTCCTGATCGAGAGCGAGCTGGGCCTGCGCGATGCCGAGGAGGGACTGCAGATCGTCCTTGCTCTTCCCTTTGGCATTGGCCAGCACTGCCGTGAATTGCTTGATGCGGTTCTGGTCGGCGGCGACGGCTGCCTGCGTGGTCTGGACGCGCTCGGCCATCTTGCGCAGCCCGGGCGTGAGTGGGGGAGGATTCTCGGTGGCATCGTGAATCGCGGCGGAAAAGGCAAGGTCGACGGAGTGGTCCGCCAGACGCAGAGCCTGCTGCGCGTAGTCCTGTTCGGTGTGCGTGACGGCGAGCGCGGCCACCTGTTGCGCGGTCTCGAGAGGCCGCATGTCGACGGCGCTCGAGGAAAGCTTCGACGCCTGCCGGAGCGCGCGGAGGTGCTGGCGATAATTCGCCCAGTCGTGCGTGGCGATCACCGCGCCCAGGGCCGCCAGGGCCAGGACGGCCAGAGCTGCGAAAATAATCTTCTCGTAACGCTTCATGGAGCGTTTCCCCGCCTGAAATTGTACTATGGCGCTGCGCACTCTGACCCACGGGCAAGTTCTGCTGCCCGGCGCGCGTGGCGAGCCCGGCGGAAAATCCCGCGCGCATTGTGTCCCAAAGGCGGTCGAGGTGAAACAACAAAGCGGCATGCGACGAGGATCGAGCGGACATGGCCCGTCGGTGAAGGACCGGCTGGCCGCGGGAAAAACTTTGCGCGAAAAAGTTCCGCGGACGTCGCATGGTGAGTGGAAGCTCCCACCGGGCGGCCGCGACCCAATCGAATTGCTGAAACGCACGGACCAGGGAAAGCTCGCGGACCTTCTGCCGATCCGGTACGGCAGGATGTGCCAATCGCCATTCGCTTTCTTGCGCGGCGCGGCTGCTTTGATGGCCTTGGACCTCGCGACGACGCCGGCGACGGGAATCCGCTTGCAAGCATGCGGCGATTGCCACGTGGCCAATTTCGGCGGGTTCGGAAGTCCGGAACGCCGGCTTGTCTTCGATATCAACGACTTCGATGAAACGCTGCCCGCGCCGTGGGAATGGGACGTAAAGCGTTTGGCCACGAGCAGCGTTCTGGCAAGCCGCGAGTTGGACCTAAGTAAAGGGCACTGCGCGGATGTCGCGCGAACCGCGGTCCGGTCGTACCGCGAACACATGCGCGAGTACGCGGAGATGCGCGCGCTCGAAACGTGGTACTCCCACCTCGACGCGGAGATCTTAATCGACGAAGCGAAAACAGCCGCAGCGAAAAGGGCGTGGAAACGCACCGAGAAAACAGCGAGACATCAGACAGCGGGGCACGTCTTTCCCGCGATAACGCGTGTTGAAGACGGCCGCCGGCGAATCGTCGACGAGCCGCCGTTGGTCTACCACCCGCCCCAGATCGCGGGGAAGTACATGCGGGATATGTTCGAACGCTACCGCCGGACCCTTCCCGAGGAACGCCGAGTGATTCTCGACCGCTACTCCCTCGTGGACGTCGCACGAAAGGTGGTTGGAGTTGGCAGCGTCGGAACGCGCTGTGCGGTCGCGCTGCTGATGGCTGGAGCGGACGACCCCCTGTTCCTGCAATTCAAGGAAGCACGCGCCTCGGTGCTCGCACCCTACGCGGGCAAGAGCCGCTACGACAATCAGGGCGAGCGCGTGGTCACCGGCCAGCGCATGCTGCAATCCGCGAGTGACGTCTTCCTGGGCTGGGCGCGCGACGACGAAGGCCGCGACTTTTACTTCCGCCAGCTGCGCGACATGCGAATGAAGATCGATGTAGACGCGATGTCGCGGCAGGACTGGTTCGAGTACGTCGAAGTGTGCGGATGGGCGCTGGCCCGCGCGCACGCGCGCACCGGGGATGCTGCGCGAATCTCCGGCTACCTGGGCAAGAATGATACCTTTGACGCGGCGATCGAAAAGTTCGCGGTAGCTTATGCCGACCAGACCGAACGCGACCACGCGGCGCTTGTGAAGGCGGTCCGAGCCAAGCGGCTGCCCGGGCGCTGGTCTGCGGTCACAATCCGATGAATGCGTGGGCTCACAGGTCGAGCGGCAACGGATTTTTCCCGGTGATGAGGCGCGCGGAGCGGTCGTACGTCAAGTAGAGCCACGCCCACTGGACGAGGACCAGGAGACGATTCTGGAATTCGATGATGTTGGCGAGGTGAATGAGAATCCAGATCACCCAGGCGGGAAAGCCGGAAAGCTGCAGCCAGTTTAGATCGGCGACGGCGGCGCCGCGGCCAATCGTGGCGAGGTTTCCCCTGTCGGCATAGTGAAACGGCGGGGCTTTTGCGCCGCGCAGGCGCGAAGCAATCGCGCGGCCTGCGTAGCGGCCTTCCTGAATCGCCGGTTGGGCGACGCCCGGCAAGGGCTTTCCGGTCTGGTGGCTGAAATTTGCGAGATCGCCGATCACGAAAATTTCCGGATGGCCTTGGACGGTCAGATCCGGCTCGACAATCACGCGCGAGGCTTTATCGAGAGGTGCGCCCGCCTGCTCATGGAGAACGCGTCCGAGCGGCGATGCCAGGACGCCTGCGGCCCACAGAATCGTGCGAGTGGAAATTTCCTCCGAGTGGTCGCCCATGCGAACGGTGACCGAATCCTTGCGAATGCCGGTGACGAACGTGTCCGTGCGTACGGAGACCCCGAGGCGCTCGAGCATCGCCTTGGCCGCCGCCGACAATTTCGCCGGATACGAGGGCAACGCGCGGTCCGTGCCTTCGACGAGGATGATGCGAGTTGTGGTCGGGTCGATGTGGCGGAAGTCGCGGCGAAGAGTGTCGTTGGCGATTTCGCCGAGCGCGCCCGCCAGCTCGACGCCCGTGGGCCCGGCGCCGACGATCACGAACGTCAGCCAGGCGCGGAGTTTTGCCGGATCGGTCTCGCGCTCGGCGGCTTCGAAAGCGAGAAGAATGCGGCGGCGCATGTCGGTGGCGTCCTCGATGGTCTTCAGGCCGGGCGCGAACTCCTCCCATTCGTCGTGGCCAAAATATTGATGGCTCGCGCCGGTCGCGATCACCAACGTGTCGTAATCGACGGCGCCATCGCTGAGGATCACGCGGTGATTCGCCGCGTCGAGCCCGACGGCTTCGCCGAGAAGAACGCGGACGTTCTTTTGTCTTTTCAGGATATTGCGAAGCGGCGAGGCGATATTGGCCGGAGAAAGAGTGCCGGTGGCAACCTGATAGAGGAGCGGCTGGAAAAGGTGGAAGTTGCAGCGGTCGATCAGCGCGATGTCAACTGGCGCGTTTTTCAGCGCGATCACGGCGCTGAGGCCGCCGAATCCTCCGCCGATGATGACCACACGATGCCGGGCCGCCATTCGCCCCTCGCAGTGATTCCACTAGCACTCACGCTAGCATGAGGAACTGCCGGCGCGATAAGTTATTGATGCGCAGAGATGGCGGCGGGACGCGCACAAATCCGGCCAATGATAGTTAGTCGCTCTTGTTGGCGCTTTTGCCCGAATGAGGGCGCTCGAAGCGGTAGCCGATCCACGGCTCGGTGGTGATGTATCGGGGATTGCGGGGGTCGGGCTCGATTTTCTTGCGAAGCTGGTTGATGAAGACGCGCAGGTATTCAGTTTCTTCGCCGTAATCTGGACCCCACACCGCCTGGAGCAATCGACGATGGGCCATGGCCTTGCCCTGATTGGCCACGAGCTGGCGGAGCAGCTCGAATTCCTTCGGCGTGAGGCGCACCGGCTGCCCTTTTACGAGGACGGTGCGCTTCTCAAAGTCGATTTTCAGATCGGCTGAAAGAAAAGGCGGAATGGACTCGGCGGGCGCCACGCGGCGAAGCGCAGCCCGGATGCGGGCCATGAGCTCCTCGACGCCGAAGGGTTTTACGACGTAATCATCGGCGCCCGCGTCGAGCGCCTGCACTTTGTCGCGCTCGCTGTTGCGGACGGTGAGCATGATGATCGGGACGTCGCTCGTCGCGCGAATCTCGCTGCACGTTTCGAGGCCGGAGCGGCCGGGCATGTTGACGTCGAGGAGGATCAAGTCGGGGCGCTCGTGGCGAATTTCCTCGAGGGCCTCATCGCCGCTGCGCGCTTCGACGACGGTATAGCCGTGCGAGGCAAGCGTGGTTCGCAAGACGCGCCGGATCTGCGGTTCGTCGTCGACGATGAGAACTTTGGCGGACGTCATGGATGGGTCGCGCGCGCTCGCTCGATGGGCAGGGTAAACGAAAAGACCGAGCCCCGATCGTGCTGGCTCGTGAGGCTCATCGCGCCGCCGTGCGCCTCCACAATCGCCTTCGCGATCGGCAAACCCATTCCCGTGCCCTGAACGCTGTAGCGCTGGTCCTTGCCGCGATAGAATTTCTCGAAGATAAGCGCCTGCTCCGGATCGTCGATGCCGCTGCCGCGATCGGCGACGCTGGTCACCACGAAATTTCCGTTGAGCTCGGCGGTGATCGTGATGGGCCGGTCGGGCGGCGAATATTGATTGGCGTTCTCGATCAGCTGGACGAGAGCCTCGCGCGCTCGCGCCACGTCCACGCGCACCATCGGCAGATTCGCGGCGACGTGGACGTTGACCACGCGATTGCCGAGAGACGTGTGGCAGTGCGCGAGCGACGCGGAAATCACGTCCTCGATCGGATGCGGTTCGAGCCGCAGTTCCACTTCGCCGGCGTCGAGCCTGGCCATTTCTCCGGCCTCGCCGACGAGCCGGTTGAGTCTGTCGGTCTCCTCGTTGATGATCGTCAAGAGCTCGTGTTTTTGACTTTCCACCAATCCGGGATTGGAAAGCAGGTTTGTCACGGAGGCTTTGATGGACGTGAGCGGAGTGCGCAGCGCGTGGGTGACTGCGTCGAGCAGGGCGGTCCGCAGCTGCTCGCCCTGGCGCGCCGCCTCCGTCTGGCCGAGTTGTTCGACGGCGCGGGCGTGCTCCATGGCGATGGCAATGAGCGTTCCGATCGCTTCGACGGTTTGCCGCGGAAGAATCGAGCCGGACGTTCCGAGCGTGCCGATCACGCGCACGCCCATCCGCACGGGGAGGAAACAGATTCCATTCGGCACGTCGAACACGGGCTCCGCGCGGACCATGATCGCCTTGAGGCTCTCGGTGTCGAGCTGCGGAGTGACCGGGCCGGAGCGGTAGACTTTCTGCTTTTCGGCGAGGAAGAGCGCCGCCGCACCCACCTCAAAAGTGTCCACGATCTGGGCGGGAATCCGGTTGAGCAGTTCCATCACGTTGCCGGATTCGAGCAGCCCCTGGCTGAATCTGTAGAGCCTCTCGATATCGCGCTCGCGCGCGGAAGCATCCGCGGCCTGCTGCCGGGCGCTCGTCGAAAGGCGGCTGGCAAGAACGGCGACCACAAGAAAGGCGATCAGCGCGATCCAATTCTGAGGATCGGCGATCGTAATCTTGCCCATCGGCGGGAGGAAAAAGAAGTCGAACGCGAACGTGGCCACGACCGACATGGCGACGGAAACGGCCATGCCCCAAATGGTGGAAACGGCTAGAATGGACAATAGAAACGTGAGCGCTACCGTCGTGGCGTTGACCGAGGGAAGCACGCGCCGGTAGAAAAGCGTGATGGCAAATACGATGGCAAACGCGACCGCAAAGTGGAGAATGCGGTTGAGGATGGATGGTCGCACCGCGCCATTCTACGCTATCGAGGCCTAGCTTTCCGAGCGTCTCATCGAAGAGAATAAGCCCGTGCCCAAGACCCCTGAAGAGTGGCTGGCGATCACGACGCCACCCGAAAAAACAAAGGGCTCGCTGAAGCTCTTTCTCGGCTACGCGCCGGGCGTGGGCAAGACGTACAGCATGCTGAGCGAAGCGATTCGCCGGCACAGCCGCGGCGAAGATGTCGTCATCGGGGTCGTCGAGACTCATGGGCGAAAAGGCATCGCGGAACTCGTGCCGCAGCTGGAAGTGATTCCGCGCCAAAAGATCGATTACAAGGGAACGCTCTTCGAGGAAATGGACGTCGACGCGATCCTCGCGCGCAGGCCGGGCGTGGCGCTGGTTGACGAGCTGGCGCACACGAATATTCCCGGCAGCAAACACCGCAAACGCTACGAAGACGTGCTCGAGCTCCTGGACGCCAGGATCGACGTGCTATCGACCGTCAACATCCAGCACATCGAGAGCATAGCGCCGACGGTCAACGCGATCACTGGCGTCGTGGTGCGCGAAACCGTGCCCGATTGGGTGCTGCGGCTGTCGGACGAAACGGTGATGGTCGACCTGACGCCGGAAGCGCTGCAGAACCGCATGAAGCGCGGCGACGTGTACCACACGCAGAAGGTGGAACAGGCGCTGAAGAATTTTTTCCGGCGCGGAAACCTGATCGCGTTGCGCGAGTTGGCACTGCGGCAGGTGGCCGAGCAGGTGGATCGCAGCCTTTCGTCCTACATGGAGGAAAAAGACATCCAGGGGACGTGGGCGGTGCGCGAGCGGATCGCCGTGTGCATCAGCTCGAATCCGAGGGCGCAATATCTGCTCGCGCGCGCCGCGCGGATGGCGCGCCGGATGGATGCCGAGCTTTACGCCGTGCACGTGGATACGGGCAAGAACGGGAACGCGCGCGACGAGACGGCGCTCACCGCCAACTTGCAGTTTGCTGAAAGCCTGGGGGCGAAAACGGTGCGGCTGAAGGGCGACAACGTCGCCGATGCCGCGGCTCGCTTCGTCAAGGAAAAACACATCACGCAGATGATCTTCGGGCGAACCGCGGTAGAGGGAATTCACAAGATTCTCTACATGAACGCGATCAGCCGCTTCCTGCGCGATGCTCCCGCCGTGGATGTCCACATCGTGACGCAGGAACCGGATTAGAAGTTTTCGCGTCCGGCGCTGCGCAAAATCACATTGAGGGGATCTGCGAGACGTTCCAGCCGCCGCCGAGCGCCTTGACGAGGAGGACGCTTGCGGCCATGCGGCGCGTGAGGATACTCACAGCGGTCACTTCATTCGAAAGGGCAGCGCTCTGGGCGGTGGTGACCTCGAGGTAGCTTGTGACGCCGCCTTTGTAGCGGCTGATCGAAAGATCGAGCGAATGCTGGGCGGCGGCCACGGCCGCGTCCTGCGTTTTGGCTTCGTCCTGCAGCACGCGCAGGGCCGACAGATTGTTTTCGACATCTTCGAAAGCGCTCAGCGTCGTCTGGCGGTAGTTATCCACGGACTCATCGTAAGCCGCGCGCGCCTCGGCCGTGATGCCGTGGCGTTCACCGCCATCGAAAATTAGTTCCGCGGCCTGTCCCGCCAGCGCCCAGAAACCCGCGGGCCCCTGTAGAAGCGTTCCGAGCCTCGAACTCTCAAATCCGCCTTCGCCCGTGAGCAGAAATTGCGGGTAGTACGCCGAGCGGGCGACACCGATATTGGCGTTTGCTTCCTCGACGCGCCTTTCGGCCGCGGCGATGTCGGGCCGCCTCTCGAGAAGCTCCGAGGGCATGCTTGCGGGAACTGTAGGAGGAGGCGCCGCGAGCGGCGTGGGCATCTGGCTGAACTCGGCGGGCGGTTTGCCGATCAAAACCGCGATGGCGTGCTCGAAGGCGGTGCGCTGAACGTCCGTGTCTTCGTCTTGCGCGCGCGTGGTCTCGAGCTGCGTTTGCGCCTGCGCCACATCGACAGCGGAAGCGATCCCGCCTTTGTAGCGGCTCTCGGTGAGATCGAGCGTCTTCTGATAGGCCACGACCGTCGAATCCAGAAGCTGCTTCTGCGAATCGAGCCCGCGCAATTCGAAATAATCGAGAGCGAGTTCGGCGTGCAGGCTTAGGTCCACGCCGGCAAGATCCGCAGCGCTCGCCTGAGCTTCGGATCGCGCGGCCTCCACGGTGCGCCGCACGCGCCCCCAGACGTCTGGCTCCCACGAGGCGTCAATGGGCAGCTGAAAATCGTTGTAGTTAGATGGAGACACGCTGCTATAAAGCGGCCGGTTCGCTGATACGCGCTGACGCTCGCCCGAAGCTGAGCCTGAGACAGTAGGGTGGTAAGCGGCTCGAGCCACTTGGACGGCGGCGCGAGCTTGCGCGAATTGTGCCTGCGCAGCTTTCAGGCTTTGGTTCGCCGCCGTGACTTGATCTTCGAACGAATTGAGTTCGGGGTCCGCGTAAATCTCCCACCATTTGCCCTTGGCGAGAGCGTCGGCGGGCTGCGCGGCGGTGAAGCCGGGGCTGGTGGCTTCCTTGTACGCGGGCGGAACTTCGGCCGAAGGCCGAACGTACTTCGGTCCGACCGTGCAGCCGCCGAGCGGAAGCCCGAGTGCAATCAGGGCCGCCGCGCGGCGGATGCATCGATGCCAACAATCCGGTCGAACGATGTGGCGCACTGGCTGTCTATTTCTTGGTGTAGGTGACGCGCCAGATCGAGTTCGAGCCGTCATCCGTCACCAGCATCGAGCCGTCGTCCGCCACCGCGACCCCGACCGGGCGTCCCCAGACACCGCCATCGGGAAGAACGAAGCCGGTCAGGAAGTCCTCGTAGCTGCCGAGGGCGTGTCCGTCTTTCATGGGCGCCATGATTACTTCGTAGCCCGTGCGGACGGAACGATTCCACGAGCCGTGTTCGCAGGCGAAGAGCTGGCCCTTGTACTGCTTCGGGAACTGCTTGCCTTCGTAGAACGTGAGGTTGAGCGAGGCATCGTGCGGTTCCATGAGAATGTCGGGCACGATCACCTTGTCCTTCAGCTCAGGATGCGCGCCCGGGAAGCGCGGGTCCTGATTGCCGCCCATGTAATACCACGGCCAGCCGTAGAAGCCGCCCTCCTGCACGTGCGTGATGTAATCGGGCGGAAGATTGTCGCCGATTTCGTCGCGCTCGTTGACGGAGGTCCACAGCTCTCCCGTTGTGGGGTTGATGTTGACGCCGGAGCCGTTGCGAATTCCATAGGCGTAGACCTTAAGGTCCGAGCCGTCGGGATTCGCCTCGAGAATATCGGCGCGGTGGAATTCGAGCGGATCCGGATCGGGATCGGTGGCCGGCGGAACGTTGGAGTGCGAGCCGACCGAGATGAACATGTGCTTGTCGTCGAGCGAGAAGACGACGCCGCGCGCGAAGTGATTCGGGCCGGCGGGAAGATTCGGAACCACCACTTCGCCGGGGCCCGTCGCCTTCAGGTCGCCGTTCTTATAGGGGAAGCGCAACACTTCGTCGGTGTCGCCGACGTAAACGTATTGCGGATTCGGGCCGCGCGGATAGAACGCGATGCCAAACGGCAGCTTGAGGCCGCTCGCGAATTCCACGATTTGATCGGCCTTTCCGTCGGCCGTCATGCCGTGAACCACCATGATCTTCCCCTGGTTCGTGGCCGCGATGAAAAAGTCGCCGTTCGGGGCTTTGATAATGGTACGCGGCGCAAAGTCGAGTTTCGTCGCGTATAGGTCGACCTTGAATCCCTCGGGAGCCTGCGGCCAAACGTTATCGGGCCGCGGGACCGGCCGGCCAAACAGAGCCGACGATTTCGTGGCGTATGGGTCCGGCAGATCCTTCGCGGTGATGTGATGCATGTGGCCCGGTGTTTCAGATGTGTAATCCTGAAACACGCCCGGAGTGCCGGGCTTCGCGTTCGGGTCCACGGGGTGTGTTGGCGGCGGGCCGCCCTGCGCACGCGCGGCTCGTTCCATGCCCGTGACAACAAACAGCAGCGCGAGGCTCAGCGCGATCGCAATTGCCAAACCCTGATAGAAGCGTCTCATCGATTCCCTCCTCAAGTTTCATTCCCCCTTCGTTTCCGCAGGCTTATCTATTTCAAGCTTCTTTCAACCGAGAGAGTACTACGAATTACTCCTGATTACTCGATGCGGCATTCCCCGTCCCGCCTGGCGAAGCGCTCTGGTGAACGACTCGAACCGTCTCGCCCGAAATCAGCGAATCCGGCGGATTTACAATGACGAAATCTCCCGCGTTCAGACCGGAGACGACCTCGATCTCGTTGCCCATGTCGCGACCCGGAGTGATGTCCACTAGCTTTGTCTTGTCGCCATTTTGAACCGTGCCCACTTGCAGGCCGGCCGAACGAAAAATCAAAGCGCTCACCGGCAGAAGGTAGGTTGGCGCGCCGGATGGCACACTGAGGTGCACCTCGGCGTATGCACCCGGCAAGAGCTCGCCCGTCCGATTGTTCACGTCGACTTCCACCAGCAGCGTTCGCGAGGCCTGATCGATCGCGTCGGCCGTGCGCACCAGCGTGCCGGGGAAGCGTTTGCCCGGAAACTCCTGGAGCGTCAGATCGGCCTTCAGCCCCGGCTTGGCCGACACCGAATACTCCTGCGGCACGTTCACGTAGACGCGCAATTCCTGCACGGCGGCGAGGTGGAAGAGTTCGGTTGCCGGCGAACCGGCGCCGGAATTGATCAGGTGGCCGATATCGGTATTGCGCGCCGTGATCACACCGTCGAACGGGGCGTAGATTTTCTCAAACGCCTGCAATTCTTCGAGCCGCCCCACGTTCGACTGCGCGGATGCGACCATCGCTTTCTTGGCGGCGAAATCGCTGGTGGCGTTGTCGACGTCCTGCTTCGACACCGAGTCGCTCTGCGCCAGCCCCTGATACCGCTCCGCCGTGATCTTGGAGAGCTGAAGATTCGCCTGCGCCGTATTCAGATCGGCGCGCGCCTGATCGAGCTGTTGATCGACCTCCGGCGTCTCGATTTCCGCGAGCAACTGGCCCGCTTTCACGTGCGCGCCGATGTCCACATACCACTTTTTCAGATAGCCATCCGTGCGTGCGTAAATCGGAGAATCGTTGAATGCCTGAATGTTGCCGGGAAGAACGATCTCGTTCTGCGGCGCGCCCATTTTCGGACGGATCACGTTAACCGTCGGAATGGCGTTTTCATACGTCGTGATGCGCAGCGCGGCTCTGGCTTTCAGCCGCGGCACGATGCCGGCGATCACGACGGCCGCCACAATCAGCAGCGCGACGACCGCGATCAACGCTCCGTGTTTCGATCCGGTGTGTACAACTCCGTCAGGCGGCGCGTTCGGACCCGGTGCGCCACCCTCCTGCCGATCAACCATGTTCTCTTTGTCTCTTCTCTATATCACTGGATAGACGGCAATTGACTTGCGTCCGTTTCACTCCGAAATCCCCGGCGCCAGCTTCCCTTCCCGCCAGCCGTGCACCAGACTGAATA
>JBAPOM010000139.1:0-15938 GCA_049279635.1 Candidatus Acidiferrales bacterium
GCACTGTCTTTCGGCGAAAGGGAACGAAATTCTGGTGGATGCGTTACCGGGAACGGGACGGCACTCGCCGGAGGGAGTCTACTTTTACCGATGACTGGCAGGAGGCCCAGAAGAAACTTCGGGAGCGGCTTCAGGCCAGAGACGGAAACACTCTACAAATCATCCGAAAAGGAGAAAGCCTTCTTTTCGGAAAATGGACGGAGTTTTTCATGGAGAACTATTCCAAGCCGCCCTTCCGAACCATCAAAACCCACGTAGCCAATCTTCGGGCAGTGAAGCACTTGAACAGGGCCTTCGCTACTCGGACTCTGGCGACGCTAACCGCTGATGAAATCGAGCTATATCTCCGAGACCGGCTTCGTCAGCGAATCCGAATCGCAACTCGTCTCGGATACCGCGAAGGGCGACGAATGGTGAAGCCAACAACGGTTCATCAAGAACTTCGGGTGCTGCGACGCATGCTGAATGTGGCCGTTCGAAAGAAACTGATCCCCTCGAACCCGTGTTCGGGCGTCGAATTTCCGGTCACACTTAACGGACTGTTTCGACCTCACTACGTATCCTGGTCGGAGCAACAGCGCATCGAAGCCCACGCGCGGGAGTACTTGCGCAACATCGTTCGCATCATCTCGGAGACGGGATTGCGCGTGTACAAGGAACTCCTTCCGATGAAGAAGGACCAAGTGGACTTTCTCAACAAAACCGTTTGGATTCCTGATTCCAAAACACCGAACGGGGTGGCCGAACTACCGTTGACGGAAGTCGCGATCCAGGCGTTTCGGAGCCAGATGCTTCTTGCGGGACCGGGGGAGTATCTGTTTCCGAGCGACCTTAACTCGGAAGGGTGCCAACATTCATTGAGAACCGTGTGGCGACTCACTCTCAAGCGGGCGGGCGTTCCGTACTTCAGAATCTACGATCTCCGCTCGACCTATGCTACGCGCCTGAGTGCCGGCGGAGTGGCGGACGAGTGGGTCACCCAGCTGCTCCGCCAGGGCGACTCGCAAGTTTTCAAGAAGTATTCGCGAATGAAGTTGCAGATGCAGCGAGAGGCCTTGGCTAAAATGAACCGCCACGCGAACGAGATGCCTGATTTAGTGGCACAGCCTGTACCAGGATTTAGGAATTCTGGCACAGTTCTGGCACAGTGAGGGGTAGGAACGTAACAAATGATGGTTTCGCGAGCCGGAAATCTCTTAGAATCAATTAGGCGCCCGTAGCTCAGTTGGAAAGAGCGTCTGCCTTCTAAGCAGAGGGTCGGGGGTTCGAGTCCCTCCGGGCGCGCCACTTCAAATGCTTGCCCTTCATTGAAATGGAAAGGCCGATGCGGCTCGTTCCAATTGGAATATTGGCTTGTTTTCGCTTTTTTGCGTTGATATATTTGCCGAACTATGAAGCTGCGCTCAGGCGTTTACATCGTGCCGACGGACCGCTGGTACATTGAGCGGACCGTCTGGCTGATCGCCGGGATCGTTCTGCTCGCGAGCACAACGATGGCGTTAGTGGTGAATCGTGCTTGGATCCTGGGAGTCATCGCGACGGGACTCGTTTCGATCAATGTGGCTTTTACGGGATTTTGCCCGGTGGGCAATGTGCTGCGGCTGCTTGGTTTCACGTCGATGCTCGGCTCCGAGCGGATCACGCGCTGGTATCGCATGAAGACGGACAAGTGGTATCTTGAGCGGCGCATCTACCTTTTCGTTGGCATCAACATCTCCGTCGCGTCGCTGATCGTGCTTTTTTTCAGCAAATGGGCGACGCTGTTCACGGGCTTCGTGGGTGGAGCTATGGTGTGGTTCGCCGTGACGGGGTTTTGCGTGATGGCTAACGGGCTTTACTGGCTGGGCGCCGAGCCACGGCTGAACCCGGAAGCGCTGCCTTCGGCGCGCTGCACGGAGTGCCCGAAGTCCGGCGAGTGTCTTGGTGGCCATCCAATCCTGGCGCCCGTTGGGAGCACCGCTCTCACGGAGCAGCTGGTCCCGCTTTCAGTTGGCCGCCCGTATTCAATGCCGCCCGTTCACGTACGCCAGAATTAAAGTCCTCTCCTTTCCAGGTCCGTCACTGCCGCCCCGAGACAGAGAAGCTTTTGCGACCGCCCCGTTCTGGGACAGAAGGTTGGAATTACTTCTCCGTCCAAGCGCAAGACTCGGGAAATCTTATGCTGCGAGCCTGTGACTTGTATCACAGACAAGAGCGACCTCACGTGATACTCGTGCGTATTCTATGGAATGCGAAGTGTGCAATCGTTCTGAAGAGGAGTTCAGAACAATGCGCAGTGCTGAGAGCCGTTGGCATTTTATGTCGTTCGCGCATACCGGATCTCCTGGCGAGCTGCCCCGTCGCAAAGAGCGTTTGCGGCAACCGTCTTTTCATAAATCGACCGACGTCAATCCCCGATCTCCTCTGAAAAATCCTCGCAGCCTTTTGTTTTGGGGAGGCAAACGATGAAGTCAAGCAGACATGCGCTGCCAGCAGCGCTGCAGGCGCGCGGCGTATCCCGGCGGGAATTCGTCAAGTTTTGCGAGTTGATGGTCGCGACCCTGGCCCTTCCGCCGCGGTATGTGTCGGCCGTTGAAAAAGCCTTCAGTCAGACGACGCGCCCGGTCCTTGTCTGGCTCGAGTTTCAAGATTGCGCGGGCAACACCGAATCGATGCTGCGCTCGAGCAACCCGACCGTCGCTGAATTCGTGCTCGAGCTTCTCTCCTGGGAATATCACGAAACGATCATGGCGGGCGCGGGCAAACAGGCCGAGGAAGCCCTCGAACGGGTGGTTCGCGAGAATAAGGGCCAATACATCGCGGTCGTGGAAGGCGCGATCCCGACGGCGGACGGCGGCGTCTACTGCACGATTGCAGGTAAGACCGCTCTCGACATTGCGACCCACGTCTGCACCAATGCGGCCGCGAATATTGCCGTCGGCGCTTGCGCCTGGGATGGAGGATTGGTTCGAGCGAATCCCAATCCGACCGGCGCTGTGGGGCTGCAGGAAGCCGTGCCGAGCCTCAAGGTTGTTAATCTTGGTGGCTGCCCGCACAATCCCGCGAATACAGCCGCGGTGCTAACCCACTACCTCACGTTCCACGAGATGCCGGCTCTCGACCAGTACAACCGCCCTCTCTTTGCCTACGGCAATATCATCCACGACCAGTGTGAACGCCGGGCCCACTACGACGCGGGGCGTTTTGTGGAGGAATGGGGCGACGAAGGCCATCGCAAGGGCTATTGCCTTTACAAGATGGGCTGCAAGGGTCCCGAAGCGACTTACAACTGCCCGACCGTCCGCTGGAACGATGGAACGAGTTGGCCGGTAAAGTCGGGCCACGGCTGCATCGCGTGCGCCTCGCACCGTTTTTGGGACACGAAATCGCCTTTCTACAAGCGCTTGCCGTCGGTGCCCGGATTTGGAGTGGACGTCACCGCAGCCGAAATTGGATGGGTTGGCACCGGCGTGGTTGCAGCGGCGATGGTCGCCCAAGTGGCCGGTAATTTTGTGCGCGACAGAATTCGGCCGAAAACAGCGGAAAAGACCGACGAGCCGAAAGACTCTCGCGGAGATTAGGAGGAATCCATGGCGCGGATTGTGGTCGATCCGGTCACCCGAATCGAAGGGCATCTTCGCATCGAAGCGCAAGTGGAAGGCGGGGTGATTTCGGACGCGTGGAGTTCCGGCACGATGTTCCGGGGAATCGAACTGATCTTGCGTGGACGCGATCCGCGGGAAGCATGGATCTGGGCGCAGCGCATTTGCGGCGTCTGCACGATGGTTCACGCGCTCGCCTCCGTCAACGCGGTGGAGGACGCGCTGGGCATCGAAGTTCCGGAAAACGCGCGCCTCGTCCGCAACATCATCGCTTCGACACAAACGATCCAGGACCACGTGGTTCACTTCTACCATCTTCATGCACTCGATTGGGTGGACGTGGTCTCCGCGCTAAAGGCGGATCCGGCAAAAACGTCGCAGCTCGCGCAATCGATCTCCGATTGGCCGATGTCGAGCGCGAAGTATTTCAAGGGCGTGCAGGATCGCGTCGCCGCGCTGGTTGCGAGCAAACAGCTCAGCCTCTTCGGCGCGGGTTACTGGGGACACCCCGCCTACCATCTGCCGCCGGAGGCGAACCTCATGGCCGTCGCGCATTACCTCGAGGCGCTGACGTTCCAGAAGGAGTTCATCCGGATCCATGCGGTTCTCGGCGGCAAGAATCCTCACTTACAAACATTCCTGGTCGGCGGCATGGCCACTTCGATCGACCCGAACGAGCCGAATGCGACGATCAATCCCGAGCGAATCGATTTCCTGCTGGAAGTGGCCAAGTCAGCGGGCGATTTCGTCAGCCAAGTCTACATTCCCGACGTTCTCGCGGTAGCGGGGTTTTACCGGGACTGGTTCGGACTCGGGTCGGGCGTCGGCAACTACATGTCTTATGGCGGCTATCCGCAAGGATGCATCAAAGATCCGGCGGATTTCTTTCTGCCCCGGGGCATCATCCTGAATCGCGATCTCTCAAAGGTGCACCCGGTGGACCCGGCAAACGTCACGGAATATGTCGCGCGTTCCTGGTACGACTACTCAGGCGGAGACCAGGTAGCAAAGCATCCCTACGAAGGAGAGACCAATCCGAAGTATTCGGGACCAACGCCTCCCTACGATTTCCTCCAGGTGGATCAGAAGTACTCCTGGCTGAAGGCTCCGCGCTATCAAGATCAATCGATGGAGGTTGGGCCGCTGGCACGAATGCTGGTTGCCTATGCGTCAGGTCAGCAGGATGTGAAGGCGCTGGTCGATGCCACGCTCGCCAAGCTGAAGGCCCCCGCCACTGCGCTGTTTTCGACTCTCGGGCGCGTTGCTGCGCGCGCTCTGGAGACGCAGCTTCTCGCGAGCCGTCTTGTCGGCTGGATCGAGGAGCTTCGCGACAATATGGCAAGCGGCAACGTGCGTATCCACAACGGGGAGAAGTGGGATCCGAGCACGTGGCCCCATACGGCCCGCGGCTTCGGCTTTTTCGAGGCACCGCGCGGATCGCTGGGACACTGGGTGGAGATCGAAGACAAAGCCATCAAGAACTATCAGGCGGTTGTCCCGTCCACGTGGAATGCAGGACCGCGAGATGCCCACGGCCAGCGGGGACCTTATGAAGCGGCGCTTCTCAAGACGCCCGTGGCTGATCCGGAGCGCCCGCTGGAAATTTTGCGTACCGTCCACTCCTTTGATCCGTGCCTAGCATGCGCCGTTCACGTGGTGGACGACACCGGTCAGTTGAAGGCTCGCGCGAAGGCCTGAGCCAGGGGAAATCGCCCGTGAGAAAAACGAAGCGTCACTGGGGACACGAAGCCGACTGGAGAAAGCCCACCCACAAACAGGTCAGGGTGTACGTTTGGGAATGGCCCGTGCGGTTTGCGCACTGGATCATCGTTACCACGATCCTCTCGCTGTCGATCACGGGCTATTACATGCATTCCCCGTACATCATTCCGCACGGTCGGACGGCATGGGTCATGGGAACAATGCGCTTCGTTCACGTGCTTTCCGGTTTCGCGTTCCTCTGCGCGATCCTGATCCGCGTCGTCTGGATGTTTATTGGTAACCGATGGTCTAGCTGGGACCAGCTGATTCCGACGACAAAGAAGCGGCTGAAGGATTTTGTCGAGACGTCCCGGTATTACGGGTTCATGAGTTGGTCGCCGAAGCCCCATATCGGCCACAACGCTCTGGCGGGCGCCGCGTACGCCGCGGTCTTCGGGATGGGGATCGTGGAGATCATCACTGGACTCACGCTCTACTCGCAGGTTCTCGGCAATAAGGTGCTCAGCTTTTTTGTCGGCTGGATTCCTCACGTTGTGGACATCCAATGGCTGCGCGAGATTCATTTCTTCCTGATGTTCTGCTTCTGGATGTTCTTTATTCACCATCTCTACACGGCGATTCTCGTCTCGATCGAGGAAGAGAACGGCGTAATGGAGAGCATCTTCAGCGGATACAAATTCATCCCGGAACACGAGTTGCAGGAAGCGCTCGCCGAAGAAGACGAAGAGGATTTGCAGGAGCGAGCGAAAGAGGTCCGCGCGATCCCCGCCGGCGGTCAAAGTACCCGCTCGGGAGCGTGACATGGGAGAGCTGGCGTCCTCGAATACGGTGGTGATCGGCGTCGGCAACACGATCCTCTCGGATGAGGGCGTCGGTGTGCATGCCGCAAGGCTGCTGCAAAGCGATCCGCGTGTGCCGGCCGGAGTCACGATTCTGGATGGCGGGACGATCGGGCTCGAATTGGTCCCCTATGCCTGCGATGCCTCCTATCTTCTGATTCTCGATGCGATGAACTCGGGCCAAGCGCCTGGAACGCTCGCTCGGATGAGTGGCAATGAGTTGCTGGGTACGAAGACAGGGCGCAGCGCTCACCAACTGGGCGTTGCCGACTTGATTGCGGCCCTCGCCCTCGTATCGACGCGGCCCCAAGATATCGTTGTGCTGGGCGTGCAGCCAGCAAATACGGATTGGGGCACGTCGTTGTCTCCCGCCGTGGAGGCCGCGCTCTTGCCTTTCGTGGATGCCGCTTTGGCGCAGCTAAACCTGTGGGGACAATCTGGTTTGGAGTCCGCCGCGTCATCGTCGCTGGCCGCGCAGTCTTCGCAGCGAAGGGTCGATTCCTGCCAAGAGGAGGGCCTGTAACGTGTGCCTTGCGATACCCGGAATGATCGTCAGCAGCCAAGTGAACAACGGAATTCGCAGTGGACGCGTTCAGTTCGGCGGCATCACACGGGAAACCTGCCTCGACTTTGTTCCCGAGGCCGTGGTGGGAGATTACGTGATCGTGCACGTAGGATTTGCAATCAGCCGCGTGGACCGCGAAGAGGCGGAGCGGAGTTACGAACTGCTCGAATCGATGGGGTTGCTCAAGGGCGAATTAGCGTCGGATTTGGAAGATTCGTAGGCGCACAAACGTATGAAGTATCTCGACGAATATCGGGATGAGAAAATTGCCCGCGGAATCGTGGTCCAACTGGCCCGGCGCGTCACCCGACCCTGGGTGCTGATGGAAATTTGCGGCGGGCAGACCCATACGCTGATGCGCTACGGCATCGACGAGATGCTGCCGGGCGGGATCGAGCTGGTACACGGGCCGGGCTGCCCGGTTTGCGTCACCCCTCTCGAGATGATCGACAAAGCGATCGAGATTGCTTCGCGCCCCGACGTAACCCTGATTTCTTACGGCGACATGCTCCGCGTGCCGGGCTCCCGTACCGACCTATTCCACGTGAAGGCACAGGGCGGGGACGTGCGCGTTGTCTATTCGCCCACCGAAGCGCTTAAGTTCGCGCGCACGAATCCCGGCCGCAAAGTGGTTTTCTTCGCCGTCGGATTCGAAACGACGGCTCCGGCGAATGCCATGGCCGTGTGGCAGGCGAAGCGCGAAGGCCTCGAGAATTTCTCGATGCTCGCCTCGCACGTTCTCGTGCCGCCGGCAATTCGAGCACTCCTAAGCTCGCCGCGCAACCGGGTGCAAGGCTTCATTGGCCCGGGCCACGTTTGCACGGTGATGGGCTATCGCGAATACGACGATATCGTCCGGGAATTTCACGTGCCGGTCGTGGTGGGAGGATTCGAGCCGCTCGACCTGCTGGAAGCGATTTTGATGCTTGTGACGCAACTCGAGGAGGGTCGCGCAGGGGTCGAGAACCAATACGTCCGGTCCGTCACCTACGAAGGCAACCTGCTCGCCCAGAAAGTTTTGGCCGAGGTGTTCGAGGTTTGCGACCGGAAGTGGCGCGGCATCGGCGGAATTCCTGAGAGTGGCCTGAGCCTTCGGGAAGAATACGCCGCATTCGATGCGGATCGCGTCTTTGGGACCGAAGGAGTGACCGCGGACGAGCCTGCGGAGTGCATCAGCGCCGAGGTGCTGCAAGGGCTGAAGAAGCCGACCGATTGCACTGTTTTCGGGACGCGTTGCACGCCGGAAAATCCGCTGGGCGCTCCGATGGTTTCCTCCGAGGGCGCCTGCGCCGCCTACTACCGATATCGCCGGCACACGATGGCGGCAAAGGGGAGCAACTGATGCCGCGCGGCACGAAGTTCGACGTGGCGCTGAGCTGCCCGGTTCCGATTGCATCCACGGAGTCGGTTTTGCTGGGCCATGGAAGCGGCGGCCGCATGAGCGGGGATCTGCTGCGGAACATTCTGCTCCCCGCCTTGCAAAATCCGGTGCTCGAACGGCTGGACGATCAAGCCATCGTCGAGGTAGGCGGCTCGCGGATTGCATTTACGACCGACTCCTTCGTCGTGAAGCCGCTGTTTTTCCCGGGCGGCGACATCGGAACGCTGGCAGTCAACGGCACCGTGAACGATCTGGCGATGGGCGGCGCCGAGCCGCTTTTTCTGAGCCTGGCGTTGATTCTAGAGGAAGGCTTCCCGCTCGATACGCTGCGCCAGGTGATGGAATCCATTCGCGTGACTGCAGCCATCGCGCGCGTGGTGGTGGTCACCGGAGATACGAAAGTCGTCGAAAAGGGAAGCGGCGACGGATTATTCGTGAACACTTCGGGAATCGGCCTGGTTCCGCCTGGCGTGGGCCTTTCGGCCGATCAGGCGCGTCCCGGCGATTGTGTGCTGCTCAGCGGTACGATTGGCGATCACGGGATCACGATTCTTTCACAGCGCGAAGGACTCGAATTCGAAAGTGCGATCGCGAGCGATACGGCGGCTTTGCACACGCTTGTGGCCGACATGCTTCGCGCGAGCCCGAAGATTCGCTGCCTGCGCGACCCGACCCGCGGCGGCCTCTCGAGTTCGTTGAATGAGATTGCCGCCCGCTCTCGCGTCGGGATCGAACTCGAAGAGAGCGCGATTCCGATTCGCGACGAAGTGCAGGGCGCGTGCGAGATGCTGGGGCTCGATCCGCTGTACGTCGCAAATGAAGGCAAGCTCGTGGCGATTGTCGATCCGGGGGCAGCCGACGCCATTCTCGAAGCAATGCAGCGCCATCCGCTGGGGCGCGACGCACGGCTCATCGGAAGAGTGACCGATTCCCACGCGGAAATGGTTACCATGCGGACGCGGCTCGGAACCTCGCGGATCGTCGATCTCCTCTCTGGCGATCAATTGCCGCGCATCTGCTGAGGCCCGGCTGGGACCTGCCCGATGCACGAAATGGGAATCGCCAATTCGGTGCTCGACGTGATTCGCAAGGAAACGCTCCGCTTTCCGAATGGCCACATTCACAAAGTCGGCGTCCGGATCGGCGAACTGGCGGGCGTTGATCCGGATGCGATGAGCTTCTGTTTTGAAGCCCTCGTGCGTGGAACGGAACTCGAGCCGCTCGCGCTCGAAATCGAATACTGCCCGCGACGCTATCAATGCCGCGCCTGCGGGCATTCGTACGCCGCGTCGCGAGATGATTTCGCGTGTCCCGAATGTGGCAAGCTGGATTCGCAGTTCCTCGGAGGCGATGAACTCGAGCTCGCCTATATGGAGGTCGAAGATGGAGCGCGTGCCGCTGGAGCGTAAAGTTCTGAACGAAAATGACCTCATTGCCGCCCGTTTGCGGGCGCGGTTTGCCGAACACGATATCCTGTGCCTCAACCTGATCAGCTCGCCCGGCTCCGGGAAGACCAGCCTTCTCGAGCGCACGCTCGAAAGCTTTGGCCGCGGCGAGCGCGTGGCCGTGCTTACCGGAGACATTCAGACGGAAAATGACGCGAAACGCCTGGCGCGATTTGGATTTCCGGTGAAACAAATCACAACGGGCGGCACGTGCCATCTCGACGCTCGCATGATCGAAAAGGCGCTCCTCGACTGGCGCCTTGAAGATATCGACCTGTTGCTGATCGAAAACGTAGGCAACCTCGTGTGTCCGTCCAGCTACGACTTAGGCGAGGCCGCCAAGATCGTGGTTCTCAGCGTCGCCGAGGGCGAGGACAAGCCGCTCAAATATCCTTCGATTTTTTTCAAGTCGGAACTTCTGGTCCTCAACAAGACGGACCTGTTGCCGCACGTGCCGTTCGATATCGCCGCCGCCGAAGAAAACGCGCGGCGCGTTCACCGGGATATGAACATCATTCGAACCTCCTGCGTCACGCGCGAGGGGATCGCGGAGTGGGTTGCCTGGCTCGATCGCAAGCGGGAAAGCACGCGCGTGTCCGCCGCCGCGTCCTGAAATGCCATGCAAGTCCGCAAGGAAATCCACGTTTCGGGATTGGTACAGGGAGTCGGGTTCCGGCCGTACGTCTACAGGCTCGCGACGGACCGGAACCTCCGCGGCAACATCAGCAACACGCCGGCGGGAGTGACGATTGAAATTCAGGGCCCGCCGGAGGCGGTCGAAGACTTCGTCTCGCGCCTCCCCGGAGAGGCGCCGGCCCTCGCGCAGATTGCTCGCGTGATCGTTCGCGAGATGCCGTGCCAGCCGGATCGATCGTTTGAAATTCTGGCCAGCCACACCGGCGATCACGCCAGCGCACTGATTTCCCCGGATGTGGCCGTCTGCGACGATTGCCTTCGCGAGTTGCTGGACCCTCACGACCGGCGGTATCTCTATCCCTTCATCAATTGCACGAACTGCGGCCCGCGCTTTACGATCGTGCGCGATATTCCGTACGACCGGCCGCGGACTTCGATGTCGGTGTTCCCGATGTGCGGCAAATGCCGCGCCGAATACGACGACCCCCGAAACCGCCGTTTCCACGCCCAGCCGAATGCGTGTTGGGAATGCGGTCCTCATCTCGAAATCTGGGATGGCCAGGGCCATCGGATCGAGATACCTGATCCTTTCGGCGCGGCGGTCGAGTGCCTGCGATCGGGCGAAATCCTTGCGGTAAAGGGACTCGGGGGTTTCCACCTCGTAGTGGATGCGACGAATCCGGCGGCGGTCGAGCGATTGCGCCAGCGCAAGCGGCGCGTTGAAAAGCCGTTTGCCGTGATGGTGCCCAATCTGGAGGCTGCCGCCAGGTTCTGCCACGTCAATGCCGAAACGGAACGGCTGCTAAGCAGCCGGCAGCGCCCCATTGTGCTGCTGCCATGGAAGAAGGGTGCTGCAATCGCCGAGAACGTGGCGCCGAACCAGAGCGATCTCGGGGTCTTCCTGCCGTACACACCGCTGCATCACTTGCTTTTTTCCCTCAGCGACTTCCCGGCATTGGTGATGACCAGCGGGAACCTGAGCGAAGAACCCATTGCGATTGACAATCGCGAGGCCGTGGAACGCTTGGGCGGCATCGCCGATCTTTTTCTGGTGCACAACCGTGAAATTCTGCTTCGCTGCGATGATTCGGTTGTTCGCCATTCGGCCGGAGGAACACGACAAATTCGCCGGTCGCGAGGTTACGTGCCGTCTCCCGTGCGGTTGCACAGGGAGATTCCGCAGATTCTCGCGGTCGGCGGCGAACTAAAGAATACCATCTGCCTCACGCGCGGGAACCTTGCATTCCTGAGCCAGCACATCGGAGATCTCGAAAACGTCGAAAGTTTCGATTTTTTCCGCGATGCGATCGTGCAGTTTTCGAAGATCCTCGAAGTCGAGCCGGAAACCGTGGCCTACGATCTTCACCCGGATTATCTGTCTACAAAATGGGCTCTCCAGCAGAAAGGCGTGCGTCTCGTCGGCGTGCAGCATCATCACGCGCATATAGCGGCGTGCATGGCGGAAAACAGGCTCGAGGGACGCGTGGTTGGCCTAGCCCTGGACGGCGCGGGCTACGGCAGCGACGGGCATATCTGGGGTGGCGAAGCGTTGCTCGCGGATTATGCAGGTTTCGAGCGCGCGGCGCATTTTGCTTATGCTCCCCTTCCGGGAGGCGCGGCCGCCATTCGTGAGCCTTGGCGCATGGCGGTGAGCTATCTGATGCGAGCGTTCGGCGAGGATTTCTTGAACCTGGACACCCCCTTCGTGCGAGGACTCGATCGCGGCAAGGCAGAGCTGGTGATGCACATGATGACGCGAGAAGTGAATTGTCCATTGACCTCGAGTTGCGGACGCTTATTCGACGCCGTTGCGGCGCTAGTCGGCATCCGCCAAGAAGTGACGTACGAAGCGCAGGCTGCCATTGAACTCGAAATGTCGGCGCGGCCCTCAGTCGAAACCGCTGCTTATCCATTCGCCATTCGCGCCCAGGACGGGCGATGGCAGATCGATGCGTCGCCGCTGTTTGCCGCTATCGTCGAAGATCTTCGCCGCAACGTGTGCGCGGCAACGATCAGCCGCCGATTTCACAACGGCCTGGTCGAAACGTTCGTGCGCGTCGCGTCTCTGTTGCGCGAGGAATCCTCGATCAATCGGATCTGTTTAAGCGGTGGTACGTTCAATAACATGCTTATGTTCGAGCCTTTAGTTCGCAGGCTGGAATCAGATCGCTTTGAAGTTTTCACGCATTCCGAGGTTCCCGCGGGCGACGGCGGCCTGAGCCTGGGGCAGGCGCTGGTGGCAGCACACACCACGCCAACTGAAGGCAAAGCATCCGGGCTCGCCGGGATTCAATCGGGCGTTCGTTTTGGGTAAACGAAGAGAGTAGAGTTCAGAAATCCTGCCTCTCCGGCCGGCGACGCGAGGCAGGATCGTCGAACGTAATTGCAATCTGCGGCGCCTCAACGACAGCCGCCGAGTCCCGGACGAAAAGAGACAGCGGAACAGCATCGGCCATTGCCGCATACCCTGCTGGCGATGGATGGAGGTGATCCCCGGAATCGAATGCCGGAAGCAGGCGGTCCGGGTGTTCGGGATCGCGCATCACCCCATCGAAATCGATTACTGCGTCGAAATCGCCTGGAGCGCGAATCCACTGATTGATCGCTTGCCGATCTGCTTCGCTTTCCGGACCGGGATGATAGAACTCGGAGCCAACGAACGGCATGATCGTCGCCCCAATCGCCTCGATGCCGTGCGTATGACTGTTCGTGATGATCTGCTGGTATGCGACGAGCACGCGCCGAACCAGCGCGTCGTGCTCCGACTGGGGCACCTCACCATCGTGCGTCAGCATGCCGATATCGTTGATTCCTTCGAGCATGATCAAGTAACGGGCGCCGGCCTGCGCGAGCACGTCGTGATCGAACCGGGCGGAGGCGTTCGGACCGAGCCCATCGAGCAAGAGTCGGTTTCCGCCAACCCCCTGATTGAGCACGGCAAGCAAGCGCGTGGCCGGAGAGGCTTGCAGGCGTTTGGCGAGAAAGTCCGTCCAGCGATTGTTGCTATTGGTGGTAGAGCCGTGGCCGTCGGTGATCGAATCGCCGAGCGCCACGATGGCGGCGGCTTGCGCGGAAGCGGAGACATCTACTCCGGCGATGAAATACCAATGGTCGAGGTGCGTGGCCTGAGGCAGATCGGAAGCGGAAACGAGATCGCCATGGGCTACATAGGACGTCGCGCGCGATCCGGGATGCCCCGTCTGTTGCACGGGCGCGGCGTCGATGTGGAACGTGATCGCCAAATCCGACAGCGCTGCAACTGGGAATTCCACCGGGTCGCACACGTAGCCGGCGCCCGCGGGCACGGTCACGTCCAGTTGCCCCGAGAAAGTGAGCGTCTTGTCTGTTCCGGAAACGATCTTTGGTGAGTCAGCCGCGACAGAGTCGGCGATGTGGACCGCGGTGAAGTGCAAGGGAGCCGCGCCGAAGCGGTTTGATAGATGTAGTCGCAACTCCGTTCCACCGAGGGACAAGTGGACGATCTGTCTCAGGGTTACGTCATGCGCAGAACTTGTGGGGAGTGCGTTCTGCTGTTCGACAAGCTGCTGAGAGGCAGCCCACGAGCCCACCCAACGGGTTTGCGCACTTGCAGTTCCGCCCGTCGAAGCGAAAAGCGAAAGCGCAATCGCAATCGCGAACCGTATCTCGAGTTTATTGCCCATCGCGTCCTTAAAAAAATTGCCTTCGGCACCGGATTCTCTCGTGCCGCCGACCGGCGAGGGTAACAGGTCTTTCGGGATTGTGTCTACGCGGTGGCTGGTAATGCATCGAGTTCTAGCCTTGAAGGACTCAATCGAACGCGATATGTTCGGGACGCTTATTTGCGACCGCCATGTCCGGAAAAACTTACGTGCGCCGCAGCGAAGGAGAATCCGTGCCGAGCGAGCGAACGATTCGGTGGCCATCCTATTCGATTGTCTTGGCCCTGATAGTAATTGTTGGGTGGCTTGCCTGCGGCGCTGATTTCGCACAGTCTCCAGACAAGCGCGCGCTTCCTCCGCCTGTGCAGCTCACAGCGGAACAAGACCACCAGAGGATGATGGATTTGCTGCACATCACTTCGCTCCGCCGGGGCCGGGACTCGGATCCCGCCTCGCCGTATGCAGCGAATTCCGACGAGTCCAAGGCCAATCCGTACCCGAAACTGCCGGACTCGCTGAGGCTCAACAACGGAAAGAAGGTGACGACGGCGAAGTTGTGGTGGAAAGAGCGGCGTCCCCAGATCGTCGAAGATTTCGATCGAGAGGTTTATGGGCGCGTGCCGAAGGACACTCCCGAGGTGAATTGGGAAGTGGCGGACACAACGCGCGAAACGATCGGCGGCGTGCCGGTAATTACGAAGAAACTCATAGGGCACGTAGACAACTCGTCGTATCCGCTTATCACTGTGGACATTCAGGCGACGCTCACGACGCCGGCGAATGCCGCGGGGCGCGTACCGGTGATGATCGATTTCGGATTCGATCCGGCGTTCATGGCCCGGCTGCGCGCGCAAATGGAGGCTCGCGGGCAGAAGTTTCCGGCCCCTCCGCCGGGTCCGACGTGGCAGGAGCAGGTGCTGGCCAAAGGCTGGGGCTACGCGATCATCATCCCAACGAGCTATCAGGCGGACAACGGCACCGGCTTGACTCAAGGAATCATCGGCCTGTGCAACAAGGGGCTGCCTCGCAAGCCGGATGATTGGGGAGCTTTGCGGGCGTGGGCATGGGGTGCGAGCCGCCTGCTCGATTACTTTGCGACCGACCCGAGCGTAGACGCCAAGCGAGTGGGCATCGAGGGGCTGTCGCGCTACGGGAAGGCGACGTTGGTGACGATGGCTTACGACCAGCGATTCGCGATTGCGCTGGTTGGCTCGTCGGGGGCGGGCGGAGCCAAGCTCTTCCGGCGCGATTTCGGCGAGGCTAATGAAAACCTGGCAGCCACCGGTGAATACCACTGGATGGCGGGAAATTTTCTGAAGTATGCGGGGCCGCTGAACGCGAGCGATCTACCGGTGGACGCGCACGAACTCGTCGCGATGGCGGTGCCTCGGCCCGTGTTCATCAGCTGCGGCTCGCCTCTCGTCGAGGGCACGTGGGTGGACGATAAGGGGCAATTCATGGCCGAAGTGGCAGCCGGGCCGGTCTACGAACTGCTCGGAAAACGGGGATTGGGAGTGACGGAGATGCCGCCGATCGGCACCGCCTTGATCGACGGCGACCTCGCGTTTCGCCAGCATGAAGGTCCGCACACGGATTTGCCGAATTTGCCGGCGTTCTTGGAATTTGCGTCGCGCTACCTGAGCGAACCGCATCCCGCGCGTGCGGCTAATTAGAATTGGCGCTTGAAATTTAGGCGCGGCCGCCATCACGTTGAGAATCTGTACGTCGTGGCCGAGCGGAAGCGCTCTCCTTGCCTCAAGACGACCGACGGGAAGTCTGTGTGGTTCGGCGAATCAGGGAAGTGCTGGGGTTCGAGACACAGACCGCAACGCGGCGCGTAGGATTCCCCGTTCTTTCCGCGAACGCTGCCGTCCAGAGAGTTGCCGCTGTAAAATTGTATTCCCGGTTCAGTGGTGAAAATTTCAAGACGCCGCCCACTTGCCGGATCGTAGAGTCGCGCCGCCGGAATCTCGGGGGCGCTAGGATCGTTATCCAGTACCCAATTGTGATCGTAGCCGACGGCGAGGATTAACTGTGGATCGTCCGCGTCAATTCGCGAACCGACCGGAGTGAGCCGAGTGAAATCAAATGGCGAGCTTCTTACATCGCGAAATTCTCCGGTGGGAAT
>JBAPOM010000140.1:0-11514 GCA_049279635.1 Candidatus Acidiferrales bacterium
CGCGGCGATTACCTCGGCAAAACGGTCCAGGTGATCCCGCACGTCACCGACGAAATCAAAGCCGCGTTCCGGAAGGTTGCCGATAGCGTGGATGTGGTCATCGTGGAAATCGGCGGCACGGTCGGCGACATCGAATCGCTGCCGTTCATGGAAGCCATCCGGCAAATGCGCCTCGAACTCGGCCCCGAGAACGTCGTTTTCGCGCACCTCACGCTCGTGCCATTTATCGCCACGGCGGGCGAGCTAAAGACCAAGCCCACGCAGCACAGCGTGAAGGAAATGCTCAGCATCGGAATCCAGCCGGACATTCTGATTTGCCGCAGCGACCGCCAGTTGGGCGCTGACCTCAAGGCAAAAATCGCGCTTTTCTGCAATATCGCGCAATCCCGCGTGATTTCCGCGCCGGATGTCGGCAACATATACGAAGTTCCGATGACGCTCGCTTCCGAGGGCCTCGACGAGCAGATTCTGCGCCTGCTTCGTCTCGAGGCGCCGCCGCGCGATTTGAGCCGCTGGCTCGCCATGCTTGAAACGCTCGAGCACCCGCAGGGCGATGTGCGGATTGGCGTGGTAGGGAAGTACGTCCAGCTCGAAGACGCCTACAAGAGCCTGCGCGAAGCGCTGGTTCACGGAGGACTGGCGAGCCGGCAGCATGTTTCGATCGAATGGATCGAGGCCGAGGATATCGACTCAGCCGCCACTGCTGAGCGTCTTCTCCGGCATGTTGACGGCATTCTGGTTCCGGGAGGATTCGGCAAGCGCGGAATTCAGGGCATGGTGCACGCGATCACCTACGCGCGCGAGCACAAGGTGCCGTTTTTCGGCATTTGCCTCGGCATGCAGTGCGCCACGATCGAATACGCGCGGCAGGTTTCGCGGCTCGAACGCGCGGATAGCACCGAATTCGATCCCTCGACGCCCAACCGCGTGATCTACAAGCTGCGCGAACTGCTCGGCGTGGATGAAATGGGCGGGACGATGCGCCTGGGGGCGTGGCCCTGCAAGCTCGATCCCGATTCATTTGCGGCGAAGGCCTATGGCACCACGGAAATCTCCGAACGCCATCGGCATCGCTACGAATTCAATTGCGAGTACGAAAAGACGCTCACCGACGCCGGCTTCCGCATCACCGGGCGCACGCCCGATGGCACGTATGTCGAGATCATTGAGATTCCCGACCACCCGTGGTTCCTCGGCTGCCAGTTTCATCCGGAGTTCAAGTCGAAGCCGCTGGCGCCGCACCCGCTCTTCGCGGCGTTCGTCGACGCGAGCCTCGAAAATCGCCGACAGCGGCTCGCGCCCGGAGCCGACCCGCGGTCGAAACCGCATATTCCCGCAACAGAGACGCACGCCCCCGAGCCCCACGCCGACGCGGCTTCCGCGGATTAGCCGTTTCTTCGTTTTCGGTTGGAATTCCGCTGGGAAGCTGTTGCAGGACGGACAAAAAGAAAGGGCGCGAAGCCTCTGAGATGCTCATCCGGAGACCCGCGCCCTTTCAATTATGTTCGTTGAGACGAAACGATCTGTTTTATGCTGCCGCGAGGTACTGCCATTCGTTCCCGGTGAACTTCACCTGGAACACGCCGCCTTCGTCCGCATGAAGGAAATAATCCCCCTGCGGGATGCGGCTGGCGTTTGCCGGGCGCACGGAACACTTCTCCCACTTCGTCGGGCGCTGACCACGACCGTGCTGGTTGCCCACATCGACGATGTGGATGCCGTACTGAACCCGGTATTCAACCCCGGTCGGACGCGTTGGAACTAACCGTCCCGATCCCTTACGATTGCCTGTACTCAGATTTTTATCTTTAGCCATGATAACTATCCGATGCCGGATCATACCGAAAAGTTTCTTCGTTCGGTCTAAGGTATTTCCTGTATTTCATAATACCACATTCCGCACCTTTTGACCACACTTGTTTTCGCCATTATTTCGCCTTTGGTAGCGAGAGCTCGACTCAAATTAGCGTAGGTCTATTAGAAACAACTACTTGGGAACGTTGAGCCCAGCCCAGGTAAATAGTTCCTGATACAACATCTGCGCCGTTTCGGGGCGGTCTTCTCCAGGCAAATTCGAATCGACTTGATATCCCTGGCTGTGCAGGTAATAGGACAGCAGCCGGTACGATTTTCGGAAGCCCTTCACTTCGTTGGGATCGATCGAAATGGTTTGGCCCGGCAGGTCGGGCACCAGCTCGTCGCGCATGTAGATTGCGTCGAAGCCCATGAGGCCCCAACGGCCGTCGCGTTTCTCGGCGTGATAGAGAAAGCGGGAGTGAGTTGAGAGCGTGGCGCCAACGCCTTTCATTGTGACGGGAAGATCGATGATGCCGTGCATGCTCGCGACGGCGCGGTTGCCGGCGAGCCGCACAAGGATCGGAGCCAGTCGGTGCTTCGCCGGGATGCCGCGGCGCGCCATGTCGATCGAGCCTGTGACGAAATCCGGGCCGTTGCCGCGAAACCAGCTCACGCGCACCAGCGAATCCGGCCAGAAGCACTCGCGCATCGTTTCCCACCGCGCAAGGTCGCGGCTCTCTCGCTCGCGCAGGATCAGCTGTGTGATCGCAGTGATGTCCGCAGCCTCGATGACAGTGTTCGTTAAATCGGTGGTCATTTAGGGCTTCCTCCAACCTATAACCTTGTTTTCCAATAGCCAGGACGCCGTCGCCCGTGCGCGACGGCCAAGATCTGTATGGTGCCGTTCGATTCGCGGTAGATTATCAGGAAC
This sequence comes from Candidatus Acidiferrales bacterium, assembly GCA_049279635.1. GTDB lineage: Bacteria > Acidobacteriota > Terriglobia > Acidiferrales > UBA7541 > Palsa-295. The sequence continues at coordinate 2,729 of JBAPOM010000140.1, forward strand.
GGAAAACATGGGAGCTTTACCTTGCGAGTGCCGCCCGGGTCGCGCTGCCACCGTTGTGGCGCAGCGAGAATTCCACCGATCACTTGATCGATTTCTTCGACGAATCTGACCGCCGCGCGAGCGGCGGCTTCGGCCTCTTCCAGTGCTGCCGGATGTATCGAGACACGCCTTGCGGTCATTCGATCGCTGCAGCGAGACGTCTGCGGGCTTGCCGGAGCGGAATCGGCTTGGCCTTTCCGGAGTCGAGCTCCTTCATGCGCCGCGCAATTTCCGCCTCCCAGGCGGCTCGAACCGACTTGTCCTTCGAGCTGTCGAGGCTCTCGATTAACGATCCCGCCAGTTCGGCACGCTCGGCGACGGGCAGCGTTAAGGCTTTTTTGAGGAGTTTATTCGCTTCTTGGCTCATGGCGTATTCTACCTCCAAGCGGCGACGGCAAGCCAACTCCCGTATGGGGCTCGCTTACAACGGCAGCTGAATATCTATCACAGGTTCGAGGGGATTGCATCGCCACATCGCGGCCAATTCCGCATTGAAAAGAGCCGCGAAGCCGCATAGGCTTGAGCATCGAATGCAACCATCGCGCAGCTTCGACGTCGGCAAATTCACGATTGGCGGAGGCTCGCCGCTTTTCCTGATTGCGGGGCCGTGTGTGATCGAGAGTGAGGCGCACGCGATGATGATGGCGGAGCGGCTGTGCGGCGTCGCGTCGGAGATGGGCGTGCCGCTGATCTTCAAGGCGTCGTACGACAAGGCGAACCGCTCGTCGGTCGCGTCGTATCGCGGCCCAGGACTGCGGGAGGGCCTGCGCATCCTCGCGCAGATCAAGAAGCGCACGGGCCTGCCGATCCTTACGGACGTTCACGAAGTGGCGCATGTTGGGCCAGCGGCGGAAGTCTGCGACGTGCTGCAGATTCCCGCCTTCCTCTCACGCCAGACCGACTTGCTCGTTGCGGCGGGGCGCTCGGGGCGCGTGGTCAACATCAAGAAGGGGCAGTTTCTTTCGCCGTGGGACATCGGCAACGCCGCCGAAAAAGTGGCGGCCACGGGCAACGAGAAAATTATCCTCACCGAGCGCGGCGCGTCTTTCGGCTACCAGAATCTTGTGGTCGACATGCGCTCGTTTCCGATCATGCGCAAGCTCGGCTATCCGGTGGTCTTCGACGTGACGCACGCGGTGCAGCTGCCGGGTGGAGAAGGGAAGTCGAGCGGCGGCCAGCCGGAATTCATCGAGCCGCTGGCGCGCGCGGGAGCGGCCATAGGCGTCGACGGAATTTTCCTTGAGGTGCACGAGAATCCCGCGAAAGCGCTTTCGGACGGCACGAATGCTCTGCCGCTCGGCCAGCTTCGCCCCCTGCTCGAAAAAATCGCGCAGCTTGCGGCTCTTGCTCGCGAATGGGATCTGCCCCGATGACGCCGAAGCCGACCGTCGTGAAAGCTCGCGTAGCGAACGCGCCGAAAGCGAAATCGGCCATCGAGACGGCCAAGCGCGTCTTGCAGATCGAAGCCGAGGCGATCGAAGGCTTGATCGACCGCTTGGACGCGCGCTTCGAAAAGGCCGTCGAGCTTTTACACGCGTGCAAGGGACGTGCGATCGTTACCGGGCTCGGCAAATCGGGGCTGATCGGCCGCAAAGTGGCGGCAACATTTTCGAGCACCGGCACGCCTTCGATGTTCCTGCACGCAGCGGAAGCGTTGCACGGCGATCTCGGCATGGTGACGGCGGGCGACGTGCTCGTCGCGATTTCATCGAGCGGCGAAACGGAGGAATTGATCGAGCTGAGCGAGGCGGCGAAGCGCCTGAGCGTCCCGCTGATCACGCTGACCGCGCATCCGCGCTCGACGCTCGCGACGGCGAGCGACATCGTGCTCGATATCGCCGTCAAGGAAGAAGCGTGCTCGCTGAATCTCGCGCCGACCGCGTCCACGGCGGCCGCGCTGGCGATGGGAGACGCGCTCGCGATCGCCCTGCTCGAGCGCCGTGGATTCCAGCAGGACGATTTCGCGGCCCTTCACCCGCGCGGGCGCCTCGGCAAGAAGCTGCGCCGCATTGAGGCGCTGATGCACGCGGGCGAAGACTTGCCCCGCGTCGATGCAGCGACGAAAATGCCCGATGTGATTTATGAAATGAGCCGCAAGGGCCTTGGCATGGCCGCCGTCACCGACGCGAATGGGCGTTTGCTCGGCATCATCACCGATGGCGACCTGCGCCGCGTGATGCAGAAACGCAAGGAAAATGTGCTCGGCCTGAAAGCGGCCGATTGCATGACGAAAAATCCGGTCACACTCCCGCGCACGGAGCTCGCCGCCGCGGCGCTGCGCGTGATGGAAGAGAAGAAAATTACGTCTGTGCTGGTGGTCGACGCCGAGGGACGCGTCGAGGGCGTGGTCCATATCCACGACCTCTGGACTCTGCAGCTCTTCTGACTCTGACATGCCCATCCGCGAAATCAAATTCCCGGCGAAAGCGATGCGCCGCGCGCGCAAGATTCGCGTCCTGCTGATGGACGTGGATGGCACGATGACGCCGGGCTTCGTCTGCCTGCAGACGTTTCCCGATGGCAGCGTGGCCGAGATGAAGATGTTCAACGCCCACGATGGCGCCGGCATTAAGCTCGCGAGCATCATGGGGCTGCGCACAGGCTTTATCACCGGGCGCGATTCGCCGGCGAACGCTCGCCGTGCCCGTGAGGCCTCGATGGAGTTTGTGGTGCAGGGCCAACCGAAGAAGCTCGAAGCTTACAAGGGGATTCTCGTTCGGGCCGGCGTGACCGATGAAGAAGTGGCGTACGTCGGCGATGATTTGCCGGACCTGCCGCTGCTCGAGCGCGTTGGGCTGGCGGTTGCAGTCGGCGACGCCGTCGTGGAAGTGAAGCGTGCCGCGCATTACGTGACAACGGTCGCGGGGGGCCACGGCGCCATCCGCGAGGTCGTGGAGCTGATCCTGAAGTCCCAAGGCAAGTGGAAGAAGGCCATTCCGTTGGCAATAGCCTGAAGGTTAGATTTCAGCTGTCCGCTCGTACCCCTACCAAAACTGTCCTTTGGTCTAGTGTCTTCCGCCAAAGCATAAAGGTAGCCTCTCGGAGTGGGAGAACTGCCCATGACTACTCCGACTCGACAGGCTATCCCGTTTGTTTCGAGGCTATTGGGGCCGCGCCCAGCGATTTTGCTGGCCGTTTTGCTTGGTGCTGGGATGCTCGGAATTTCGCTCGGCGCACAGGAAATTCTGCCGGTGGCGAACTACCGTGCGCGCACCGACCATCTCGAGGTACAGATGCTGGACCTGGTGAACCACGATCGGATCGACCCGTCCACGCAGCAGGAAACCAAGGGCCGCGCCCGGCCGCTCCAGTGGGACGGCAGGCTCGCCGAGGTCGCGCGACTGCACTCCGAAGAAATGGCGCGCGAAGGTTTTTTCAGTCATGAGGGTATGGACGGCAGCCAGCCATCCAATCGCGTTTCGCGGGCGGGAATCCAGTGGCGATCGACCGGCGAGAACATCGCCAAATGCCGCGACGTTGAAGAGGCAGAGGCGATCTTCATGGACGAACCCAAGTTCCAGCAGAACCACCGAGGAAACATCCTGAACCCGGCATACACACACATTGGCGTTGGGATCGCGAGCGGGCCGGACGGAACGCTCTACATCACGCAGGAATTCGCGCAAGAACCCTAGAATCAAATCCCACTACATCACGTATTCCCGTTTCTGAGCGCCCTGCCGCTGATCCGCGGGGCTTGGTTGTTTTAGGTGGAATTCCGCGCCTGACGCGCACTCGCGCACGATATATTCCGCGGGCCAATAGTCATTCAGCGACTCCGCGAGTTGCTTTGCCTCCTCCAGATCATTGCGCGACGCGATCGGTAGCACTTCGCCGTTTTCCAGCTTTCGCAAAATGTCATAGGCCCGGGGCATATTCTCAATTTCCTTGGCCCCGATAGAGTCGCAGTCCGCGAGGTTTCTGGCTGTGATGGAAATCACGCCTTTCTGTGACGTATGGACCTGCGATGCGGATGGCCAACGAGACGAGGCTATCCCGGATGGCGGCGAAGGGCTCGTTGATCGTGTATCAAAACGGGGCCTTCGTCTTGCGGCGGGGCAAAGCGAACCAGGCCGAAATCGGTCAGTTTCAGCGCGGGAATCACGCAGAGCGAGAGAAATGCGAGAACCATCGTTGGATCTTCGATCGACGAGCCGATTTGGCGCGCGGCCTCGCGTAAGCCTTGTAGGTCCTTGGAAACATCCTCGAAGGACCGGTCGGACATGACACCTGCGATGGGCAGCGCAACTTCTCCGAGAATTTTTCTGTCCCGGGCGATCACGTAGCCGCCCTGATTCTCGTGAATCCGGTTGACGGCGGCGGCCATGTCTTCGTCTGTTGCGCCGACAACGCTGATGTTGTGGCTGTCGTGGCCGACCGAGCTGGCGATCGCGCCCTCGCGAAATCCAAAGCCCTTCACGAAACCCACGGCGATGTGGCCGTTCTTTCCATGGCGTTCGACGACCGCGAGCTTCAAAACGTCGTTTTCGAAATCGCGCTGCAATTCGCCATCGCAGTTTTGTGGCAGGCGAAGGCGCAGATGTTTCGTCACGATCTGGCCTGGGATGATGCCAATCACGTCCTGATCGCCGTCGCGCGAGTCCGCCCCTTCCTTGATCACGAAATCAGCCGCCGTTACGGGCCGGTTCTTGACGCTGTTGTAGCCGACCGGCTCGATGCGCGCGCGCCGGTCGAAAAGCTCCGGCGTCACCGTGCGTCCATTTTTGAGGACGCGGTGAATTTTGCAGGTTGCAAGATCGCTTAGCAGGACGATGTCGGCCTTATATCCGGGTGCGATCAATCCGCGCGCCTGCCATTTCGGCGTGTTTTTGTGCAGGCCGAAGCCCTGAGCGGCCGACCAGCTCGCCACGCGGTAGACGTCGCGTGGGTCCGCGCCGAGGCGAATCGCCGTGCGGACGAGGTGATCGATATGGCCTTCGCGCGCGATTTCGAGAGGGTTGCGGTCGTCGGTGCAAAATCCGAGGAAGGGCGAGAGCCGCGTCGTCACGAGGCTGACGAGCGCTTTCAGGTCCTTGCAGATCGTTCCTTCACGGATGAAAACCTGCGCGCCCTTGCGCAGTTTTTCTTCGGCTTGCGCGAGGTCGGTCGATTCGTGGCAGTTGCGAATGCCGCAGGCGGCCATGGCGTTGAGCGCGTAGCCGCGGATGCCGGGCAGATGGCCGTCGATGTGGTCGCCCTGAAATGCGACGAGCTTTTCGATCGTCTGCGGATTCAGCGAGAGCACGCCGCCGATGTCCATGAACTCCGCGAGGCCGATCGTCTTCGGATGGTCCGCGAATTTCGTCAGGCTTGCGGCACCGAGAGTCGCGCCGGAAGTTTCCAGCGGCGAAGCGGGCACGCAGGCCGAGAGCTGGACCATCAGGTCCATCAGCGTGTTCTCCGCGCATTTCTGGAAATACGCGAGCGCGGGCTCGCCGAGCACGTTGGCGATTTCGTGTGGGTCGCAGATGGCGGTGGTCGTGCCGCGCGGCAGCACGCAGCGGTCGAACTCCATCGGCGTGATCATCGAGCTTTCCACGTGGACGTGCGTGTCGATGAAGCCGGGGACGGCGGTGAGGCCCTTGCCATCGATCAGCGTGCGGCCGTTGTATTCGGCGAGCGTGCCCGTGATCGTCCGATCCGTGATGGCGATATCGGATGCCGTGAGTTCGCCGGTCACCACATCGAGGATCGTGACGCCCTTGATCACCACATCGGCAGGTTCACGACCCATCGCCTGCCGGATGCGGGTCGTGAAATCTTTCGCGTCGCCAAATTTCATCACTGAGTCATCCCGCGGAAATGTCGGACGAACACATCATATCCCCTGGACGCGCCATGCGAACGCCTAAAGAAGCGCTGAAGCTTCAGGTGCGGCTGGTGCATCCAAGGGCGAAGGAGCCGAAGCCACCGGGAGCGAGAGGAGCAAGATCGATGCCGAAAATGAAGGCAGTGCAGGTGCCGAAGGCCGGAGGCGATTTCGAGATCGTAGAACGCGACATTCCGCAGCCGGGGCCGGGACAGGTGAGGATTCGCGTCCAGGCCTGCGGTGTGTGCCACAGCGACGTGCTCACCAAGGAAGGCGGCTGGCCGGGACTCACCTACCCGCGCGTCCCCGGACACGAGATCGCCGGCGTGATCGACGAAGTCGGCGCCGGCGTCACGGCGTGGAAGAAGGGCCAGCGCGTCGGCGTGGGCTGGCATGGCGGGCAGGACGGCACGTGCCCCAATTGTCGCCGCGGCGACTTCGGCATCTGCGTGAACTTGAAGGTCTGCGGGATCAGCTACGACGGTGGCTATCAGGAATACATGGTCGCGCCGGTCGAAGCGGTTGCGAGCGTGCCGGAATCGCTTGACGCGGCCGATGCCGGGCCATTGATGTGCGCTGGGGTCACCACGTTCAACGCTCTCCGCCATAGCGGCGCGCTGCCGAGCGATCTGGTCGCGGTGCAGGGAATCGGCGGGCTCGGTCATTTGGGAATTCAGTTCGCGCAGAAATTTGGCTACCGGGTCGCGGCAATCGGGCGCGGGCCGGATAACGGCGCACTCGCTAAAAAACTCGGGGCGCATGTGTATATCGATAGCGCCGCGAGCAACGCCGCGGCCGAACTGCAAAAGCTGGGTGGCGCGCGCGTGATTCTCGCCACCGCCCCAAGTTCGAAGGCGATGTCGTCGCTGATCGACGGCCTCGGCGCGAATGGCACGATGATGGTGGTAGGAGCAACGTTCGATCCCATCGAAGTAACTCCCCTCCAGCTGATTATCAACCGCCGCAACCTGCAGGGCTGGGTGGCCGGTATCCCGGCGGATTCCGAAGATGCGCTGCGTTTTGCGGAAATGACTGGCGTGCGCCCCATGATCGAGAAGTATCCGCTCGCGAAAGCCGCCGAGGCTTACGCGCGCATGATGAGCGGCAAGGCCGAATTCCGCGTCGTCCTCACGATGTGAAATTAGCCCGTGCCGATGAATTCTCGAGGGTACGCCACCTGCCATAGCTTGAAACCGACCCTTACGAATCGCCTACGGATTCGCTTGCGGCGAGCCTTCTCAGCCCTCGGTAGCGTCAAGGACATTCCGCTTTGCTGGTGGCTTAAACAACCGTCCAAGTAATCCATGTTGCGGCTTTTTCACATATTCAACATACACGGGAAATATTGAAGGGGTAAAAACCACCCCCTCTGGCAACATCCAACCACAAATCTGAACGGGAGGAATCGCATGAAGACGATCGGGGGAAGGTTCCGAGCGGCAGTGCTCATGGTAGCAGCCGCCTCGCTGCTGGTATTTGCGGGTGGGGCAAAGGCACAGAATCAAAACTCGAACGGCAATGGCGATCCAAATTCCAACGACAACACATGGCCAAGGACGGGTAAATCGCACGTGCTGGCGGTGGTTGGCGACATCTCCTGCCAGCCAGGCACGGAGCAGGCTGGTGAGTCTTCGAAAGAAACCTGCACCGACCCCAAGGTCCCCTACGCAGGCACCAACAAGCCCACAGTGCCGCCGACGTATTCTTTGTGGCAATCGCAGGAGGCCACTGCGAATCAGATTGAGGCTATGAAGCCTGACGCCGTCGCGCTCCTCGGAGATCTGCAATACCAGGTTGGCCGATATTCGGACTTTGAGCAGTCGTTTGATTTGACGTATGGCGCTTTTAAAAAGATCACGTGGCCCGCGCCTGGCAACCACGAGTTTTATGACGAGCATGGCGAGACCGGCGTTGCCGGCTACGGCTACTTCTCCTACTTCAATGGCTTCCAGATCGATACCACTGATGGTAATTCGGGTCAGCCTCTGGCGGCTACGATCTCGGACCCGTGCCCATCAAACCCAGCGTGCGGTCCGGGCTCAACCCCCACTATTGACCTCTCCTTCCAACCCATTCCGCGGGCGGATGGACAGGCGGGGCACTTCGAGGGGTCGGGTGGACTCGCAACTGCAACGTATTATAACGGTCCCTCGGCCGGCAAACCGGCCCCAGTCGGAGTCGGAGATGGCTGGTACTCGTACAATGTCGGCTCCTGGCACCTTATTTCGCTCAATATAGAGTGCTCGACACAGCCGGGCGGCTGTTCGGACACGGGCACCTGGTTTGGCGCCGAACTCGCATGGCTGCAAAAGGATCTTGAGGCGAATCATTCCGCATGCACACTCGCCTACTGGCATCAGCCCACGTTCAGCGCCACTAACGGCATCACCCCAGAGGGCATTGCCGCTAAGGCCTTTTGGCAACTGCTCTACGACCACAACGCCGACTTGGTGCTGAACGGACACGACCACCTCTATGCCCACTACCGCCCCCTTGACCCCGACGGGAATTACGATCCCAAAAATGGCATCCGTGAATTCATCGTGGGCACGGGCGGCGAGACACTCGATCCGGTCGTTACAACCACGATGACGAGCGGCGCAAACGAAACAAACCAAGAGGATCCTACCGGCAACCCGAACTTCAACGCATTGAATCTCGAGGGGGGGTCAACCGGGAACTTCTGGGGTGTAATGGCCCTGACGCTTGAGCCGAACGGCTACAAGTGGTATTTCCAGTCGGCACTGCAAGCTCCTGTAGCGCCTGCCGGGACACCGGCTACTTTCACCGACCAGGGCGTCGGCTCCTGCCACGGTGGGCCCAATTGGGGTCTGTAACAACTGGGGTGGCAACAACCGGGGTAATAACAATAACCAGGTCGCCTTCGCCAGTTTCTCTTTGACCTTTCTTTCCGTATATATTCCCCACCCTTCGTGAC
>JBAPOM010000141.1:0-2352 GCA_049279635.1 Candidatus Acidiferrales bacterium
GTGCTGCATTGCGACCGTTACACCCACCGATTCCGTCGGCAGCGGTTCAGGTTTGAATCGTGCGCGGAAGGTCGGCCGTGGCTTCGATGCGATTAGGCGAGCTACCTTCTGCAGTTCCGCCGACCCCACTATCGCCCGAGCCGGTGGCACATTCATCTTTGTAGACAGCGATGACTGATGCTCGATGTTCGACGCGCGGTGATATTGCCCGTCTTTCGCAGTTGCTGCCAGCGCTGCGAGTCCTACCAGAAGGAGCAGGACAGCAAGTCGATTGCAGATCACCCGCCCGCGAACTCGCGTGGACGAATCCAGCGCGCCGGACTCACACTGCGGAAATGACATGCCATCTCGGAACTCAACATTCATTTTGGTCGTAAGTGCCTGTTGCCAAACAGATGCAGAACTTTGATCATAACTTCACTGAGACTCGAAATTCAAGCGGCGGGATGCCAGCGGATTCCTGTGTCGCATCAAGCGCTCTTCCCTGAATGTGCCTTTTCAGGTCGTCGATCGAGTCGGCGATGGGTAAGGCCAGTGCGGACTCTGGGTATCGTTCCGTCGATTCTAATCGCTGTGCTACTCGCTTAGGCGATCCCACGCGCAATGGCGCAACGTAGCGATTCGAGGAAGCCGCAGTCCCCAGCCTGGATCAATCACCGCTGCCAGAGAGGATCACGACTTGCGGGCTTAGGAGCGCGTTGTCGTTGATGATCAACGACCCGTGCGCAGGTCCCGTCGCTTTTGGAGTAAACGCGACTTTGACGACGCACGCCGCCGAGGGAATTAGTGTTCCGCCGTCGGTGCAAGTCGTTCCGCTGGCGATGGCGAAGCTGCCGTTGATGGAGATCGTCTTGAGGTTCAGAGGCGTCGTGCCCTTATTCTCGAGAGTCACCGTCATCGGCGAACTGGTCGACCCGACCTTCTGAGAAACAAAATCCAGATCGAACGTGCTCAGCGATGCTTGTGGATTGATGGGAGTTCCCGTCAACGGCACGGACTGAGGGCTGCCGGCGGCTGAGTCCGTGATGACCAGCGTGGCCGATTGCACCGTGGTCGCATCACGAGCCGGAATGAAGCTGAGAAGGATGATGCAGCTTTTGTTCGCAGCGAGCGTGGACTGGCACAGGCTCAAGTCGAAGAATTCAGGCGAAGCGCCGCCTGATGAGGCAATCGCAACAGTCTTGATCGAGATCGGCCCCGTGCCAGTGTTGGTCAAAGTAACGAATTGGACGCCGAACAATCCGACGTAGACATAGCCAAAGTCGACGCCAGACGGCGCAATCTTGAGCGCCGCTGCCGCATTGACGGTCTGCGAAACACCGGCCGAAGTGCTGCCCCTGAAATTGGCGTCGCCTGAGTAAGCGGCCGTGAGCATTCGCGCTCCGGTCGTGGTGAATGTGATAGAGCAAGTTCCGGCGCCGGATGCGAGCGTGGCCGTGCAGCTTTCACCGGTGCTCGCGCTGACTTGAACACTACCCGTGGGCGTGCCGCTTCCGCTAACCATCACGCCGATCGAAACAGCCTGGCCGGCATTCGAAGGATTCGGCGCGTTGGAACTGATTACGGTGGTGCTCGCAGCTTTCGTGACGGTCAGCGTGGTGCTGGTGTTGACGGCAGCGGCGAATTCGCCGTCGGCGGCATAGTTGTAGGTGACGGTGTACGGCGTCGGCGATGCCGGAATGGCCGCCGTCGGGAAGACGAGAGAGAATGCTCCGTCAGCACCAATCGGAGTGGTCTGCGTCACGCCGTTGATCGCGACCGAGACTGTTTCGCTAGTTGGCGGATAGAGCGGGCCCGGGGCCGAAATCACGCCGGAAAGATCAATCGAGGGCGTTCCGTATAAAATCGTTTGCGATCCCGTCAGCCCGCTGAATCCGGCCGTCTTCGCCTGCACCATGACCGCCGCGATGCTCAGGAACTGCTGGTTCCCTACCGTCACCGCCGCCGTGCTCGTGTACGTCCCTGCACTCGACGATGCGCTGCTTACATGCACGCTCGCGCTGGCTCCGTTCGCCAAGTCCCCGAACGAACAGCTCAACACCTGGCTCCCCACCGCTCCAGTGATCGCGCAGCTTCCCGGCCCGCCGTATGCCGGACTGATCGTCCAGCTCACTCCTGCCCCCGCAGGCAGCGGGTCGCTCAGCGTCACACCGTTCTCCGCTCCCGGCCCCGCATTCGCGACCTTGATCGTCAAGCCGATCGCTTGCCCTGCGTTTACCGTCGCCGCATCCGGCGTGCTCGTCACATTCAACTGCCCACCACTGTTCGTCGGCGGAAACGCGATCACCACGTCGTTCAGCTGCTTCGTCGTCCCGCCGATCAGCGTGTCCACCTGCTGACCCGGATTCACGA
>JBAPOM010000142.1:0-3049 GCA_049279635.1 Candidatus Acidiferrales bacterium
ACCAACTCTTCGCCGGCGGTGGCGGCAGCAGCACCGTCGCCGTCATTCCGGTGAACAGCCTCCGCCCATCATTCGGCACCGCTACTTTGATCGCGAAGGTCTTGATATCGCGCTTCGTGCGGCTCACGTCGCGCTGCGTAGCGAAATCGTTCTCGACGCCCTTAAAAAAGACCGGTCCCTCGATAACTCTCCCCGAAGGCAATCGCACGCGAAGCACTTGCCCGAACTGCACGTCGTCGATGTAGCTTTCCTCCACATCCGCTTGCACCCACAGATGATCGACGTCCACCACCACCACAATCGGCGCGCCCTGCGCCACCACCTCGCCCTGCTTCGCCACGCGCACCGAGACGATGCCATCGATCGGCGAATAAATCTTGGTGTAACCAAGCTGCGTCGCCGTTTCGGCCTCGGATGCGCGCGCCTGCTCGAGCTGCGCGATGGTCGTCGCGATTTCGCTCTGCCGCACGTCCACTTGCTTCCGGTTCGCCTGCGCCACTCCCAGCGCGGCCGCCTGCGCGTTCACCGACTCCTCAAGCGACTTCACATTCGCCTCCGACACCTGCAGCGTCGCCTGGGCGTGGTCGCGGTCCTGCGCCGATTCCACGCCAGCATTGAAGAGGCCCTGCATGCGCTTGAAATCGGTCTGGTCGCGCCAAAGACTCGCCTTTGCCTGATCGAGCTGCGCGCGCTGCGAAGTGAGCGTGGCTTCCGCCTGCTTCAGCGACGCGTCCGTCTGATCATCCGTCCACGCGTAATTGTGATTCGCCTCGCGCACCTGCGCCTCAAGGCTCGCGACGTTTGCCTTCGCCGCCGCCAGGCTCGCTTCCAGCTCCTTCGGATCGAGTTCGGCGATCAACTGGCCCTTCTTTACTTCCGATCCTTCGTCGACCGTCAGGTTGATCATCCGCCCCATAATCTGCGGGCTCACGATCACTTCGTTTCCGTCGACGATCCCGGTCAGCGGAATCGCGTTACCGTGCGGCGTCGTCAGCAGGTATGCCACCAGCGCGGCCACAAAAACCGCTCCAATCAAAATGAACGATCTATAAGGCTTCATCGAGCCTTTGCTCCTTTGGCCGCCAAGCCGTGCTCGAGGAAATCGAGCAAAGCGCGCTTCCGTGCGGCCACGGCTTCCGGCGCCAGCAAATCGCGCCCCGCGACGCGCCCCAGCATTGCCGCCGTGGCGAAATACGACGTGGTCATCTGGATCGTCAGCATGGCGATCTGATCCACGTCGACCGCGCGAAATTCTCCCCGCGTGATCCCTTCTTCGAGAGTGCGCGCGAACTCGCCGTGCAGCGGGCGAAACAAACCCCTCACCATGCCGTCGAATTCTGGCCGCGATTCCATCGCCTGCCGCTGAAGGAGGCGCGGATAATTCGGATGCGCGGCAAGAAAGTCGAAGTACCCGTTGACGTACTCGAAGAAGCGTTGGCGCGGGCGCAGCTTCTTCTTGGGCGGCGCAAAGACCGTGGATCGCAGCTGCCGCGTGAGATTCTCGAGCACCGCGCGATGCAGACGGCGCTTGTCGCCGAAGTAGTAGTACAGCATCGCCTTGTTGGCATGCGCGGCCGTGGCAATCTCCTCCGTGCGAGCGCCCGCGAGTCCCTGCTCGGCAAAATGGCGTTCCGCCGCGGCCAGAATGCGCCGCGCCGTGGCCCCGTCTTCAACTCTTCTACGTCCGCGCGCCATGTTTATTTCAGACTCCCAGCCTGTTCATGTACTCCTCGGGATACCGCGCGCCCACCGCCGCGCCTCGCGGCGCGAGCTCGTCGATGCGCTTCAGGTCTGCGGCGGTGAGCTTCACGTCGAGCGCGCCGAGATTTTGATCGAGATACGTGCGGCGCTTCGTCCCGGGAATCGGAACGATATCGTCGCCCTGCGCGAGCACCCACGCGAGCGCGAGCTGCGCTGGAGTGCAATTCTTTTCCGCCGCGATCTTCTCGATTCGCTGGACGAGCTCCAGATTCTTGTTGAAGTTTTCGCCCTGAAATCGCGGCGAAATCCGGCGAAAATCTTTCGGACCAAAATCCGCGCTCTTCACCTGCCCAGTGAGAATCCCGCGCCCCAGCGGGCTATACGGCACGAGGCCGACGCCCAGCTCGCGGCACGTCGAAAGAATGTCGCCCTCAGGATCGCGCGTCCAAATCGAGTACTCGCTCTGCAGCGCCGCGATCGGATGCGTTGCATGAGCGCGGCGAATCGTCTTCGCCCCCGCCTCCGAAAGCCCGATGTATCGCACCTTCCCCTGCTCGATCAGCCGCGCCATCGCGCCTACCGTCTCCTCGATCGGCACGCTGATATCGACGCGGTGCAGATAAAAAAGATCGATCGTCGAAATCTTCAGCCGCTCGAGGCTCGCCTCGCACGCGCTCTGCACATACTCCGGCTTCCCGTTCACGCCGAGGAAGCGCCCGTCCGGCTGCCGCATGTTCCCGAATTTCGTCGCGACGGTCACTTCGTTCCGGCGCTTCGCAATCGCGTGCCCCACCAGCTCTTCGTTCGTCCCGCCGCCGTACATGTCCGCCGTGTCCAGCATCGTGATGCCGCGGTCGATCGCATGATGGATCGTCGCTGTCGATTCCTGATCGTCCGGCGTGCCATACGATTGCGACATTCCCATGCACCCCAGTCCAATCGCGGAAACGATGAGCGAGCTTTTGCCCAGCCGGCGGTATTGCATAAAACCCTCCTCGGGGGAATTGTATTCTTCAACTAAACAGTTAGTTTAATCAGACCAGGTGTGGGGTGTCAAGGGCGTTCAATGGCTGGTGGTGGGATCCGCCTGCGATAAGTACGGGGCGTCGCTTCCGGGCTCGATTCCCAGATCCGTAGGAACCGCCCGTTCCACAATCGAACCAATCAGGAACTGTGGCTGGGGGTCTTTCTAAGACCCGCCAACTCCTTCCACAAAGAGCCGACTATCCAGCCCACGATGAAATACAGGGCCGTGTTTAACACGAGAGAAATGGCCCATAGGATCAAGTTCGCAGTCCACCCCAAATCCATCCCAACAAAAGACGTGGCAACGTACGGAGGGCATAGC
>JBAPOM010000143.1:0-10222 GCA_049279635.1 Candidatus Acidiferrales bacterium
GGATACAAACGCTAAAACAGCTAAATTGGGCGAAGTTGTGTACGTGGCGTGTACGTGGACGACGCCTATTCCCCGATGAACCCCAGCGTCCAAATTAGCGGGGAGCCTTACAGCAGTCTCAATGGCACTTAGAGTTTGTCCCTCGTTTTCAAATGCTTTCGCCCGCTCCATGATTCCTCCAGAATTTCGCTGACCTATCAAGTCGTCTTGGGCGCGACTCCCTGAGTGGCCTTTTTCCTTTGTTTTTCGTTGTACATGGCTGCGTCCGCTTCATCCAGAAGCCGCGCCAGATCAGCGTATTGCATCACATTTGCGGCTACCAATCCCACGCTTAGAGACAACGGGTAGCGCCGGCCTGGAGACGCATTTCGAGAATCCAGCTTCTGCTGGATGCGGTGCAGCACTACGTTGCCGCACGTAGTGTCAGCATCAGCAATGAGGATCGCAAATTCGTCGCCTCCGATACGGCCGAGAATGTCAGACCGGCGGCATGAGTCTTTCAGTACGTTGGCGGCCTCCACCAGTCCGCGGTTTCCTTCCTGATGCCCGAATGTGTCGTTGATGATCTTCATGTCGTCCACGTCTACAAAGGCAACCATGAACAGCGTCCCGGAACGGTTCGCCAGTCTCACGTAATGTTCACCGAGAGCGAGGAATCCTCTTCGATTATTGAGCCCCGTCAACTCATCGATCAGAGACAGGTTGAGCAGTTGCAGTTGGATCTGCTGTCGTTCCATGGCGTAGCGCAGCGCGCGCCAGATTAAGGCGCCCCCAATTTGCGACTTCGGCAGATAATCTTGGGCGCCCTCGCGCAAAGCCTGGATCGCCAGCTCTTCCTCGTCCCGCACTGTTAGCACCGCGATCGGCGCATCGGGGGCTGCGTCGCGTATTCGCCGCACCGTATCCACTCCCTGAGAATCCGGCAAGCCCAGGTCCAACAAAATCGCATCGGGCATGCTATTCGAACAGGCCGCTACGGCTTTCGCCATTGTTTCGCAGTGGACCAGTTCGAATGACGGTTTTGCGACTTCGGCTCACGCTTCTCGGATCAATAGGACGTCCCCGGGATTATCTTCGACGAGCAAAATCTTCGTTGCGGCAGCCGGCATCTATTATTCACCTTGAGGGAAGTTTGACTAACGTGAGCCAAAAATCTTCGATCGAACGGACCGCGCTGAGAAACTTTTCCAGGTCCACCGGCTTCGTGATGTAGCAGTTTGCATGCATGCTGTACGCTCGCGCGATGTCGTCCCGGGATGCCGACGTGGTCAAGATGACCACCGGGATTTTCCGAAGATGCTCGTCAGACTTGATCTCGGCGAGCACCTCGCGGCCGTCTTTCTTGGGCAGATTAAGATCGAGTAGGATCAGGTCAGGCGGGGCGGAATCCGCATATCGCCCCTGTTGACGCAGGTACGCCAGAGCCTCAACGCCGTCGTTCACCACCGTAAGGTTATTCTGCACTTTGGCTCCTTTGAATGCTTCTAGCGTCAAGCGCGCATCGCCGGGATTGTCCTCCACCAGCAAAATTTCGATGCTTGTCGCAGTTTTCACTTGCTCTGCTCGGCTTCCGGGATCGTAAACAAAAAGGTCGATCCTTCTCCGGGCTGCGACTCCACCCATATCCTTCCTCCGTGTCGTTCTACGATCTTCTTGCAGGCCGCCAGTCCGATGCCGGTCCCCGCATAGTCCTCGCGTGAATGGAGGCGCTGGAACATAAGAAAGATACGCTCGGAGTATTGCGATTCGATTCCGATCCCGTTGTCTCGAACGGAGAAAAGCCATTCCTTCCCTTGCAGCCGTGCCTCGATTTCGATCTCCGGTGTGCGGTGATTGTGATACTTAATGGCGTTTCCGATCAAATTTTGAAAGAGCATCGTCATCTGGCTGGGATCTGCAAGCACTCTTGGAAGCGATCCCACGCGTACCACCGCGCTTGTTTGCTTGACCGCCCCCTGCAGGTTTTTGACGGCAGCGTCGCAGGAACTCCCGCTTTCCGTCCACGTGAGCGCATTTCCCCTGGTTGTTAGGCGAGCGTAGGCCAAGAGGTCCTCAATGAGCTGCTGCATCCGAGTCGCCCCGTCCACGGCAAAGCCGATGAATTCGTCGGCATCGGAATCGAGCTTGCCCCGGTAACGCTTCGCCAAAAGCTGCGTATAGCTCGCAATCATCCGCAGTGGCTCCTGCAGATCGTGCGAGGCCACATAAGCGAATTGTTCCAGGTCCCTGTTGGAGCGAGCCAGTTCTTGCAGCTTGTTGGCGAGTTCGGCGGTGCGCTCCCCCACAAGCTCCTCCAAATGCTTTTTCTGTTCCTCGAGCGCTTCCTCGGCTCGCTTTCGATCGGTAATATCGCGGTTCACGATCACCAGCTTGTCCACGGTGCCGTCGTCGCTCGGGATCGTGCTGGCTGTCGATTCAAGGTAACGCCAACTGCCGTCTCTGTGGCGCATCCGGTATTCAATTCGCTGGCCCACGCCGTCGCTGATCGCTTGCGCCGCCGCCTCTTTGACCTTTTCGCGATCGTCGGGATGAATTTGTTCGAAAGCCGAGGTCTCCCCCAGCTTCTCCGGGCTATATCCCAGCATCCTTTCATACGAAGGGCTGTTGTAGAGGCGCCGCCCTTTGGTATCGACGACCGCGATCATGTCGGCGGCTTTTTCGGTGATCAGCCGAAAAAGCTCGTCTCGCTGATTCAATGCCCGCCGAATGCTGCGGATTTGAAGCCGCTGGTAAACGACATGGATGTCGAACAGAAGAACTAGGCCGACCAGCCCCCGCACAACCAGGCGCATCTGTTCAAATTGTCGGACGGAAAGAGCCCTATTCTGAAACGCGAAGGAGGCGATTCCTGCGGTGAGCAGCAGTGTTATGACGACTGCGCATACCCACAGCCACAACTCGTGTCGTTCAATCTTGTGAATGCCAAGGAGGCTGGGGTTGGATATCCCCCTACCAGCTGGATGGACGCCCTTCGCAGGATGGGACTCGGCGGCCGCTAACATGTTCTCCCACCTTTGCGCTCAGAGGCCCGCGAACGGCGACGCGATTCTATCTTTGCGGACCGTCATTCCGGCTAAGCCCTTTCCTTGCCGCGTCCGGCGATTCACTGTCACGTGGCCAGTCAGCTGCCCTCACTACATCAGAGTTGGAGAACTGGATCCTATCTCCAGTCCTGCGCAGCTATGATTGCGGCCGATCCCGGCGAAATCAGAAACTGCGAGACGCTATTCAAGAAGATCGACCGGCCGTTGGTTCAATTCTAGGCTGGCGGACATCACAACGAGCTTAATTCATTCAGCAGGGTTCTCGACGAGTTAATAACCAAGCCGATTGACAGCAATAGGGAGCTAAAGCCAATTCCTGAAGGCGCTGTCGCAGACGAACGACCGTCTCCAAAAGCAGACGGAACCTACGGATTGTATGTGACATATGGTGGGTAACCCAGCTTGCAGATTTTGACGTTACCGTCGTTAATTCGGCCGGCGATTTAATTGTCAAGCACCTTACCCAGTCTTCCGAGACCTTTCTAAGGGCACAAGCTATTGAGGAATGTGATACTTACAAGATATCGGGCAGGCCAGTGCCCCGGAGGTCGGATCGGCTAGACGGGGCTTGGTCGAGTGAACTGGTGAACGTGGTGAACATGGTGTACGTGAAAACAGGCATATAGCTCACAATTGGGCACATCCCAACCCCCCATGGCCTGATGCCGGGCGCCGGCGGATCAGATTCAATCAGAGGGCTACGTGCTTCGGATATACTTTCGATTGGGAGTCGAGCGACGAAATGTGCGGAATTTGCGGCGTCATCGGAATCGAATCGCCAGATGCAAGCGAGGCTGCGACTCGCCGAATGATGGCCGCCATGATTCACCGCGGCCCGGATGAGGAAGGCATTCTCGTTGTGCCGCCGGTGGCCGCGGGAATGCGGCGGCTCAGCATCATAGATCTTTCGGGCGGCAGCCAGCCTGTTTGGAACGAAACCGAAACCATCGCGGTGGTCTATAACGGCGAAATCTACAATTTCGCCGCGCTCCGCAAAGAACTCGAGGCGCTGGGCCACCGTTTCCGCACGCATTCCGATACCGAGACGATCGTTCACGCCTACGAAGCCTGGGGCGAGCGCTCGGTCGAGCGGTTGCTCGGCATGTTCGCCTTCGCCATCATCGAAATTCCCGGCGGCCGCGGCGGGCGCGCTGCGCGCGTGTTTCTCGCGCGCGACCGGCTCGGCATCAAGCCGCTCTATTACGCGCGTGTGGACGGAGCTCTATTCTTCGCCTCCGAGGTTTGCGCGCTGCTCGCAAGCGGCTGCATTCCGGCGCGCGTCTCGACGCAAGCGTTATCCGCCTATCTGCTGTTCGGCGCCGTCAGTGAGCCGCTCACTCTGATCGAAGCCGTTTCTTCGCTGCCGCCCGGCCATACGCTAAGCATTGACGCAGGCATGCCCGTTGCCGAGCCTGCGCCGAAGCCCTATTGGGATTTCGGCGGTGGCCTCCGAAATGCTGCCGCCGCGAAAGCAGGCTCGGGCGCCCAATCGCTGAAGCCCGCTCAGCGGGTACGCGCGCTTTTGGAAGATGCCGTCGCGAGCCATCTCGTCGCCGACGTGCCCATCGGCGTGTTTCTGAGCAGCGGGCTCGATTCGACCGCGATCGCCGCTCTTGCGAGCCGCTCGCAGCGCGGGATTCACACCTTCACGGTCGCCTTCCCCGACGTGGAATTCAGCGAGGCGGAAAAAACCCGCCGCACGGCCAAGCGCCTCGGGACTGAGCACAGCGAGCTGACTCTTTCCGGTGACGAAATGGTCGCGCGGCTCGGCGAAGCCGTTGCCTCATTCGATCAACCGAGCGCGGACGGCATGAACACCTATTTTGTCTCCTGGGCTGCGCGGCAGGCTGGGCTAAAGGTGGCGCTTTCGGGTTTGGGCAGCGACGAGATCTTTGGCGGCTACACATCGTTTCACGCGACGTCGACGGCCGCGCGCATGGCGGCGCTCGGGCGGTGTGTTCCCAAGCGGCTACGCGTGCCGTTCGCCTCCGCGATCGCCTCCGCCGGAAGCGCCGCCGCTTCGCCCGACGCGCTGCGGAAGGCGTGTGCCGCGTTTCTCGATCCGGGCGGGTTTCCACACCCGTATTTTTTCACGCGGCTGCTCTTCACGCCGCGAATCGTTGCATCGGCTATGAAAGTCAATCCTCGCGCGGAGGGCGCGGGGCCGTGGCAGCGATGGCTGGCCGATGCGGCAGCCGAGGTACGAACGGCGGACGGCTTTACAGCTGTTTCGTGGCTCGAGCTGCGCTCCTACCTCGCGAATGTTCTGCTGCGCGATACGGACGCGATGAGCATGCGGCACTCGCTCGAGGTGCGCGTGCCGTTCCTGCATTCACCGCTCGTGGAATACATGCTTTCGCTGCCCGAATCGGCGAAGCGCGGATCGCGTCCCAAGTCGCTGCTGGTGGCGGCGCTCCGCGATCTTTTGCCCGATGAAATCGTGGCGCAGAAAAAGCGCACGTTCACGTTTCCCTGGGAAAATTGGCTGCGCGGACCGCTCGGCCAACGCGTGGCGGCGGCGATGGCGGATTGGTCTCCCGCCCTCGAGCCGCAGCTTGGCCGAGACTTTGCGCTCACGATATGGCAGGATTTTATGCGGGGTCGCACGTCCTGGTCTCGTCCTTGGAGTCTGTACGTGTTGAACGAATGGGCGAAGAGGAATCTAAGCGGTACCTGCGAAGGCAGTGCCGAGCGGAGAGCCGTCGCGATTTCGACGCAGTAAGCACCTGAGGGGCGCAGAGCACGTTGGGGTCAGAGCGGAAGCTTCCAAATTCGATGGTCATTCTTGGGATCAACGCATATCACGCGAATGCCGCCGCTGCGATTGTGGTGGACGGCCGGCTCGTCGCCGCCGTCGAAGAAGAGCGGCTGAATCGCGTGAAATATGCGGCTGGCTTGCCGGCGCAGGCGATTCAATTCTGCCTCGATCGCGCCGGCGTGAAGCTCGCCGAAGTCAATCACATCGCGGTGCCGCGCGACCCGTGGGCGCGCCTCGGAACGAAATTGCGCTTCGCGATCCGCATGCCAAAATTTGCGCTCGACCGCGTGCGCGTGATGAGGCGCTTTGCCGGCATCCGCGAAGATCTCGCCTCTGCCTTCCAAGTTGCGCCCGATGCGATCCGCGGCCAGTTTCATCGCATCGAGCATCACACGGCGCATCTCGCGAGCACATTTCTTGTCTCGCCATTCGACCGCGCGGCCGTGCTTTCCGCCGACGGCCTCGGCGATTTCGCAAGTTCGATGAGCGCGGTGGGCGAAGGGCCGAAGATGCGCGTACTCGGCGAGGTGGCCTTCCCGCACTCGCTCGGGATGTACTACACGGCGCTTACGCAGTACATCGGCTTCTGGAAATTCGGCGATGAGTACAAGGTGATGGGCCTCGCCGCCTACGGGCAGCCCGAATTTCTCGAGGAGTTTCGCCGCATCGTGTGGTCCGACGGCCCGCTTTCCTTCCGCCTCGGCCTCGAATATTTCACGCATCAGAGCCAGGGCGCCGATATGACCTGGCGCGACGCCATGAGCACGCCGGTGCTCGGCCGCCTTTTCTCGAATTACCTTGAGCAGCGCCTCGGCCCCGCTCGCAAGGCCGGCGAGCCTCTCACCGAGCGCCACTATAATCTTGCAGCGAGCATGCAGGCGGCCCTCGAGGAAGTTCTCATCGCTTATTGGAACGGCCTCGCGAAGCAGAGCGGCCAGAAGGCGCTGTGCCTCGCGGGCGGCGTGGCTTTTAATTGCGTGGCCAACGGGCGAATTTTCGACACGACGCCCTTCGAGAAAGTGTGGGTTCAGCCGGCGGCGGGCGATGCGGGCCTGTCTGTGGGCGCGGCCTTCGCCGTGCACCATCAGGTTCTCGGCGGCCCGCGCGAATTTGTGATGGAGCACCCCTACTGGGGGCCGCAGTTTTCGCCGGCGGAAATTCGTGCCGTGGTCGATCGCGTTGGCTCGGCGGATGAAGTCGAGATCGCGCAGCTCGACGAAATGGAGCTCGTGCGCGCGACCGCGCGGCATATCGCCGACGGAAAAATTGTCGGCTGGTTCCAGGGGGCCGCGGAATGGGGACCGCGCGCGCTGGGCAATCGCAGTATTCTCGCCGATCCGCGACGCCCAGGAATGAAAGACATTTTGAACGAGCGCATCAAGCATCGCGAATCGTTTCGTCCATTCGCGCCTTCGATTGCAGAAGAGGCTACTGGCGAATTTTTCGAGAAGACGCACCCCTCGCCTTTCATGACGTTTGCCTATCCTGTGCGCGTGGAGAAACGCGGCGTGATTCCCGCGCCGACTCACGTCGACGGCACAGCGCGCCTGCAGACGGTGAGCCGCACATCCAATCCGCTGTACTGGAAGCTGCTCAACGCGGTCGGAGATCTTACGGGCGTGCCCGTCGTGCTGAACACCTCGTTCAACGACAACGAGCCGATCGTCTGCCGCCCCGAGGAAGCGCTCGAATGTTTCCGGCGCACGCGCATGGATGTGCTCGTGCTCGGCAATTTCATTCTCGAGAGGAAATACGCATCCGGCGATCGCGAGGCGGCTGCCGGGCGCTTTGCCAACCGCGACAGTTGAACGCATGCACATCCTGCTCCTGAACGAATACTACCCGCCCGACACATCGGCCACGGCCAAGATGGCCGCGCAGGTCGCCGAGACTCTCGCCAAGAGCCACGAGGTCACGGTCGTGGCCGGACGCCCTTCGTATGATCCCGACGAGTTCTATCCATATAAGCTTCTGCGCCGCGACACCCGCAACGGCGTGGTCGTCGAACGCGTGGGTTCCACGGCGTATCCTCGGCACCAGATGAAGCGCCGCGTCTCGAACTACCTGTCGTATCTGGCGCTGGCGGTCCCGCGCGCCCTCGCGATTCGTCCCGACGTGGTGCTTGCGATGACGGACCCGCCGGTCGCTGGCATCGCCGGGGCGTTCATCGCGCGCCTTGCCGGGCGCCCGTTCGTCTACAACATACGCGACCTCTATCCGGACATGGCGATTGGCGGAGACATCGTGCGCCCGAATGGCTGGGCCAGCCGCTGGGAGAAGATGCATCGAAGAGCACTGAAACGAGCCGCGCGCGTGATCGTTCTCGGCGACGATATGCGCAACCGCATTCTTGCCAAGGGCGTCGCGCCGGAACGGGTGGTCGTGGTGCGCGACGGCACGTCATTTCCCGCCTCGATGCCCGAGCAAAGCGATCCCGTGGTGCAGGAAATCCGGAGCGGCTTTCCCTTCGTAGCACTGCATGCGGGGAATCTCGGCTTCTACGGGGCTTGGGGCACGCTGCTCAAGGCTGCCGAAATGCTGCGCAACGAAAACGCCGCGCTCGTGTTTGTAGGTGACGGAGCGAACCGGGCGTCGCTTGAAGCGTCGGCGGCGGGCTCGCCGAACGTGCGCTTCCTGCCGTTTCGCCCGTTCGAGCAGGTGCCGCACGTGATGATGGCGGGCGACGTTCACATCGTGACCATCAAGCGTGGGCTCGAAGGCGTGGTGGTTCCCAGCAAGCTTTACTCGATTCTCGCGGCGGGCCGCCCCGTCCTCGCCGTCGCGCCGGATTCAAGCGACGCAGCGCGCATCGTGACCGAATCCGGCTGTGGCCTGGCAGCCGACCCGGATGATCCGGCGGCCGTCGCGAAGGCCATCTGTGAGCTCCGCAAAGACCCTGCTCGGTTATGTGAGATGAGCCGGTGCGCCCGGGAAACCGCGGAGAAATATGCTAGAGTAAATCAGTTGCAGCTTTTTGCCGGCATCATCGAGAAGGCAGTTCTCGAAAGCAACGGAGGGCGTCATCTGGGATCATAAGAAAGTTCTCGTTACTGGGGGTGCGTCTTTCATCGGCTCGCACCTGGTGGATGCGCTGCTTGCTCGCGGCGCCAAGGTGCACGTGGTGGACGACCTCACCAGCGGCCGGACGGGCAACATCGAGCAGCACGTCAAGGCGGGCCGCGTTACGTTTGTCGAGGCGGACCTGCGCGAGCCGGGCGTGGCGCGCTCGGCGATGAAGGGCATCAACGTCGTTTTCCATCTGGCCGCAGACCATGGCGGGCGCGGTTACGTCGACCTGCACCAGGCCGGCCCGGCCTCGAATCTGTTTCTCGATGGCGTGGTTTTCTGGGAAGCGGTGAAGGCCGGCGTGGAGAAAGTCGTCTACGCGTCTTCGGGCTGCGTCTATCCGAACTACATGCAGACCGATGCCGGTAAGGAACTGTACCTGCGCGAGGCGGACGTCAAGCCGCCGCACGACGCGGACAACATGTACGGCTGGGCGAAACTGATGGCCGAGTTGACGCTGCAGGCGTATCACAAGGAACACAAGCTCGGAGCGGCTTCCTGCCGCTACTTTACGGTGTATGGTCCCCGCGGGGTGGAGAATCACGCTGTGATCGCAATGATCGCGCGCGCGTTCGTGAAGCAGGATCCGTTTGACGTTTGGGGAAACGGCGAACAGATTCGCAATTGGACTTACGTGGACGACATCGTCAACGGCACGATTTTGGCTGCCGAGAAGATCAGCGACGGCACGGCCGTCAATCTCGGCACCATGGAACGCATCCGGGTGATCGACGCAGCGCACCTCGTGCTGGAATATTCCGGCCACAAAGCACAGATACGCCTGCTGCCCGACATGCCGACGGGCCCGGTAAACCGCGTGGCTGACAACAAGCTGGCGAAGCAGCTCCTCGACTGGGAGCCGAAGACGCCGTTCCGCGAAGGATTGCGCAAGACGATGGACTGGTACTTTGCCAACCACCAGCGCGCGGCGGTGGTTGGGGTCCTCGATAAGATGCTCACCGCGCGGTGAGCGGTGGAAAAAGATCAGGTGCTTCTGAACGTGACGCGCGAGCTGTTTTTTTGCTGACACGATTTTGAGCAAGCTATGACGCCCTACTCCGATATGATCGCATTCGCGGTCGCGCTTCTCGGATCGCTGGGTCTCACCGTTCCGATCCGCCGCCTGGCGCTGCACTACGGCATGGTCGATCGCCCCGGGCCGCGCAAATTTCACCTCAAGCCGATTCCTCTCCTCGGCGGCATCGCCATCTATCTCGGGTTCGTGCTCGCCGTAGTTCTCACGCTGCGCGGCGCACCACAGCAACAGATTGCGGGTATTCTGGCGGGCGCCACGCTGCTGGCCACGGTCGGCCTGCTCGACGACGGCGGCATGCTTCACCACCAGGTGAAGTTG
>JBAPOM010000144.1:0-7851 GCA_049279635.1 Candidatus Acidiferrales bacterium
CATGAGGAGCAGTGGGGGGCGGCGGCGCCGATGCTTTCGCCGCGGGATCAGGCGCCATGCGCACGGCAGCCGCGCTCGCTGACGAAGACGAAACTGTTTGTGCGGCAGGTGTCACGCGCGGCGGAATACCGGAATCCGATCGCGCCGGCCGGGGGCGTGACTCGCCATGAAGTTCGGCGAGAGCCTCTTCCAGCGGCGCGAGGCGTTGCGCGTTGATCAAACGCAGCAGGCCAAGCTCGAGGTGCAGGCGCGGATCAGGCTTGCGCCGGAGATCGTCGTCGGTTGCCAGGAGAATATTGAAAAACCGCGTGAGATCTTCTTCGCCGAACTGCGCAGCCTGTTCCGCGAGGCGAGGTTGCTCATCCTTTGGAGCCGCCACGAGGTTTGAATCAGCGCCGCAGACCCGCACCACGAGCAGATTGCGAAAGTGACGAATGGCCTCGCGGCAGAAGTGCTGCAGATTCTGTCCATCGGCTATGAGCCGATGGACGAGCCCAAGAGCGCGCTCGGCCGATCGCGCGGCAATCGCCTCGACGAGGCTATCGAGCACGCTTTCGGCGACCACGCCGAGAAGCTCGCGCACTTGCGCGTCGGTGATCGTTTCGCCCGCGTAGGCGATCGCCTGCTCGAGGAGCGAGAGACCGTCGCGCATGCTGCCTTCGGCTGCGCGCGCCAGCACCGCGACGGCGCCGGAGTCGATCTTGAGATTTTCCGACTTGGCGATTCGCTCGATCTCGCCGCCGATCTCCTGAAATGTGAGGGAGCGAAATTGAAAAAGCTGCGCGCGCGACTTGATCGTTTCTACGAGATCCTCGGCCCGCGTAGTAGCCAGGATGAATACGACGCGCTCGGGCGGCTCTTCGAGCGTCTTCAGCAGCGCGTTCGAAGCTTCGTCCGTAAGCTGGTGCGCTTCGTCGAGAATGACGACCTTGTAGCGGCTCGAGGCCGGCGCGTAGCGAACCATTTCGCGCAGCTCGCGAATCTGATCGATGCCGCGATTGGATGCCGCGTCGATTTCGAGAACGTCGAGCGAGGTCCCCGCTGCAATCTCCTTGCAGGAATCGCACGTGTTGTCGGGATTGATCGTAGGGCCGCTGGCGCAATTCAAGGCTTTCGCAAGGATGCGGGCGGCGGTTGTTTTTCCGACTCCGCGGACGCCGGAAAAAATGTAGGCGTGGGCCACGCGATTCGATTCGATGGCGTTCGCGAGCGTCTTCGTGACGTGCTGCTGCCCGACGATTTCGCTGAACGTTTGCGGGCGATATTTGCGCGCGATGACTTTATAGCTCATGAAAGAATTCTTCGTGCCCTCGCCTAGGCAGTTCCGAGTGCGATGAGAGGAACTTCGGGTACTCCGCGGCACACGAAACTGGCCCGCTACCGTTGCTCCCTTCCGGGCCTGGCGGGGTTTGCGGGGAATCGTTGCACAGAGCCCGAAGTTCCACCGAACGGCGGTCCGCGCTGCAAGTTTTTCTTGTGGCACGACCGCTTGGCGGAGTCTAGCACAGGGACTAGCGCCGCGAAAGGCGAGGGCTGCCAAGGAAAGGTTGTTTCAAACGCGAACAGTCGTCGCGAAAGAAACAGTCCACGACCAAATAGTAGGCGCAGGCTGGCGCCAAATCGTTTGGTTTCTTGAGCGGTTGGAAGCGCGCTTTGGCATGGCTTCTGCAGATCGCCGGATCGGAGGTTCGACGTGGATTCTCAACTGAGCCAAGAGATCGCAAGGATCAGCAGCTATCGCGTGGAAGTATCCGGATGGGATGCGTCGGACGCCTTCTTTGTGGAAAAGACGATGCTGCATTGGAGCGGAGGCGACAAGAAGGAAATCAGTCTCTGGCCGACCCTGCGCGAGAACGCCGTAGTGTTCGTACGCCTGCTGCAGGAATTCGGCAAGGCCGACAGTTTTCCGATCGCCTACCGCGCTGCCAGCGTCGAAGCAGGCGAGAATGGGCGGACACTCGTCCAACTGGCAAGGCTGCATCCCCAGGCGCCTTTCAAAGAGACTGCGGGTTCGTCGGCCCAATCACAGAGCAAAGTGGCTTAGCGCATCGCGATTCTGCGGCGCGATCCAGCCGCTTGGGCTGAGCGCCGTTCCTCTTTGAGACCCTGATTCCAGTTCGGAACGGCTGACGACGTGTGGAAGCGCGTGATTGCGTTCGAATCCGCGACGCTTCTGTGATTCTAATTTTTCGGTCGCCGACCAACGATCACAATTTAGGCGCCTTACGCGCGCCGACGGTACTCCCCATCGGAACAGGGCTTCCAATTCGCATTCTGGCACATGCATTGCCTAATGCCTGGCAATGAAAGCTCTCATGGAAAGACCCATCATCGCAACGGCACGCAAGAATCTCACAGTCTGTGTCCTCGACGACGATTCCAATCAGGTTGAGATGACGACCGAACGGCTCCAAAGAGCGGGATTCTCGGCTGTCGGCACGACGAGCGCCGAAGAGGCTCTTCAGAAAGTCCGGCTGGGCAGCTGCAGGGTCGTGCTGGTCGATTTCAAGATGCCAAGCATGGACGGTCTTACCTTTCTCGAGAAAGTTTTGCAGTTCGACCCCGGCGTGTACGTGGTCTTGATTACAGGCTACTACTCGGTGGATTCCGCGATCGAAGCGGTCCGGCGCGGCGCATACGACTATCTCTGCAAGCCAATCGATTTTTCGAGACTCGAAAAAGCTCTGGACGATTTGACCGAGGTGTTTTCGCAGCGATCGCAGACGCGCGAGCTCGAGGAGAAACTGTTCCAAAACTCGCAATTCCAGGGCATCGTCGGGAAAAGTCCGGCCATGCTCGACGTTTTCGATCTGGCAAAGAAGGTGGCGCGTCACTATACGAATGTCCTGATCACGGGCCCCACAGGCTCCGGCAAGGAACTCGTCGCCCGCGCTCTCCATCAACTGAGTCCGGTGGCGCAACAGTGATTCGCCATCTGCAATTGCTCGGCGCTCGTCGATACGCTGCTCGAGAGCCAGCTTTTCGGCCACATGCGAGGCTCGTTTACGGGCGCGACGGACACCCGGCCTGGTCTCTTCGAATACGCGAATGGCGGGACGGTCTTCCTCGATGAAGTCGGCGAGACTTCGCTGACGATGCAGGCAAAACTCCTGCGCGTAATCCAAAACCGCGAAATTCAGCGAGTGGGATCACCGGAAGTGAAAACCGTCGATGTCCGGCTTATTGCCGCGACGAACCGCGACCTTCGGGCGGAGGTTCTCGCCGGGCGATTCCGCGAGGATCTTTTCTACCGCCTGAGCAGCATTGAAATCCGCGTGCCCGGGCTCACGCAGCGTCCCGAAGACATTCCGGTTCTCCTGCAGCACTTCTTGAAGAAATACAGCCAGACCTACGGAAAACCGTTGCAGGGGCTCACGCGCCGGGCTCAAATCGTGCTCTTCCAGTACGATTGGCCGGGCAATGTTCGCGAACTCGAAAACGTGATTTCGAGCGCAGCGCTGACGACCAACGCGGACTTTATCGATGTCGCTGACTTACCCGAACACCTCCAGAAACCACGCCGCAATGGCTCGGCCCCGGAAGCGAATTGGCGCCCGCTGCCATTGGATGAAGTGCGCCGCGTTCACATCGAGCGCGTGCTAGAAATGTGCAATAGCAATCGGGTCCGAGCCGCCCAGGTTCTTGGCATCGGCCGCACGAGTCTCTATCGATTTCTCAAGCGAAAAAGCAATCGCGCGATCGCCGCCAAGGGTGGCGCGTAGCGAAAGCCCCCGCTGCCTTGCGGGCACGTCAGCTCCATTGATTGGAAGGGCCGCGCGTCCGTTCGGACCCGTCTCCTACTTTTACTTTAGTTGCCGCTCGAGGTGTACGACGCGTTGTGCAGCAGCGATGCGGGAAGCGACACGCTCGAATCCATGCGCACCAGCATCCCGGTTTGCGCAGGCAGTTCGACTTCGCCACCCTTCTTCGCCACGACGTAAGCTCCTCCACCCACCAGGCCAAACACCGTGCCGCGGAGAACATGACTGAAGATCAGGCCCACCGTGGAGCCGCCCGCTGTTCCAATCGCCACGTCCTCGACATCGCCTTTGACGCTATTGCGTTGCTCGACGACTTCACCCTCGACCGTTTTCAGATCTTTGCGCTGCTTGGCAGCGTCCGTCCCGCTATAGATCGAGAGAATGCTCATCTTCGCGGGGAAAATGCGGCTCTGAACCTCGATCGAGTTGAAGACCAGGTTCATGGACGCTCCACCGCGGAACATCGAAAACAGTTTCGGGCGGTCAACGGTCGAAATCCTTCCGTGAACGATCGCGCCGGCGGGCAAAATCACCTGAGTACCGGCAAAAACTGGCTCGGCGACAACGGCGGTAAACGGATCGCCATCGTGAGCCACGCGGGTGCTCAGGCCGTTGATCAAAGTGAGGCGTACTTGCGTGCCGGGAACCAATTCATTCGACTGCGCGTGGACTGCCGGGGTCAAAGACAACGCAACCAGGACCGCCGCGCAGAGCGCGATGAGAGACTTCATGGATCCTCCTGTTTTCTGGGCGGAAGGCATTGCTCCCGCAGCGAACCGACCTGAACGAAGAGCCGTGTGAGCTCTAGGATTCGGGTGAAAGACTGGGGTCAGGACCGCAGGGAAACGCGAGTCTGTCTCCAGATGCCCCCGGAACGTCGGGGGTTCCGCTGGCGCAGCGGTATGGGCGCGGAGGACGCACCCGTAAGTAAGATATACCAGAAAACTTTCGCGGCTGCCCGTAAAATTGAGCCAGTGTTCCCTTGCCCAACTCTCGATCTTGCCGTACCGGGCAGGTTAACCCTTTGACGTAGGGGTTCGAAAGGGCACTACGGGAACGGGGTGGCGGCAGGGCGGCAGTTCAGGTTAAGATATTGCTTTCCCGGAGAGCACATTGACGCTGACGAACATTCAGGGGCTGAACGATGGCGGCAAGACACTGGTACGCGTGCGGCCAAGAGGATTTTGCGCCGGCGTCGTACGCGCTGTCGACATCGTAGAGCTCGCGCTGGAAGCGTACGGGCGGCCGGTCTACGTGCACCACGAGATCGTGCACAATCGCTACGTCGTGGACCAGTTGCGGCGTCGCGGCGCCATTTTTGTCGAGACGATCGAGGAAGTACCGGTCGGCGCGGTTCTGGTGTTCAGCGCGCACGGCGTTCCGCCGCGCGTGCGCAGCGAAGCGAAAGAGCGGCAACTCCGGGTGATTGATGCTACCTGCCCGCTCGTGACCAAAGTTCACCTCGAAGCGCTGAAGTTTGCGCGCGAAGGGCGGACGCTCGTACTGATCGGCCATCGCGATCATCAGGAAATCGTCGGCACTTCGGGTGAGGCTCCGGACCGAACCGTCGTCGTCGGCAGCGTCGAAGAGGTGGATAGTTTGGAAGTGCCTGATCCATCGCGGCTCGCTTTTCTCACCCAGACCACGCTTTCGCTGTACGACACTCAGGAGATTGTTGCGCGGCTCCGGCAACGTTTCCCAATGATCGCCGGCCCGGCCTCCGACGATATTTGCTACGCGACACAAAATCGGCAAGAAGCGGTTGAAGCTCTCACGCGCGAGGTGCAGTTGATCCTCGTGGTCGGCTCGGCGAACAGTTCCAATTCGAATCGCCTCGTGGAAGTTTCCAAGCGTTCGGGCGTGCCGGCACGCTTGATTGAGGATGCGGGTGATATCGACGCGTCGTGGTTTGAAGGCGTGAATTCCCTTGGTTTGACCGCCGGCGCCTCCGCGCCGGAGATTCTCGTCGAGCAGGTGAGCCAGCGGCTCTCCGCGCTGGGATTCACGAACCATCGCGACCTGGATCTGATTCGTGAGGACGTGCGCTTCACTCTTCCAGCGGAATTGGCTGCACGGCAGGAACGCGCGGCGACCTGACCATTTTTCGCCGCATGGCCGCAACGAGACGGCAAGGAGCGTATGAGTGGCGGTCAAAATCGTCCGCCAGCCCAATAAAATCGCGCTGCTGGGTTCACCCACAAGTGCGGCTGCGATGTCGTCGGGCCACGAAGGCGCTCCTGCTGCGCTGCGCGCGGCAGGGCTGGTGGGCCGGCTTCAATCGATCGGCTACGAGATCACGGACCTCGGCGACGACCCTCCTCAGGTATTTAAGCCCGACAACGAAAGCCCGCGTGCGCGAAACATTTCCGGCGTGCTTGCTGCGCTCGAGAGTCTGAAGCCGCGAGTGGAGCAAGCGGTGAAGTCCGCCGCGCTTCCGTTGATTTTGACGGGCGATTGCTCCGCGGTCCTCGCCACCGTTGCCGGCCTTCGCCGCTATTTCCGCCACGTCAGCCTGATCTATATGGATCGCGACGCCGATTTGAACACTCCGGCGACCACAGCGTCCGGTTGCCTCGACGGCATGGTGATTTCACATATGACGGGACGCGGCGCAGCTGAGCTGGTGCGGTTTTGGGGCGAACCACCGCTTGTCCGCGAACCGGATATCGCGCTCTTCGGCATGGACCGAATCGATCCGTCAGAAGAAGAGGTGCTGCGGAGTTCACCGCTGCGGCGCTATTTGGCCGATGAAGTCAAGCGTATGGGGCCTGTGGCAGCGGCACAAGCCGCCTTCGATCGCATTCGCGGCAAGGGCTACGAATGCGTGCTCCATTTCGATGTGGATGTGATCGCGGACTTCCAGGCGACGGATTATCCGGGGACGGGCGGACTGAGTCTTGCGGAGGTGCGTGAGGCGCTCGAAGTCTTCGCCTGCCAGGAGCACTTGGCGGCCATTGACGTGGCAGCCTACAATCCGCTCAAAGATTCCGATGGCAGTGGGGCAGCGCTCATCGTCGATTTGCTTGTGGATGTTCTCGGCAAGCGCCTGGAAGCCTTGCAAGCAAAGGTCCCCGCGGAGCCGGCCACGGTGTCGGTCTCCGCGAAGGGAGTGCCCGTGGCACTCGACCTATCGGAGAAGGCAGCTGTGCCTGGCCAGGTGGAGATGCCGCCGCAACCAAGTAGCGAATCCGAGCCATCATCGGTAGCCGCCGGTGACGCGTGGTCATCAGACAAAATGGACGCGGCCTCTGCTTCAGAATCCGCTGACCCTGAGCAACGCGAGGGGCAATCCGCAAATCCGGGGGATACAGGCGATCCGGCCTGAACTCCTGCCATCCGCGCCTGCTAAGATGAAATCCTATCCCGAAGTGATCATCTTCGACGTCGATGGCGTACTTGTAGATGTGCGCGGCTCCTTTCACCGGACTGTGATCGAGACGGTGCGCTTTTTCACGGGCAAGCGCGTGACACGCGCGGAGCTGCACCACTGGAAGAGCCAATCGGGATTCAACGACGACTGGAAGCTGTCAACTGCGTGGATACACTCGCTCGGCGGCAAAGCGCCTTATGAGGAAGTAAAAGGCAAATTTGTGCAGCTCTATTGGGGGCAGAACGGGGAAGGAAACGTCCTGCGCGAGAAGTGGCTGCTCCCGCGCCCTGCGCTGCGGCGCCTCGCCGCCCGGTCGAAATTGGCGCTTTTTACGGGGCGGGTGAGGCAGGAAACAGACTACACGCTCGATCGCCTCAAGATCCGCGAGTTCTTCCGGCAGATCGTGACGGCGGAAGATGTGCAGAACCTGAAACCGCACCCGGAAGGGCTGCTCGCGATCCTCAAGGGACACGACCCGGCGCGCGCTTTATATCTTGGCGACAACATCGATGACGCTCTCGCCGCCCGGGCGGCCCACATCCCGTTTGTCGGTGTTTTGCCGCAAAGCCGCCAGGCAAGCAGGGCGCGCCGCGAGATGTTCCTCAAGCTAGGCGCGACTGGGATATTGAAGGGCATTCGCCAGCTCGAGCCCTGGCTCAAACGCGGTGGTTTTCGACCGGCTGGCCGAAACGTCACCTCCCGCGCGTAGGACCAAGGGGC
>JBAPOM010000145.1:0-14708 GCA_049279635.1 Candidatus Acidiferrales bacterium
GTGCAGCGCAACTATGCCGATCCGGTCGACACGGACAAGGTGATCTACGATGGCGCGATCCCCGGCATGCTCCACGTCCTCGACCCGCACTCGAATTTCTTCGACCCCAAACAGTACGCGCTCTTCCGCGAAGAGCAAGAAGGGAAATACTACGGCGTTGGCATGATCGTCGAGCAGCGTCAAAATCAGACCGTGGTGCAAGCTCCGTTCGTGAATTCGCCAGCATACAAGGCCGGCATTCGCCCCGGCGACGTGATTCTGAAAGTCGACGGCAAGAACTGCACGGGCCTCACCACCAATCAGGTGGCGGACATGCTCAAGGGTGCCAAGGGCACGCCCGTTCACATCTCATTGGGACGCGAGGGCTGGGCCAAGCCGATCGAAGTGACCGTCGTGCGCGACGAAATTCCCCGCCCTGGCGTGGAATATTCCGAAATGGTGAAGCCGGGCATCGGCTACGTGCACGTCTCGACGTTCAACGAGACCACTGACAGCGATTTGACGGACGCGTTGCAAAAGCTGGATTACCCCAAGCTCGACGGTCTCATCATCGACCTGCGCGACAATGGCGGCGGCCTGCTGAATCAGGCGGTCGGCATGGCGGATACCTTCCTCGATAAGAACGAGCTCGTGGTCTCGCACCACGGGCGTTCTTCTCCCGAGCGCCCGTATTACGCGGTGCGCGGCAATCAAGGCATCGACGTTCCGCTCGTCGTGCTCGTCAACGGCCAGAGCGCGTCGGCCTCGGAAATCGTGTCCGGCGCGATTCAGGACCACGATCGCGGCCTCATCGTCGGCGAAACCACGTTCGGCAAAGGACTCGTACAGACGCAGTTCCCGCTGAGCGAAGACACCGCCCTGCTTCTCACCACTGCGCGTTACTACACGCCCAGCGGCCGTCTGATCCAGCGCAACTACAAGAACGTGACGCTCTACGACTATCATTACAATCCGCAGCGCCCGCGCAAGCCCGATGTGAAACTCACCGATACGGGCCGCCAGGTATATGGCGAAGGCGGGATCACGCCGGACGTGGTTGTCCCCGCGCCCAAGCCGGATGATTTCCAGGAACTGCTCGAAGCCCGCGGCGTGCTCTATCCCCTCCCCTCCGGTGTGGGTGATTTCGCGCGTTACTATCTCGGCGAGAAGCCGCAGATCACGAAAGATTTCACCGTTGATGATGCGGTCTTGGCGGATTTCCAGAAATATCTCACCGAGCAGCACATCCCGTTCACGCCGGCCCAGATCCAGCAGATTACGCCCTGGCTGAAGTGGGAGATAAAGCGCGAGGTCTTCACCACCGTCTTCGGGCTGGACGCGGGCTACAAGGTTCAACTCGAAGACGATCCCCAACTGGAAAAGGCGATCGACTCTCTCCCGCAAGCGAAGGCGCTCTATGCCACCGCGCGCAAGGTTGTTGCGCAGCGCGAAAACAGCAGCGATGTCGGGAATCCGAATCCGTAGGCGATTCAGCGCCCGGCCTCGGCAAAATTAGGGCTGTTGCGAGTTTTTCGCTTCCAGTTGTGCGAGCGTGGTTTTGATTCCGGAGGAATCCGCCGAATTCGGCGCGATCTTCAGATATTCGCGAAGTTCCGCCGCTTGCTTGATGAAGTCCTGTTTCGCCTTGTAAATCTGCGCCATCAGCAAGTGCACCCGCGCGAGGTGGTGCCACTTGTCGAGCTGGATCGAGTTCTGCGCATCGTGTTCCGCCTTCTCTAAATCGCCCAGGTGAAACGCGGCATCTGCGGCGTAGAAGAAAGAATAGGTGTTGCCGGTCGGATCGAGCGACAGGGCGCCGACCGACAAGATCGACACTTCCCTCCAGTTGTCCTCGGTTGCCGCAAAATCCGCCAGGCAGAGATACGGCGCGACGTAGTTCGGATCGACGCTGCGGGCCTGCGAACACGCCTGGCGTCCGTCGTCCGGCTTGTTCTCGGCTTCGAGGATCTGGCCCAGCACAACCCACGCAGCAGCGTAGCTCGGATAGATTTGTACCGCGTTCCGCTCGTGCTCCTCGGCGTTTTCCAGTTTCCTTTCCTTGAAGGCGCTGCAGCCCTTCTGGTATTCGCTCGACGCTTTCTTGGGAACATCGAGTCTCACCACGCTCACGGTCGGGCTGTGCGCCGAAGACTCGGTCCACGAATTACATGATTCGGCCGCCATCAGCCATGTGGTATCGACCGGCATCATCGCGATAGGTATCGACTCAGCCGCCCAGATGTTTCCCGCAAGAGGATCATCAGGCGTCGGCACGGTCGGGTCGTTTGCAGAAGGCGGCGGGATGAGCGGATTGGGACGAGGCTGCGGCGCGGTTTGTCCAAACGTCGGCGACGACAGCAACGCGAAGGCCAGTGCGAGCGCGCCGACCGTCATAGCGATGATCAGAGTCCCGAATGGCGAGAATCGCACTCGAGACGCAGCAGACAACTCTTCGTGGCGCGGAGGCAATGCAGCGCCAATGGAACGCGCGGGAGGGTTCCCGGCCAACCTCATACCGGGATAGTAATCCCGTTGCCCATCCATAGTGCAAATTAATTTTCGAGGTTGCGAACCGAAAGGAAATCGGCGGGCCTAATCTCCGGGTTGGACCCGCAAAGGCTGGCCTGCCGAGCCGTAGCGTGCGTAGTCGGAGCCCGCCTCGCCATTCGGCTCCGTCGCGGCAGCCTCCTCCCGCTGCGCGGGCGAAGGCTGGTGGACGGCAGGGGATTCGAACCCCCGACCCCCGCGTTGCGAACGCGATGCTCTCCCAACTGAGCTAGCCGCCCACCGAGGTTTTCATTCTAACAAACGGGTCAACGGCAGCCAATCGCCATTCGGCTAAGGCGTTGAGGCGAAATCCGATACCGGGCAAGAATCGGGAGGAAGGGGCAGGAGCCTCGCCGGCCGCTTAAGATCGTCGGGAAGGGAAAGAAGGTCTCGGGGTGTGCGATCGGTCCCCGCTCGACGTTTGCACTTCACGACCGGCAAAGCTCCCGTTCGTCGTGTAGTGACACGAGGGTAGCGGCTGCGTCGCGGCGTCTCAATCCGGTAATTAACTGATTTCGTACCGGGTAAAACACCTTAGACGTCCCTGGCGGCCCCGCTATCATCGCATCAGCCCCACCTAAACTACTCCAAATTGGACGGTTAACACCCATTGCCCCTGCCCTTTCAATTGGCCCTATCGGATGCTAGTCTTTTGTGGAGGCTTTCCTTGCCAATCCGGCTCATTGCTACCGATATCGATGGAACGCTGCTCGATAGTCACGGCGAACTCCCCGAAGCCAATGCGCTGGCGATCGGAGAGGCGGCCGAGCGCGGCATCGAAATCGTGATCGTCACCGGCCGGAGGTTCGATCCTGCGCGCAGGATCGCTCAAAAGCTGCCCTGCGACGCCCACCTGATCGTCAGCAACGGCGCGCTGGTGAAATCGGGCTCGGGCGAGACCCACTTGCGTTCCCTGCTGCCGATCGAGACGGCGCGGCGCGTGATCGAAGCGACCGGCGAATTCCGGCCCTACCAGGGGGTGATTTTCGACCGTCCGGTCGAGCGGCAAGTAATCTTTGAGCAAATCAACTGGGATGGGCCCTTCATGGGACCCTATCTCCGGCGGCACCGCCACCAGGTGGCGGAGGTCGCGCCACTTGCGGCCTGCCTCGACACGGAAGATCCCGTCGAGATCATGTTCATCGGCGAATGTGGGGTGATTCGCGCCGCGCACCGCACGCTCGAAAACCACGCGCACAGCGACGAGTACACGCTGGCCTTGACCGAATACG
The DNA here is from genome assembly GCA_049279635.1 of Candidatus Acidiferrales bacterium. GTDB lineage: Bacteria > Acidobacteriota > Terriglobia > Acidiferrales > UBA7541 > Palsa-295. Next base: position 3,759 of record JBAPOM010000145.1, read on the forward strand.
AAGAACGCGGCATGTCCATGCTCGATGTGCTGCAGCGCGGCGTGACGAAAGGGACGGCGCTCGCCGAGTGGGCCAGGCGGCGCCGCATTGCGCCCGACGAAGTGATGGCCATCGGAGACAATTGGAACGATCGCGAAATGCTCGAATATGCCGGAACGCCCATCGTAATGGGCAACGCCGTCGCCGAGTTGAAATCGCTGGGCTGGCGCGTTACCCTCTCGAACGACGACTGTGGCGTGGCAGCCGCCATTCGATCCTATGCGCTGATGGCAACGGAACGAGTCGACGGAAAAAAGGGGGAATGAGATGAAGGTTCTTACGGTGATTGCCGGTGGATTACTGTGTACGGCAGCCTTGCTGACGGGAACGGCGGCCAGGGCCCAGCAGGGCCCGCCGATGGGAAGGCCGCCGGTGTCGACCAAGCCCGCAACTATAACCTCCGTGCTCGATTTTCAGCTTTCGATCGAGGAACGCGAAATCGAGGGCTTGGCCGACGCCATGCCGGAAGACAAGTACGACTTTGCGCCGACGAACGGAAACTTTGCGGGCGTGCGGACGTTCGCGCAGCAAGTAAAGCACATCGCGACAACCAATGATCGATTTTTCGGCGCAATCCTCGGCCAGCCCTCCGCGACGCCTGCTTCGCAGTTCGAAGCCGAGAACGGCCCGGATTCGGTGAAAACCAAGGCCGAGATCATGCAGTATCTGAAAGATTCCTTCGCGCTGGGGCACAAGGCCATCGCAACCATCAATGCCGACAACGCGTTTGTCGATATGAAGAACCCTCCGACGCCCTTCTTACGGACGCCTGCTCAAATCGTGGTTTTCGATTGTGCACACTCGATGGACCACTACGGGCAGATGGTCGAATATCTGCGTGACAATGGAATCATTCCCCCGGCGAGCCGCCAGCGGCCACCTGCGAATCCTCCGGGCCAGTCGGGACATAAATGACGGCGCTCCATAACTAACGAGATGAAATCCAGGGCCATTTTTGGCGCGATGCTGCTGGCGGGCGTCACTGCGGTGATTGCCGCGCCGGCGGCTCGCGCCGATTATGCCGTCCTGCGCAATGGGATGCGGCTGCATATCACAGGTTATGCGCAGCAGGGCGACCATGTGCAGCTCACCGTCCGGGGCGGGACCGTCGAAATTTCCGCTGAGCAATTGATCGACGTCGAACCCGAGGATCAGTTCCCCGCCCCACCTCCAGCCGATGTCGATTTCGGCGTCCGCTACGCCCAACTGATTCACGCCGCGGCCCAGAAACACGGCGTGAACGAAAAGCTTGTCGCCCAGGTGATCGAAGCCGAATCGAATTTCAACGCGAAAGCCGTCTCGCGGAAAAAGGCGCTGGGCCTCATGCAACTCCTGCGAGAAACTGCCGTGCGGTACGATGTGGCAAACATCTTCGATCCCGGGCAAAACATCGAAGCCGGAACACACTACCTGAAGGACCTGCTGGTGCGCTACGACGGGAATCTCAAGCTCGCGCTCGCCGCATACAACGCCGGGCCCGAGATGGTCGACCGTTACGGCGGCGTCCCGCCCTTCCCCGAAACGCAGCATTACGTCCGGGAAATCCTGTCGGGCCTTGCCAAGCAGACTTCCGACTCAGCGCAGCAGAGCTTGCATGCAGAACCGCGACCGACTGCCTACTGAGTGGCTGTCTTTTCGCCCAGGCGGCGCATGCGTTCCTGCAGCTTCTTGCGGAGCGGTGCCGGTGCGTTGGGGTTGAACGCGACGAGATACCAGAGGGGCTGCGAGCGGTCGCGGCTGAGCCTGGAAAGCGTGGAAGCGTCGCTATTGGGATGGCGCGCGATATTCTCGCGGATCGCCGAATACGGATGGTGCGAAAGCCGCCCGAGCGTTTTCGCCGTCACTTTCGGGTGCTCGCTGATCAAGCGTAGTAGGTAGTAATCTTCCTTGGGCGCCTGGCGCGAGAGCTGGTCGAGCGCATCCGCGCGCACCTCCGAGCTGAGGACGGTGCCCACTTTTTCGTCCCAGCCGGGGTTGATGTGGTTGAGTTCTTGTGTGCGTGCGTGGATCAATTGCTCGATCACGCGCCGCTCTTGATCGAGACGCGAAACCGGCAAAGCGCTGTGCTCCACGGAATCGAGCACGCGCAGCAGATGCTGCCGCTCGCCGAATACAATCTGGGATGTACGCACGGTCTTCCCCTTCCCTGCATTGCGAACCAAATCGGAACGTCTCATGTTTCCATCACCCCACAAATTTCACGCGCCGCGGGATTCGGCCAATTGGAACTGCGGAGAATCTGGCCCTGAGCGGCTGCGATCTCGAACTCGAATCTTGCATGGGGCCCGCTGCCCGTCGGAAATGCTGTAAGTATAAACCGAAAAGCGCACTGTACCCATTTCAAACTGTAATTCCCAAGCAGGCGCTCACGCAAATCGCGCTGCCGATGCCGGTCTGTGACGGCGTGATTATCCAGCGGATGCATGAGCGAGTAAAGCGAAGGCCAGCTACGTTGTTCCTTGGGCCGCAACAGATAGTTCTAGGACTAGCCCCCGGGTTAGTTCAGGCCTGTAAGTAAGCCTCGATGCATCCAGCCGCCTAGCCGCTAGCGGAGAAACGGATTCTGATCGCGCTCTTCGCCGATGGTTGTCGTATCGCCATGGCCAGGGAAAACGATCATCTCCTCGGGCAGGACGAGCAGCTTCTCGCGAATCGAGCTCAGTATCTGTGGAAACGAGCCTCCCGGAAGGTCGGTGCGGCCGATGCTGCCGCGAAACAGCGTGTCGCCCGCGAGGAGAAGCGAACCGCTGCGCGCGCACTCCGACGCAGCATTGGGTTTCGCGCGCGCCGCAGCTGCCACGGCTTGCGTCTGCATCGATGTAGGCTCGACGACAAGGCTGATGCTCCCGGGCGTGTGCCCCGGCGTGTGCAGGATGTGTGCTCCGAAGCCGCCCCAGCGCAGCGTATCGCCCTCCTTCACGAAATCCTGGATGCGCATCGTCTCAGGCGTCGGAATGCCGAGCCACTGCGCCTGCATGTCGAGGCCGCGATAGAGCGGCAAATCGGCCTCGTGAAACAGCACGGGCGCGCCCGTGGCGCGATGAAGCTGTGCGAGCCCGCCCACGTGGTCTATGTGCGTGTGCGTGCTGACGATCGCCAGCACTTTCAGCTGATTGCGGCGAAGAATTTCAAGAATGCGATCGACGTCGTCGCCCGGATCGACCACGATGGCTTCGTGCGTCTCCGGATCGCCCAGGATCGAGCAGTTGCACTGCAACAGCCCTACCGGAATGATTTCGTGAATGAGCTTCGTGGGCACAGAAAGTGAGTATATCAGGGGATGCTGGCAGGCGGCGCCGGCTGCTGGTCCGCCTTTTGATCGGGCGGCAGCGCCGCGGCGACGAGCGATTCGACGCGAGCGAGCAGTTCGGTGCGCTGCGTGGCGGTGTAAGCAGCTGTATCGACGGCAGGGCCAAAGCGCACCACAACCTCGCCCGGATGAACGACCCATTTGTCGCGCGGAAGCAGGCGGTACGTGCCGACAATCGCGACCGGCACAACCGGCGCTTCAGCCTCCATCGCCATCGCAAACGCGCCTTTCTTGAAAGGCTGCAGCCGCCCATTCGGGCTGCGCGTTCCCTCCGGAAAGACAAAGACAGAAAGTCCTTCCTTCAACGCGCTTACGGCCATCGCGACGCCCGAGCCCGCCTGCTTCCCTGCTCGATCCACCGCGACAAATCCCGCCAAGCGCATTCCCAGTCCCAGCACAGGTAGCCCAAACAGTTCCCTCTTGGCAAGCACCGAAATTCGGCGCGGGATCGCGGGAAAGAGGATCGGCGCATCGAGATTCGAGGCGTGGTTTGCCGCGAAGACGCATGGGCCCGGCGGGATATTTTCGATTCCCTCGACGCGCACGCGGATTCCAACCAGCCGGACGGCAAAGCGGCAAAATTTCATCGACGTTCGGTACATCAAATCGGGATTGCCCGCGAGCCACGTCCACAAGATGAGGAACGGCAGGCCGAGCAGAACCGCGACGCACGTGAGGAATACGGCGACGAGAGTGCTGGCGGCGGACGCCATGTTAGTCGCCATGTTAGTCGGTGGTGCCGCGCAGCATGCCTTCGCGAATGCGGCGCTGGCGTTCGCTCGGATGATTGATTTCGGTGATGGTATACATCGTGCCGAGTTGTGCGCCGAGGCTTTTCTGGTCCAGGGCAGCGCGATTCACCTGCAGGCCAGCGAGGCCGAGGAAATGGTCATAGTGAATTTCGTCCGTGCCGCCGACATACCTGCGGAAAAAATCCTGAAAACTCTTTCCGGCGACCTCTTCGACGGCGGCGCGAATGCCTTCGTCGTCGTTGTAGAACTTGCCCTGCTGCGCGAATTCGGCGTTCATCAGGCGAAAGACATCGTCGAGCGATTTGTGATTCTCGGTCGCATCGCGGATCGCGAGGTCAAGCATCACGCCCAGAATCTGCCCTTTGTTGTAATACGAGATGCTGCGGTCCGGTTCGTTGTAGCCGTCGTCCTTCTCGAACCACGCGTCGAAGCTCGATTCCTCCGCGCTCTGCCACGCGCGCGCCGGGCGCGATTCGAGCTGGCCGATTTGCAAGGCAAGGTCGCCGTAGAACTGATACTTCGTCCACAGCTTGGTGCGGACGAGTGCGAACGATGCATAGGCGCTCGTGACGCCCTCGGCAAACCAAAGCGAGCGCGTGTACTGCTCCCTCGTGTAATCGACCGGCTCAAGGCTCTGCGGGCGGATGCGCTTCACGTTCCACACGTGAAAAAACTCATGCGCCGCGACCGGAATTGCGGAATCCACGGAGCTCATGGAGATGGCGGTCGAATTGGCGTGCTCCATGCCGCCACCTTCGACCTCGTCGTCGGGGCCGATGTGGAAGATAAACGTGTACTCGCGGCGGGGCGGATCAAAGGGCGGGCCGCCCATCAGCTGCAATTCGTATTCGGTGATGCGCTTGAGCCCATCTTCCAGCTGCACGCGATTCCAGCCGCTCTCGACCTCCGGATCGACCACCACCCGAAAGTGCGCCTCATCGCTCTCGAATGTGAATTCGTCGAACTTGCTCGCTTCGACGGGCGCGTCGACGAGCTTGTCGTAGCTCGAAGCGGTGTAGGCGTTGGCCGCGCCGGGATCCGCGTTGAGCTCCGTCGCGGTTCGCCAGCCGGCCGGCACATTGTCGAATGCGACCGACACATCCTCGGCCCGCCGGTCGGGCACGTACATCAAAATCTCGGCGAGATTGATGAAGGCGTGGTGTTCATCAAGCTGCGAATTGAAGGGCCCGGGATCATCCCATAGGATCGCGTAGTGAATTTCGAAGCTGTTGTGATCGCCGGGCTGGCACGGCGATGCGACCGAAATGCGCCAGGTCTGCTTGTCGAGCTTTCGCAAACTTGCAGGGACGGCATCGACCGAGCGGCACAACGCGGTCACGTCGCGCACGCGATAGGCAAAGTCCGCGATCTGATACAACGCGTTCCATGCGGGCATCGCAACGATGACTTCTTTGCCCTCGACGGGAATCGTCATCGACACGCCGAAGAGATGGCGGTCCGGCTGGGCGAGCGAAACGCGATACTGAATCGTCGCCGAGGCAGGACCCGCTGTAATTAGTGATGCGCACACCGCGACGAATGCCAGAGCCAATGCGCGACGAAGCCCGGGGCCGCGGTCCTTCATGCACGCGCACCGGAAGCCGCGTGCAATTTCTCTAGAAGCTTCCCGGTAAGCCCGTCGAAACTGCCGTTTGACATAATTAGAATCAGGTCGCCTGAGCCGGCGTGCGCAGCCAGATGCTCGGCGATTTCGTCAGCAGACGAGAAAGCCTTCGCGTCAGCGCCGCGCGCGCGGACGGCGGCGGCAATCGCTTCGGGCGAAAGCCGATCCTCTTCGGCCAGCAATTGCGCACGATTAACGGGGCCGAAAAGCACCGCATCAGCCAGCGAGAGCGCGTCCGGCAGCGCGTCCTGAAAGATTTTGCGGCGCATCGTATTCGACCGCGGCTCGACGGCCGCCCAAATCTTTCGCCCGGGCCAGCGCGTGCGCGCCGCCTCGAGCGTCAGGCGAATCGCCGTCGGGTGATGGGCGAAGTCTTCGACCACTAGAGTGCCGCTCGCCTCACCCTTGATCTCCATGCGGCGGCGCACGCTCTGAAAAGTGGCAAGCGCACGATCGATCGCATCGCACTCCACGCCGCGCCCGTAAGCCAGCGCGATCGCCGCCAGCGCGTCGAGCACGTTGTGCCGTCCGGCCACGGGAATGCGAACGCGCGTCACCTCTCTGCCGCGATAGGCGACGCGAAACTCGGTTGCCTCATCTTGCCAAAGGATGTCGCCCGCGCACCAATCGCACTCCGGCGTTAGCCCAAATGTTTCGACCGGGCAAAATGCCTTCGCAGTCGCTTCGCGAAGCTCGGCACTCTTGCCCCACATCAAGATCCGCCCGCGCCGCGGCACCAGATTCACCAGCCGCCGGAATTGCAGCGCAATCGACGCCAGATCGGGATAGATATCCGCATGATCGTATTCGAGCGACGTAAGGATCAGCTCGTCCGGATGGTAGTGCAGGAATTTCGGCGCCTTATCGAAAAATGCCGTGTCGTACTCGTCGCCTTCGATGATGAACTCTTCCCCGCCGCCCAGGCCGTAACTGCGGTCGCCAAAATTGGGCGCTACTCCGCCGATCAGAAAATCGGGGCGCCGGCCCGCCGTCTGAAAAATCCACGCGAGCATCGCGGTCGTCGTGGTTTTGCCGTGCGTCCCCGCGACGACGACCGAAGTATGCCCCGGAATAAAATATTCCTCGAGCATCTGCGGCATCGAGCGGTACGGAATCTTTTCGTCAAGGATCCGCTCGAGTTCGGGATTGCCGCGCGAAATCGCATTGCCGATCACGGCAAGATCGGGCGACGGATTGAGATTCTCCTCGCGGTAGCCGTCGTTCCACGTGATGCCAAGCGAACGCAGCAGGTTTGACGCCGGCGGATACACGCCCGTGTCCGAACCGGTCACGCGAAATCCTCGCTCCGCGAGCATTCCGGCAAAAGGCGCCATCGCCGATCCTCCGATCCCGAGGAGATGGATGTGGTCGACGGAAGGTTTTGTGACGGAGCCGCTCATGACACGCACGCCGGTTCGAGAATTTTGAGCACTCCGCCGCCCGCGCTCGAAAGCTCGGCGCGAACGCCCAGGGGCACCGTAAGCGCCGCTCGCTCGGTGTGCCCGACGGGCGAACCCCACACGATCGGGACGCCGAGCGGCCCGAGAATTCGTCGCGCGACCGATTCCACCGTTTCGCCGTCCGGCGGCGGAGCGCATTCCGGAAAATCGCCGAGAATGATGCCGGCAATGCTGCGAAACTTCCCTGCCTGCTTGAGATGCATCAGCGCGCGATCGACCTGATAAGGCTTCATGCCCCGGTCCTCCAACAGCAGGATGGCGCCCTGCGTATCGAGCTCCCACGGCGTTCCGAGCGATATTTCCACAAGCGTGAGGCAGCCACCGAGCAACGTGCCCTGCGCCTGCCCTGTGCCCATCGGCGCGCCCTGCAAATCAATCGACCAGCCGTGCCGCGTCTCGGTAATGGCGGACATCAGGCTCGGGCAGTCGTAGCCGTGTGGCGCGCCTGCGCCGCGGTCGAAATTCGACGCCACCATCGGCCCGTAGAACGTCACCCAGCGAAATTTCTGCCACAGAAAAATCTCCAGCGCAGTGAGATCGCTCGAACCCAGAAAAATCTTCGGTGCAGCCAGCGCGACGCTCAGGCCGTCGAGCAAGTAGTTCGAGCCATAGCCGCCGCGCGAACAAAAAATCGCGCGTATCGCCGGATCCGAAAGCGCATCTTTAAGCGCGGCCAAACGGCTCGCGGTCGCCCCGGCGAAAAAGCTCTCGTGCGCCAACGCGCTGATGCGATCCATCCGCGGCGAGTATCCGAGCCGCGCCAGCTCGTCGCACCCGGCTTGCAAGTGATCCTCCTGCACGGGGCTTGCGAGCGACAACACGCGGATCGCGTCGCCAGGTCGCAGCGCAGGCGGCTTAATAGGCTGTGGCATATGCGAATTCGAGAATAAGGAATTTGCGCAGGCGAGTCCAGAAGCGGACGCAGCGCCGATTCGCCGGATGCAACCGCGGTCCGCAGCGCGCGGCTACTGGGCGTTCACGGTGAACGTCAGTTGCGAGGAGGTCCCGCCGCCCGGCGCCGGATTCGTAACCGTGATCTGGGCGGTTGTGGACGATCCGGTGTCCGTCGCGGGAATCAGGACAACGAGCTGCCCGCTGGTCAGGTCCGCGGTCGCCAGCGGGATTCCATTCCATTCGGCCACGGAACTCGCATTGAAACCCGTTCCCGTCAGCACCGCCTCAAAATCCGGCCCCCCCGCCGTCACCGACGCCGGAGCGATCGCCTTGGCCGTCGGCGACGGATTGTCCGCTCCGGTAATGGGAAACGCCACCGACGGCGATGCAATCACCAGCCCGGGCGTGCTCACGGCCACGCTGGCCGAACCGACCGCGGAGATGTAACTCGCCGGAATCGTGGCGCTGGCTGTCTCTCCGCTGATGGATGTCGTCTGCGGAATGCCGTTCCAGGTGATCACGTCGCCCGCTGCGAAATTCGTGCCCGTGATGCTCAGCATGAAGTCCGCGCCGCCCGATTTCGCATTGGGTGGGGAAACGTCCGTGATCGTCGGGCCGTTGTTCGCAACGGCCTCGACGGCGAATGTTGCCGCCGTCGTCGACATTCCTCCGCCCGGCAGCGGATTCCAGAGCGTGACCTGAGGCGAACCCGCGAGGGCCATGTCGGAAGCCGGAATCACGACCAGAAGTTGGTTGGTAACGGCGTTGTACGTTGTCGAACGCGGCGAGCCATTCCAGTACGCGAACGTCACGCCTTTGGCGCTCGATATGATGCCTGTGGCCGTGATCGCGAGTGTAAAGCCGTCGCTGCCCGCCGTGATATTGGACGGAAACAGATTCGTCACCGCCGGCGTGGCATTGAAGGGCGGCGCGCTGCTTCCGCCACAGCCTCCCAGCAGAACGACGGTGCCTGCCGCCAGCGCCAGCGCGCCCCACCACGAACGCTTCAATCCATCCTCCTAGAAACTTTCAACGGACAAACTCTTAAGCGGGGATCCCGTCACCGCCTGCCGCGGCCTGCCGGGAACATGAAACGAGGGAGACACCGGACGGCTTGCACATCCCCCTGCAGAACAGCCAAGAGTGATAGCATTCCGGCGCACAGCCCGTCAACTTCGATTCAGCCACAACGCAGAAGGTTTTCCCGCACCGAGTGCACTTCACGTCCCTGCCTGCGGCCGCGCAGCCTATGTAACGCCCGCGCATCGCTAAGAGAAACCCTTGCCGTCATTCCGCCTGCCCTGACGAAGGGAGCGAAGCGAGGAATCTGCTCTTGCTTTATCCGTGGCTCCCTGCATCCTTGCTTCCCTGTCCCTTTGCTCTTACAACTTGAACGCCGTCAGTCGCGCGAATTGCCTCGCCCGCGCCGAAATCTCCTTCCGGGTCACCTTCGCGAGCCGCTGCACGCCAAACTTCTCCACCGTAAAACTTGCCAGCACCGACCCGTAAACCATCGCCGATCTCAGCGTCTGCTCGTTGATGCGGCCTTTGCTCGCCAGATAGCCCATGAACCCGCCCGCAAACGTGTCGCCCGCCCCGGTGGGGTCGTGAACTTCCTCCAGCGGAAATGCCGGCACCGAAAAAATAAATCCGTCGTGAACCATCAGCGCCCCATGCTCCCCGCGCTTGATGATCAGCGTCTTCGGGCCCATCTTGAACACGTGCTTCGCCGCGCGAAAAAGATTGTGTTCGCCGGTCAGTTGGCGCGTCTCGTCGTCGTTGATGGTGAGGATGTCGACATGCTTCAGCGTTTCCTTCAGCTGTGCCGGAGTGCCGTCGATCCAGTAGTTCATCGTGTCGAGGCCGACGACTTTCGGCCTGCGCCGCACCTGATTCAGCACCGAGTGCTGCAGCGTCGGATCGATATTGCCGAGAAAAATGTACTGCGAGTCGAGATACGATTCCGGCAGCGTCGGCCGGAACGCGCCAAATACGTTCAGCTCGGTGACGAGCGTGGTCCGCTCGTTCATATTCTGGCTGTAGCGCCCCGACCAGAAAAACGACTTCCCCGGCACGTGTTCGAGGCCAGCCAGGTCGATCTTCCGTCCGCGAAAGACGGCTTCGTCCTTGGGCGTGAAATCCTCGCCCACGATCGCGACCAGGCGGACGGGCGCGAAGTGGCTAGCGGCCAGCGCGAAATAGCTCGCCGCACCGCCGAGTGTGCGATCGACTTTTCCGTGGGGCGTTTCGATAGCGTCAAAAGCAACTGATCCGACGACGAGAAGTGACAAGGGCGCTCCGTTTTCCTAGCGGTCTGCGCGCAGCGGCAGCCCCGCGTTTCGATTGAAATTAAATTCCAAGGGGATTTCCAAGCTGACTGATTCCGACTGCCCGCTCCGAACCACTTGCCTCAGACATACTTGCCGATAATAGGCGCGAGCCGTTTCTTCGTAGCCGCCGGGATGCGCTTGCGATCGGTAAGGATCGCATGTGCCAATGCCGAGCGGCACTTGCAGCTTCCTTCGTCATCCAGCGCGCGAACCGCCTCGCGAATCGCGTTCTGCGCGTTCTCGGCATTCTTCGTGAGATAGCCGATGATCGTGTCGACAGTCACCGCATCGTGCCCCGGATGCCAGCAATCATAATCCGTCACCATCGCGAACGTAGCGTAGCAAAGTTCCGCTTCGCGCGCGAGTTTGGCCTCGGTGAGATTCGTCATCCCGATCACATCGAAACGCAACTGCCGGTACGTGTGCGATTCGGAGAGTGTCGAAAACGCCGGGCCTTCCATGCAGACGTACGTCCCGCCGCGATGAACGTTCACGCCCACGCGATCGCACGCCGCGGCCAGCTGCGCCGAAAGCCTCGCGC
>JBAPOM010000146.1:0-4534 GCA_049279635.1 Candidatus Acidiferrales bacterium
GTCTAACACTGTGCTTCTGCGAAGGATCAAAATTGACCTGAAACTAGAATGTCTTTTGGCTAGAGTGCGCCAAGTGCGATTAGGAGGGCCGCTTGTCGCGCAGACTTGCGTGCAAGGCCGGGGCAACCACGCCCGCGGTCGCGATCGTCCTCGGCGCGATCTCTTGCCAGGCGATGCAGACCGAAGTTCTGCTCGATTTTCCGGGCCTTGGCGATTGCTACATCTGGCCCGGCTCGAACAACGTTTCCGGGCGCATCGACTTCAGTTACTCACTGCGGTGGGAGGTCATGGCATAAGTTCACCAGACCCGCCACTTATCTCCGCCCCGCCACCGTGGCTTGTCCCGCAAACGCGGACCAGGCCACGGACCTGCTTCTCTGCGACCCCACCATAAACTTGACCGGAACGTGCGCCGATGGTACGACTCTGAACCTTAGGAGGGGTCCTATGACGCCAGGTGAACGCGAACGAGCCATCAACGCACTCGACGAATCCCGCGAGCGGCTGCTTGCGACGGTGCAGAGGCTATCGCCGTCGCAGCTTGCGTATAAGCCGGCGGCCGACCGGTGGTCGGTGGCTGAGTGCGTCGAGCACATCATCCTTGTCGAGAACTCGATCCTTGGCTCGATCCAGAAAACCGCACAGCAGCCAGGCGATTCGCCGCAGACCGTCGTCGAGGACGATGCGCTCGTGGCGAAGGTTGTCGACCGCAGCGAACGCATGAAGGGGCCGGAGCGCCTGATGCCGACGGGCCGCTGGCCGCACCACGAGCTGCGCCGCGAATTCGAATCGGTCCGCAAGCGGACATCGGAATTTGCCGCCACCACGGACGCCCGTTTGCGAGAGAGCGTTTTCCCGCATCCGCGCCTTGGGCCGCTCGATTGCTACCAGTGGCTCCTTCTGATCGCGGCGCATGGCGAGCGCCACCGCGCCCAGGCGGAAGAAGTGATGGCCTCGGCGGGGTTCCCGCGCGCGGCCTCGGCGAGCTAGAAGCGTCGTAGCGCAAAAGCCCCTCCCTCACAAACCGAGGATGGGGCACCCGGAAGTTCAGAGGCAAAGATTCGGGGCTGAAAACAAGGACTTCCGAGCGGCGTTTATTAGATGGCTCTTAGGATCACCCTTCGCGCACGCCTGTCCCGTTGGCCAGTTGCGCGATTGGGTGCCGGGGTGGAAAATGCCTTTGGTTTATAGTTGCGCATCCCAGCGGGGCTTTTCTACACTACGGACTGGCTTACGCTACAGGGAAGATCGGCATCGAATATAGATATGGAGCGCACCCCAGCCTTATATAAAGCTGTCGCAATTTTTTGCCTGATCCTCATGGGTAATCTTGGTGTGGCAATCGCCGCCCGCCGCACGGAATCAATCCCGGCCAAACGCACAATGACACATTCAACCATTCATTCAACGAGCGCGCATTCCGCGGCTGCGCATCCAGTGCGCGTGCGGCGCGCGTCGATTGCTCGACGAGCGGCTGTTCACGCCACGATCGTCGCGGTGAGCGCGCGAGCGTCGTCGCATCGCGTGCGCCGGCGGCGCTACTCCGAATACGTCGATCCCGGCGAGGATGATGTCACATCGTACGACGATCCGGTGATTCGCAGCATCGCGGTGGAAGCGCTGGGGCACGAAAAGGGCGCGGTGGTCGCGGTCGATCCGACCACGGGGCGCATCCTGACCATCGTCGACCAGAAGATGGCGTTTTCCGCGGCCCTCGAGCCGTGCTCGACGATCAAGCCGTTCGTCGCGATCGCCGGACTGCAGGAAGGCGTCATCACGCGCGACACGATGCTTCAAGTCGGGCGCCGCCGCTACATGGACCTCACCGAGGCCATGGCCCACTCGAACAACAAATTTTTCGAAGCTGTCGGCTCGAAGCTGGGCTTCGATCGCGTGGTCAAGTACGACGAGCTGCTCGGCCTCGGCCAGCACGTCGGCTACGATATTCCCGAGGAAGAGACGGGCTCGCTGCCGGCATCGCCGCCGTTGCGCGGCGGTGTGGCGCGCATGTCGAGCTTCGGCGAAGGCATCCGGATGACTCCATTTCAATTGGCGTCTCTCGTGGGCACGCTCGCGACCGGCGGCGCGCAGTACTATTTGCAGTATCCGCGCACCGATGCGGATATTCAGAATTTTCAGCCGAAGCTGCGGCAGCAGCTTGATATCGCGCCGCTGCTTCCCGATCTGCGGCAGGGAATGCTTGCGGCCGTGCTGTATGGCACGGCGCGGCAGAGTTACGATCCCTACGGCGAGCAGGCGCTCGGCAAGACCGGCACCTGCAACGACGAAGATCTCGGCGGGCGTCTCGGGTGGTTTGCTTCGTACGCGGATCAGGCGCATCCGAAAATCGTGCTCGTCGTGCTGCTGCACGGGCGCAGCCGCATCATCAGCGGGCCGCACGCTTCGGAAATCGCGGGCCGCATCTATCGCGGCTTGAGCGAACGAAATTATTTCGCGGGTGCTCCGCTGACCCGCGAATCGCCAGGCTTATATCCCGATCCTGCCGCCGAAATCAAAACCGTGGCGGGCACTCCAGATCCTTCCTCGACCATTCGTTAGCCTCGCGACACCGAAGGATTCAACGCGGAGACGCAGAGGTCGCAGAGAACCCCCCGCGCGTAGCCGCAAAACAAAACGGGCGCCGCAATTGCTCGCAGCGCCCGAATCTCCGTTCATTGGCCGCCGATCACTCGCCATTAGGCTTGCATTACGTCCCTGGGCCTTGGCTCGACTAGCGCGCCGCTCGCGTCGTATTCGGTGACGGGGCCGAATAGCGCGGCCTGGTCGATGATCTGCTCGCGGTCGCCGACGACGATGATCTGCGCGTTGGCGGAATCGAAGTGGCGGCGCGCGGCTTCGAGCACGTCTTCGGCGCTGAGCGCGCGGATGCGCTCGCGATACGACTCGAGGTAGCCCTCAGGCAGCTGATCGAGATAGACGGTCGAGAGCTGGCCGAGCAGGCCCTCCTGCGTGGCGACGCCGAGCGAGAAAACGCCGGTGAGATAGTTGCGGGCGCTATCGAGCTCTTCGGCGGGAACGGGAAGCGAGCGCATCCGATCCATTTCGTAGAAAATTTCGGTGAGCGTGGCGGCGACCACTTCATTGCGCACCGCGGCGCTGACCGAGAAGTAGCCGTGCTGGCGCATCGGGTTGGCGCCGCTGCGCGGGCTGTAGGTGTAGCCTTTCTGCTCGCGAATGTTCATCACGAGGCGCGAGTGGAACGCGCCGCCGTAGATGGAATTGGCGAGCACGAGGCGATACCAATCGGGGTCGCGGCGCGTGATGGCGAGATTGCCGACCACGACCTGCGTCTGCACGTTGCCCGGCATGCGGACGAGGTGAACGCGGCGGCCGGACTGCTTCGGCGGCTCGGGCGACCTCGGCGGCTCAGGCTGCGGAGCCTTCCAATCGCCGAAGATTCTTTCGATCTTGTCGAGCATTTCGTCCGCAGCGAAATCGCCGACGACGATCAGCAGCGAATCTCCGGGAACGTAGTGATGGCGGTAGAACTCGACGAGCTCGGCGCGGGTGTACGCGGCGACCTGGTCCTCGGTGGGCGCGACGATCGCGTACGGATGCCGGCCGAACAAAACGCGGCGGAGGCGTTCGCTGGCGAGGAAGCCGGGCGTGGTGCGCTCGATGCGCAGCTCCTCGAAACGCTGGCGGCGCTCCCGCTCGAATTCCTCCTCGGGGAACGACGCGTTGCGCGCGAGATCGGCAATCAATTCAAGAATGCCCGTGGAGGCTTCGGCGAGGCCCGATGCGGCGATCGAGCTCGAATCGGCTCCGGCATGCGTCCCCAGGCTCGCGCCCATGCGGCGGAGATCTTCTTCGATCTGGCGGCTCGGGCGCGAGGTGGTGCCGGTGCGGACGACGGTAGCCGTCATATCGGCGAGGCCGGGCGTGCGATGCGCGGTGAGGGCATTCCCGCTGCGGAAATAGAGATTGGCGGAGATGCGCGGGAAGGTGCGGGCCTCGGCGAGGACAACCTGCAAGCCATTGGCGAGAACGCGGGTGGTGCGCTTGGGCCAGGCAACGGGCCGCTCGGGAGCGAGAGCCGGAGCGGCGCTGCGGTGCGAAACGGATGTGGCCGAGGACGTCATCGCGCACCTCCATTGCCAACATGCGTATTCACCGGCGCGGGGAGATTTACCGGGCGGCGTATGAGCACGGCGCGATTTTGCGGCACAAGATATTTGCGCGCAGCCGCCTGCACGCGCTCGGGAGTGACGGCGAGAAAGCCGTCGAGGATCGTATTGATGCGGCCGGGATCGCCGTCGAAAAGCGTGAAGCAAGCGAGATAGTGCATCAAGCCGAAGCGCGGCATGTGCGAGCCCATGCCGGTTTCGAGCATCGAGTAGAAATCGGAACGGAACTTCACTTTCACCGGATCGAGCTCGTCCAGCGCCACGCCCTTGTGCTGCAACTCCTCGATGATCTCGTCGAACACTGCGACGGTACCCTCCGAAGCAAATTCGGGCTTGTGCACGATTTGCGTGACCATCTGGGTGGGGCCGTTCGTATCGACCAAATC
>JBAPOM010000147.1:0-3314 GCA_049279635.1 Candidatus Acidiferrales bacterium
GTTCTATTCATCCCGTTCCGGAGCGGTATTTAGATGCGATCCCAAACGGTAGCGGAGAAGCCAAACCCGCAGCACGCCTCCGGTGGTGAAGTGCGATCGCCGAGCTCATATCTGGCCGAGGTTTCGCCGAACTCGTCCGCCGTGATGGCATTCAGTGTGGTAGCGGATATTGCGGACGTCTTGGCTGTCCTGCGGACTGCGGTGCTACTGGCGAGGAGCTTCAAGACAAACCTGTCGGTTGACGTGCAGGGAACAAAGAATTTCGTAATGAGTCCCGCTGACGATGTCTACCAGATGCCAGTCCAGAAGATTCTGGATCCCATTCAGGCCCGTTTGCGCGAAATCATGTCTTCAGGTATGCAATCTTTCGTGCTAGAAGCAAGTTTCACGGCGGCCTCCTTCCTTGCCGCCGGTAGCATTGCGGTTCGCGTGCATACGGGAGAGTCGGATCAACGGACATGATCTGGAATTCTAGACAGGAGCGCCATTAACTATGCTGCTCGATATCTTTTACATTGGCGTCGTAATTGTTTTCTTTGTTTTGCTTTGGGGTTTTACAAGAGCCTCAGAGCGCCTTTAGGAGGATTTGATGGAATACGCGATTGCAGGAATCGTCGCGGCTGGAATGTTTGTGTACTTAATGTACGCGCTAATTCACCCGGAGCGGTTTTGAGGAGTTAAGATGACTTCACTCGGCATTGCCCAGATCCTGGTCTACTTTCTCGTTCTGCTCGCGATCACTAAACCTCTCGGCGCGTTCATGCACCGCGTATTCGAAGGTGAGCGAACCTTCCTTCACCCGGTCTTCCGTCCGCTGGAGCGGCTGATCTATCTTGTGGGCGGTGTTCGCGAAGACGAAGAACAGTCTTGGGTCCGTTATTCGGCCTCCATGATCTCGCTGAGCATATTCAGCTTCCTGTTCGTGTACCTCTTGCAGCGATTCCAGGGGCATCTCCCTCTCAATCCGATGGGGTTCTCAACACCCAAGGCGCCTTCCTTTGCTACGCCGATGACTCCGGACTTGGCATTCAACACAGCGGTCAGCTTCATAACAAATACGAATTGGCAATCGTATTCGCCAGATACGACGATGAGCTATTTCACGCAGATGGCTGCCCTCGCCGTCCAAAATTTCGTCTCTGCCGCTGTTGGAATCGCCGTCGCCGTCGCGCTGATTCGTGGATTCGCTCGGCACACCGCGAAGACCATCGGCAACTTCTGGGTCGACGTGACCCGATGCACAGTCTATATCCTGCTTCCCATTTGTATCCTGGCGACGCTGTTCTTCGTCTGGCAGGGATCCATCCAGAACTTCAAAGGCCCAGTCACCGCAACGACTCTGGAAGGTACAACTCAGGTGATTGAACAGGGTCCCCTGGCGTCGCAAGAGGCGATGAAGATGCTCGGAACGAACGGTGGAGGATACTTCAACGCGAACTCGGCGCATCCGTATGAGAACCCAACCCCTCTGTCGAACCTGGGCCAGATGTTGCTGCTCCTTTGCCTTGGAGCCGGTCTGACGTACACGTTCGGCAAGGCGGTCGGCGATACGCGTCAGGGGTGGGCACTTTTTGCCGCGATGTCCGTGATGTTTTTTGTCGGTGTTTTCATCTGTTATGGGGCCGAGCAGCGCGGAAACCCGATGATCTCGCAGCTAGGCGTCGAACATGCTTACACCGGCACTCAGCCAGGCGGCAATATGGAAGGCAAGGAGGTCCGGTTCGGCATCGCACAATCCACTTTGTTCGCCACGGTCACCACGGACGCCAGTTGCGGAGCCGTCAACAGTATGCATGATAGTTTCACGCCGATTGGGGGACTGGTTCCGCTGTTCAACATTCAAACCGATGAAGTGATCTTTGGAGGTGTTGGTGCGGGCCTTTACAGCATGTTGATTTACGCCGTGGTTGCTGTTTTCATCGGCGGCCTGATGGTTGGACGCACGCCAGAGTATGTGGGTAAGAAAATCGAGCAAAAGGAAGTCAAGATGGCGATCATCGCGATCCTCGCGACTTCTCTAGTCATACTTGGCTTCACGGCTCTCAGCTCGATCGGTCAATTTTCAAAAAATGGTTACTGGAATCCGCCCGGACCGTCCGCCGCCAATACGAACAACAACGGTGCGCACGGTCTCTCGGAAATCCTCTATATGTATTCGAGTGGCGCTGGCAACAACGGCAGCGCCTTTGCCGGAATCAATGCCAATACGCCCTGGTACAACCTGACGAGTGGCCTCGACATATTGGTAGGACGATTCTTTTTTATCATTCCAGCTTTGGCGATTGCCGGCAGTTTAGCTGCGAAAAAACTCATACCGATAACCAGTGGAACATTGCCGACGAACGGGACCCTGTTTGTAGTCCTGTTGGTCGGAACCGTGATTATCGTGGGAGCGCTTACCTACTTCCCGGCTCTTTCGCTTGGTCCGATTGTCGAGCACTTCCAAATGCTGGGCGGGAAATTGTTTTGATGCCAGGAATGAGGAGCTAGAAAATGTCTACGGTTGGTATCCCTCCGGTGGAAAATAAGCCAGAGATTAAAGACGAAGGAGTACCGCTCCTCTCCAGAGGAGTTCGAGCTCGTCCTTTATTCGACCCGGAAATTCTAAGGCGCGCCATCAAAGAATCGTTCGTGAAACTGAACCCGATGATGGTCGCCAAGAATCCCGTAATGTTTGTTGTCGAAGTCGGAGCGGCACTGACCACGATATTCGTCGCAAAAGACGCAATCGCACGGTCGGGCGGTGTGTTCTTTGGCGTTCAGATCGCCTTTTGGCTTTGGTTTACGGTGGTGTTTGCCAATTTCGCCGAAGCGATGGCCGAAGCGCGCGGGAAAGCTCAAGCGGATAGCCTTCGCAAGACGAAGACCGACACAATCGCTCGGAGACTTCTGCCCGAGGACAAGTTCGAGATGGTCCCTGCCTCGAAGCTCCGCAAGGGAGACGTTGTCTACTGCGAAGCGGGCTATCTAATTCCAGGCGACGGCGAAGTCATCGACGGAGTCGCGAGCGTCGATGAGTCTGTCATCACGGGCGAGAGCGCGCCCGTTATCCGGGAGTCGGGAGGAGACCGGAGCGCGGTGACGGGTGGGACAAAGGTCCTTTCGGATCACATCAAGATCCGGATCACATCCAATCCCGGCGAGACATTTCTGGATCGCATGATCGCTTTGGTAGAGGGTGCGGTGCGCCAGAAAACACCGAACGAGATAGCTCTCAACATTCTGATCGCCGGATTGACGCTAATTTTCTTGCTGGCCGTCGTAACTCTTCCGCCCTATGCGAAGTATTCGATTCTGGCCGTCGGCAGTGGTAC
>JBAPOM010000148.1:0-1541 GCA_049279635.1 Candidatus Acidiferrales bacterium
GATTTGGGTCCGACGCCCAGGCGAGTCGCGAGGTCGATGGAATAATCTTCGATGGGCTGGTCGCCCAGCGATTTGATTACTACGACGGCGATCTGGGCCTTTGTCTTTTGATCGACTTCGGTGCAGAGGGCGGTGAGCTGGGCTTTTGTGGACTGGCTCAGGACGCCCGCCAGATCGGTGACGTAGCCGAGCTTGGCCTGCGCGGCGACTTGATCGACGGATTGGGCGCGCGCGATTCCCGGCATCGCGCCGAATGCCACGACGAGAAGCGCGCAAAGCGCAACGAGAAATGGCGGCCGGGCGATGCGAATGGTGCCCACTTTACTTTTACGGATGCCGCGCCCGGATTGTTTCAGGCTTCGATGTCGCATGGCTCGCTCAGTATCCGATGTGGTGCAAGATGGCAACCGCGACGGCGGCTGCCAGACAATAGATTCCGAAGAGATACCAGCGATCGCTTTCGAGCCAATTGCTGAGCCATTTGAGCGCCAGTAAGCCTGCAAGGAACGCGCAGAATGCGCCGAGCATGCTCGGAGCGAGGGCTGAAGTCCAGGATGCGCCACCCGCGACGTGTCCGGCCTTCATCAGGCGCCAGAGTTCGCGCCCATCGGCCAAGGGTGTGAGGACGACCGCCAGCGCGAAACTGAACGTCTCAGCACGCTGTTTGGCAACATTGGCGAGAAGGCCCGTCGAGATCGTGGCGCCGGAGCGCGAAAAGCCGCGGAAAGGTAGGCAAAGTCCTTGGACGATGCCGATGAGTGAGGCTTGCTTCAACCCGAGGCCGTCATTCGGCGATGGAGCGGGCGGATGGCGCTTTTCGTATATTCCGGCGAAGAGGATCAGTATGCCTGCGGCCAGCAGCGCCGGAGCGATCAAGTCGAGGCGGCCGAAAAGCTGCTCGACTTCGGCATGAGGCAGGCCGCGAAAGCCGAAATGTTCGATGAGTTCGATGAGCCCGCCGCCAACGATTCCCGTCAAGCCCGTGGCCACGATCAGGAGCACGACGAAGGTCTTGAAAGCTTCGGCGCTCTGAAAATAGGTGCGCAGCCACTGCTTCCAGAAATAGACGATGACGGCAAACATGGTTCCAGTGTGGAGCATCACAAGCAGGAGCGTCATCTCGGGGGACGAGGGGTCCATGTGCATCAGTTTTTCGGCGACGACGACGTGGGCTGAGCTCGATACGGGCAGGAGTTCCGCCAAGCCTTGCACGATGGCAAGGACGACCACGTGCCAGAGGGTCATGCGTAAAACCCTACCACAGGCGGGGCTTGCCGCCCACAGGGTCTGCGTCGCTGGCGTGTTTGAGGGCGGTAGCGCTTTCACCAACGCCGCACCCGCCTTCGCCTGATGACCCGGCTTCGGCGCGGCAAGCTGAGTATGCGGAGGATTTGGTGGCAGGAGTCGTATTGTCACCCTATAGGGCGGATGCTACACTTGCGGTTCCGCTCTTCGAAAAGCGCCGAAGGTGTCCGGAACCCTAGATCCCGAGCGCCAGAATTCCCTGATTTAGCGTCAAAGGACGAGGGGAGGAATGTGCC
>JBAPOM010000149.1:0-4180 GCA_049279635.1 Candidatus Acidiferrales bacterium
CCTCCGCGGTTCGCAGACGATGCTCGAGAAGTGGTTGAAATTGGATTCAAAACTGCCACTGGACGTGCTGAAAACAGTTACCCACAGCTTGCGTCAGCTCCATAGCGCCTGGACAAACTGGTACCTCGAACACGAGCGATATGAAGAAGCGCGGCGGGCAGTGCGCAAGGCCATGACGTATGAGCCGACGACAAAGCTGGCGATCAAGTGTACCCTGACGCACGTTGCTCCCAGTTTCGCTAGAAGGATCTCACCGAAAATGAGAGTGTATTGATACATCGTCCGACAAGTAGAAATCACTTCTAAGGAGTAAAGACGTGCGTCATCCGAACCACCGGCGGCCATTCCAGGACCCTTTGGAATTCTTGCCAAGGGGGCTTACCAAGCTCTACAGCACTTGGGTCAGTTTGGTCTATCCATTTGCATCCAAAGGACGCAATCTATCATTTCATTTCTCGAGTCAGCTGAGCAGACAAAGAGCAGTTAGAATTAGCCTCGGCAATTCAGTGAGCGTACAAAAGGACGCGTGGCTCAACGTTGCCACCGACGACCCCACCGGTGAGCCCATAATCGTGATCGACGACAATTGCTCCATAGGCTATGGAACGATGATATCGGCCAAGAACCGAATCCATTTGGAACGCGATGTGCTCGTCGGTCAGCAGGTCGTCATGACAGATCATAATCACGAGTACGAAGATATCACCGTACCAATCGTCAAACAGGGTATTACGGAGGGGGGCAGAATCCGAATTGGCCAGGGGTCTTGGATTGGTCGTGGGTCTGCCATTATGTGCGCAAGAGGAGAGTTGACGATAGGCCGTAACTGTGTGGTCGCGGTCCACTCGGTAGTGACGCGAAGTATCCCCGACTACTCCGTGGTTTTTGGATCACCCGCGACGATAATTAGACAATATGATCCGGAGACGCGAGCCTGGCGTATGGGTCCAAAGGGGAACAGGGACACGCAGATTCCTGAAACACTGTCCGTACCGATCAGCGAATAATTCCACGGTGTTCCTGGAGCCAATTTTTCATGGGAATAGGGATTCAATCTGCATGGGTGCCACTGGCGTTGATCGGGTTTTTACGTCTCAAGTGGATTGCGGCCCTCGAATCCGATACGTGTTAGGGCTGATTCTAGCGTCACGTGGTCTAATACCGTCCCTTTGAATTTGCCATCATGATGCTGCCTCTTCCGCCTTCGACCTGCTGCAATGGAGTGCGCGAACCAATGATGCTAATCAGAAATACTGTGCTGTCCCATGCCTAGAAGTCAGGTAGTAAATATTCGATCTGAAGAAGCTGAACGGCGATTATGTCCCGGCTGCATGCAATTTTGAACAAAGAACATTAGCATCATGATATACAAAATAGATCCACTGGGAGATCCACGTTGGCAGGTGCTTGTGGACAAGCATCCTAACGCATCCGTGTTTCACACAACGGGCTGGCTCGAGGCCGTCCGGCGGACATATGGATATAATCCCGTCGCCTTCACAACTTCTTCGCCGACTGATGAATTGAGGAACGGCCTATTGTTCTGCCGCGTCAGGAGCTGGCTAACAGGCCCACGTATGGTTTCGCTTCCCTTTTCCGACCACTGCGAACCCTTGTGCGATTCCGGTGAGTTTGAAGTCTTGGTTCGCTATCTTCAATCCGCATTGGATCATCAGGACTGGAAGTATCTGGAGATTCGCCTAGTGGATGGGAGTCTCTCGCGAGAGGCAGAAGCTGCCGGCTTCCGTATCAAAGACAAACATCTGCTCCATCGCGTGAAGCTGCGATCTTCTCCGGCGGATCTATTGCGAAGTTTTCACAAGGACTCGGTCCAACGCCGGGTGCGGCATGCCGAGCGGGCGGGCCTTGTCGAGCGAGTAGGTAGATCGGAGCAATTGTTGAAGGATTTCTACGGCCTCAGCTTGTTGACGCGACAACGCCATCACCTGCCACCTCAACCATACAAGTGGTTCCAGAATGTAGTTGAGTGCATGGGCGAAAAACTAGAGATTCGCGTGGCGTACAAGGACGAGACTCCCGTAGCGGCGATACTGACTTTGCGGCACCGAGATGTGGTCTACTACAAGTACGGATCCTCTGACGCACACTTGAACAATTTGGGTGCCACACCACTTCTCTTGTGGAGAGCTATTCGTGAAGCGAACTCCAACGGAGCGACCGAATTTGATCTCGGACGGACGGAAATCGGCAATGCGGGACTGATCTCTTTCAAGAACAAGTGGGCACGAGAGCCTAAAGCATTGAGCTACTGGAAATTCCCCGGTTCACCTTCTGATTATGTGCGATTTGAACGGAAGTTGAGACTGCTCAAGGAAGTTTTCGCGTTGATGCCGAATCGTTTGCTGACAGCTACAGGCAGATTGCTCTACCCGCATATCGGGTAAATCCTGCACGTCTTCGCGAAGAGGTTATACGCAAAAGAAGGGACTGACCCTCCATGAGCGCAAGCGGAGATGATCTGTTTTCTTTGCGCAACAAAACGATTTTAATTACCGGGGGCACACGGGGCATCGGCTTGGCCATTTCACTCCGCTTTGCGCGGTCCGGTGCGACAGTAATTGCGAATTATCTCCGCGACGAAAAGTCTGCTGAACATTTGAAGGCGATCGCTGCTGAGGAACGTTTGGCGATTACATTGTGTCGTGCAGACATGACGACCGACCGAGGTCTCGAACAGCTTGGTCATGCGCTAGAACAGGCGGGACCGCAACTTTCTGGGTTGGTCCATTGTGCTGCCACCGGGGTCCACCGCCCAATAGGGGAGCTCACCGAGCGCCATTTCGATTGGACGTTTAATCTGAATGTCCGTGCCTTCTTCAAACTCGTCAAACTTTCTATGGAGCGTTTTTCCAAGGGCTCAAGCATCGTTGCGGTCAGCTCTTGGGGGGCCTTGCGCGCCCTGCCGAGTTACTCGTTGGTCGGCTCGTCGAAGGGGGCGCTTGAAGCGCTCGCGCGCCACCTCGCCGTGGAACTGGCGCCGCGCGGCATTCGCGTCAACATTCTGACTGCCGGGGCGGTGCTCACCGATGCCTGGAAAGCGATGCCAAATAGCGAGGCGCGCATCGCCGAGACCATCCGCCGTACCCCGGCGGGGCGCCTCGTTACAGCCGAAGAAGTCGCCTACGGAGCACAATTTCTCTGTTCCGATGCAGCCGCAGGGATCATTGGCCACACCCTAGTGATCGATGGTGGTTCCGGTATCATGGCTTGAGTTTACGGACCGAAGAGCTCTGCTAATATGGGTCATTCGTGGTCCAAGAGTGGAGTTGTTGTGTGCCAGTTGGTCTATGAATAGTCGAGCGGCTGCACATTTCGAGAACAGCCTGCCACCGCACCATCCTCTAGAAGCAAGTCTTTGACAATACCATTTTAATTAAACGCACTAAGGAGCGAAATGAGCGATATGGACGTTCTACCCAAAGTCCAGGAGGCCTTCAAGGCCACCTTCAACACGGACCCGCAATCGGTGACTATAGACACCACCCCCAATGACGTCCCTGACTGGGACTCTGTGGGGCATTTGTCTCTTGGAGCCAACTTGGAGGAGGCCTTCAAAATCAGCCTGGATGTGGATGATCTGATGGAGATGGAGAGTGTTCGCGACATCGTGCGGATCATCAACGCGAAACTCTCCAAGAAAAGTGTAAAGTGACAGCTAGTGCCGAATGGAATTTCGCTGGGCGATTGGTAGAGCGCCTGGGGCCGCGTTCGTGCCTGATTGATGCAGCTACCCAGCGCACGGTTGACCCTGAGCATTTGCCGCGGCTGATTGCGGCGTATGGCGCCTCCCTAATGTCCGCCGGTTTAAGGGAAGGTGATCGTCTACTGATCGGTTGTTCTCTATCGCTCTCCAGCGCTTTGGTCTATTTGGGAGCCATCTACGCGGGCCTCGTGGCGGTGCCGGTAGACGATCGCACGATGAGAGAGTCAGCGGCGGCGCTGTTGGAAGCAACCGGCGCTAAAGCTGTTTGGACTGAAGAAGGTCTTCGAGCGGGATGGACTGACAAGATATCCGTTCCATGCCTGCAGGGTGACTTGGCCAAGGAAGTCCGTGAATTCAACCCACCTGCCGCTCGCGCAGCTTCGGACCTAGCGGCGCTGATGGCCACTTCCGGATCCACTGGTGTTCCTCGTTTCGTTATGGTTAGCCATGGGAACC
>JBAPOM010000150.1:0-10384 GCA_049279635.1 Candidatus Acidiferrales bacterium
GCTCAATGAGGCGCTGGCCCAGTTCCGTTCGGGACGCACGTCGGAATCGTCGCAAGCCACGCACGCAACGTCCGATGGGAGCCGGCCTGTTGCGCCGGCGGGAGCGATTCGTTAACGGCAAACTCCGCGAGCCGGCAGCAACTCGCCGGAGCTGAACGCCGACCATGAAACCGCATCCAGTTACGGCCGCGCATCTTGCCGAATCCGAGCTTGATGAGATTCGCACGCTGATCGAACAGCGCTCCGCGATCCTGTTCGATGCTTCGCGCGAGCGATTCTTCTCGACTCGCATCCGGGAGTACGTGGACGAAAAAGGCCTGGCGAACGGGACCGAGCTGCTGCGGCTCGTGCGCGGCTCGAGCATCGAGTATGAATCCCTGCTCGAACGCCTGCTGACGCAGGAGACGTCGTTTTTCCGTTATCCGGCAATCTACGCAGCTCTCGAGAAAAGAATCCTGCCGGAGCTGCAGGAGCGGAAGTTCTGGCAGAATCCGCGTACGCTGCGGATCTGGAGCGCGGGCTGCTCGACCGGCGAGGAACCGTATTCGATCGCCGTCACGCTTTGCGAGTCTTTGAAATTTGCCGAGGCCTGGGACATGGAAATCCTTGCCACGGACATCAGCCGCCGCGCGCTGCGCCATGCGGAGCGGGGCGTCTACTCGAAGCGCAGCCTCCAGGATGAGCCCGAGGCGCGCGTCGACGCGTATTTCACCTCGACGAAGCACGGCTTCCATGTGCGGCCGCGCATCCGGCGCATGGTGTCGTTCGCGCAGATGAATCTCGCTGAATCGGTCTACGTGGGCAAATTCGACTGCATTTTCTGCATGAACGTCCTCATGTATTTTTCCGAGGCGCGACGCCTTGCCATTCTTCGCCGCTTTTACGACGCGCTCGAGCCCGGCGGATATTTCCTGCTCGGCCACGCCGAGACTCTTTCGAAGTCTCCCGTGACGTTTGAGCCGGTCGTCCTTGGCGATTGCCGGTTGTATCGCAAGCCGATTCCGGCCGCGGCCGAAGTTCGCCGCACCTCCGCGGTGAAGGAAGGAGCGCTGTGAACGGCCCGAACCAAGAATCGGTCGAGCTGTTCCTGCAGGAGGCTTCCGAGAACCTCCAGTATCTCCGGGAGTATGCCGGACTGTTGCAGGAACCATCGACGAAGCCCGAGGATCTGGAAAAGCTGTATATCGCCGCGCACACGCTTGCCGGTACTTCGGCGAGCTACGGCTTTCCGCAATTCTCCGAAGTCGCAGCAAAGATGGCGCACATCTTTCACTACGCGATGAATGCGACGCTGACGCCGGATATGCACGGCCCGCTGACGGAGTTCCTCTCCGACGCGATTTCGGTGCTCGAGTTCGACCTGTTGCAGATCAGCACGAGCGCCGTCGAGACCGAGGACGACATCGCTGCGTTCAAGCAGCGATACGCGTTCGCGTTTCCGTCCGCGCCGTCGGCCGACGCGCTGAGTGAACCGGAAAACGATTCCGTTGGATTCGGCGAGCCGATCCCCGAGGTATTCGCGGCGCCATCGTTTGCACAGCACCTTCCTGAGGACGCGGAAGTGCCGGACGAGGTCCTGGAGTTCTTCATTCCCGAGGCCGAAGAGCATTTGCAGGCGGTGACCGAATGCCTGCTGGCGCTCGAGGGAAATCCGAACGCGGACGACATTCACCGCCTCTTTCGCTCGATCCACACAGTGAAGGGTTCCTCGGCGCAGGTCGGCCTGCACCGGCTTTCCGCGGTCGCGCATCGCGTCGAGGATCTGATCGGCCATCTTCGCGATGGCGCGCTGCAACCCAGCGCCGAAATTGTTGACCTGTGCCTCCAATCGGTAGATGTGCTGCGCAAGTTCCTGACGCGGCAATGGTCGAGCGATGCCGAGATGGCAGGTGCCGTCGATCCATTGCTTGCGCGGATCGCCGAGCTTGCTCCTGAGGAAGACGACGAGGCGACTGAAACGCCAGGAGCGGTGCCGGCAGCGCAAGAAAGCGCCGCGCCCGTTGCCACTTCTCGCCCTGCGGGCGCGCAGCCTTTGCCGCAAGCCAAGTCCGTGCGTATTTCGCTCGAGCGGCTTGACCGCATGATGAACGCGGTCGGCGAACTCGTCATCAACCGCACGAGAATGCTGGGCCGCCTATCGGAACTCGGGAAGCTCGTCGATGTTCTGACTTTTTCAAAGAGCCGCCTCGCCGGAAAGGTTGCGGAATTTCAGGAGAAGCACGAATTCACGCGCATCGCCTCGACGCTCGTGCCAGGCAGCCAGGCGCCGCAAATGGATACGTTCCGCCCACATGCTATTGCGCGCGCGCCGATTATGTCCAACGACCTGCTCGAGTTCAGCGAACTCGAGATGGACCGCTACGACGATGTCAACATCCTTTCGCGCTCGCTGACAGAAATCTCCGCGGACGTCTCTGAAGTTCTCCAGCAGCTTGAGGGCTTCATGGGCCGCGTGGATTCGGACATCGACGAGTTCACCAAACTCGCGCACCACCTGCAGGACGAAATCACTGCTGCGCGCATGGTGCCGATCGGCAACCTCTACACGCGCCTTTCGCGCACGGTACGCGACGCAGCGCAGAGCACGGGCAAGCCCGTCGATCTCGCGCTTGAGGGTGCCGAAACTGAACTCGATAACAACATCATTCAGCACATCTCCGATCCCCTGATTCATCTGGTTCGAAATGCCGTCGCGCATGGAATCGAAGACCCGGAGGCACGCCGCCGCGCCGGCAAGCCCGAAAAGGGGCGCATTTCAGTGCGCGCGTATCATCGCGGCAACCACATTTTCATTGAAGTCGAGGACGACGGGCGCGGAATCGATTACGAGCGTGTCCGCCAGGGCGTGATCGATTCGGGCGTCGTCTCGCCGGTGGCCGCCGCCGAATTGACCGAGCGCGAACTTCGCGAATTCCTTTTCCGCCCCGGATTTTCGACGGCTTCTTCCACATCGGAGCTCGCAGGCCGGGGCGTGGGCCTCGATGTGGTGCGCGCGAACGTCCACTCACTGAACGGCGAAATCGAAGTGCGCTCTGAAAAAGGCCGCGGCGCGTGCTTCACGGTGAAGGTGCCGCTCACGCTGATTATTTCGCAAGCGCTGTTCGTGCGCTGCGGCACGTCCGTGTTTGCGTTCCCGCTCGCGGTCGTCGAGGAAATCCGCCGCCTGAAGCCCGCTGAAATCGAAGATGTGGGAGGCAAGCTGCTCACTCGCGTGCGCGACGTGGTGACAGAAGTCGTGCGTCTCGATTTGCAGCTGGCCTTGCCGCCGCTCGAGCCGCTGAATGGCTACTTCCACATGGTGATCGTGAAAGTGGCGGGCAAGCATGTCGGGGTGGTCGTCGAAGAAGTGCTCGGCAAGGACGAAATCGTCATCAAGAATCTCGGCGATTATCTGCGCAGGGTGAAGCTTTTCCCCGGCACGACGATCGCGTCCGATGGCAGCCTGATTCTGCTTATCGATTTGAATCGTCTTGTCGCCGCGGATACGGCGGAGCGCCATGCGTTGCCTGCGTCGTCTCCGGCGGCGCGCGTTTTCGCTCCCGGCGCGGAGGCTGTCGCGGCGGGCAGCATTCCGTCCGAGGCGGTCGATGCGATCGAGAACGACCGTGTTGTGGTTGTGGCGGACGACTCGATCAGCGTCCGCAAATTTGTGGGTCGCATGCTGGAAAAGGCCGGCTATCGCGTGAAGCTCGCTTCAGACGGCCTCGAGGCCTCCGAAGTGGTCGCGCAGGTGGGCTGCCACCTGGTGATCACCGACCTCGAGATGCCGCGCATGAACGGTTACGAACTGATGGCGCATCTGCGCCAGGACCCGATGACGCGGCGAATTCCAGTGCTCGTGGTTACGTCCCGCGCCGGTGCGAAGCATCGCGACCGCGCGATGAAGGAAGGAGCATCAGGCTTCCTCACGAAGCCTGTGCAGGAAGACCAGTTGATCGCGACCGTCGAAAGCTTGATCGGTTCGGAAACGCCCAAGGGGCGCCCGGCTGCGGGAGTGCCGCTGCCGCTGCGCCAGAGTTGAGATGATGAACGCGTCCGACAAAAAAATACGGGTGCTCGTGGTGGACGACTCCGCCTTTATGTGCAAAGTCCTCCAGGAGATCATCAACTCCGACCCTCAACTCGAAGTGGTCGGACAGGGGCGCGACGGCCGCGACGGCGTCGCCCTCGCGGACTCGCTACGTCCCGACGTGATCACGATGGACATCAACATGCCGCACGTCGATGGCTTGCAGGCGACCGAGCTGATTATGTCGCAGCATCCGCGGCCGATCGTAATCGTCAGCTCCGAATCGCGCGAAGGCGCCGCGAGCACGCTGAAAGCCCTCGAACTTGGCGCCATCGATTTCGTGTCAAAGCCATCGAGTGGAATCGATCTCGACATGAAGGCGGTGCGCGACGAGCTAAACCGCAAGCTGAAGCTGGCCGCGAAGGTGCGCGTCGTCCGTACCGCGACGCGCTCGAAGCTGCCGATGCCGCACGAACCGCTCTCGGCTGCGGCGAAGATTGCAAACAGTGCCGCGCTCGCTCAAGCCAACGGCAAATTTCCGATGGTCGCGATTGCGGCTTCCACCGGCGGGCCAGCCGCGGTCACGCGTGTCGTTGCAAGTTTGTCGAAAGATTTCGCCGCAGCCGTATTTCTGGTGCTGCACATGCCGGCGACCTTCACGAAGCAATTCACGGTGCAACTCGGCGAAATCGCTTCGCTGCCCGTCAAAGAGGCCGAAGCGAACGAGACGCCCCAGCCGGGCGTGATCTATCTGTGCCCCGGTTCGCACCATCTTCGGCTTTCGTCCGGCGGGAAAATCCAGCTCGACCCAGGGCCACGCATCGATGGATATCGGCCGTGCGCGGATGTCGCGCTGGAAACGATCTCGGCGTACGCCCGCTCGCTCGTGGTAGCAGTCGTTTTGACCGGCATGGGCGCCGACGCCGCGAAAGGCGTGAAAGCGGTGAAGGCGGCCGGAGGCTCGGTCCTCGCACAGGACGAAGCAACGTCGACGATTTTCGGCATGCCGGCTGAAGCGATCAAAACCGGCTCAGTCGATGAAGTACTCGCGCTCGACGACATTGCCGGGGCGATTGAAAAGCGCGTCGCGAAATTGGTTCGCCTCGTTCCCGCGGGTACCCGATGAACGCCGGAAACGAGCGCAAGGAAAAACCGGCGCGCCGCGGGAAGCCGGAGGCTGTGATTCTGTTTTACGTGGCAAATCAAATGTTCGCTATCGCAGCGGAATCGGTGCAGGAAATTCGCAGCACGGACGGTCTGGCCGGCGCAGCCAACGAAATCGATCAGCAGGTGGTGCCGAAGGTGCGTCACATTTTGGAATGGAGCCGCCGAACCTGCTACGTCGTAAATGCGGGCGTGCATTTCGGCCTGCCGGTCTCGCGCCCGACGCTCGTTCTGATTCTGAGGCGCATGCGAATTGCGGTGCTCGTCGATCGGATCGACCGCATGACGGAAATTCCGGCCGTGTACCCGCTGCCGCAGGCGTTTGCGGGCAAAGAACGCCGCTGGTATCGCGGGCTCGCCTACATCGACGACTCGGTGATTCCGGTCGTCGAGCCTTCGGGATTTCTGTCGGCCGATGAGTTCGCCGCGCTTGATCGTGCGATCAAGCCGAGCGTACCGCAGCCTGAAATGGAAGGAGCCGCGCGGGCATGATTGCCGGCGACAATTCGAGCCACAGCTCATTCGTGCTGCTTCGCATCGGCGCGCACCGGTTTGCATTGCCCGCAGCACTCGTCGCCGAACTTGCGCCGCCCGTGAAGCTCCACGCATTTCCACACACTTCGAATTCTGTTTCCGGCGTGATCGTTCGCCGCCGCCGCATCTTGCCGGTCTACGATGCCGGGTCCCTGCTTCTCGGCAAGGAAGCATCCGGCCAGCAGTTTTATCTCGTAGCGCGCTGCGCGGGCGAAAAGAAGGAGTTGAGCGCGATTCCCGTGAGCGGCGAGTGCGAGATGGCTACGGGGCAGGTTCAGCCGCCAGATAGCAACAGCCCGGCCCATGTTGCCGGCACGCTCGTCATCGGCGAAGAGTCCGTCGACGTGCTCAATCTGGAAGCTCTGATCGCGTCGGCTCCGGGGACCAGCGCCGGATCGAGTCGCGCGGGGGTTCGGCCATGAGCGCGCCGGCAAACCTCCCGCGAGTGCTTCTGATCGACAGCAATGTGTATTTCGCAAAGCGTCTTGGCGAAGCGCTCAAGCAACAGGGATTCGATGTGATCCCGAGCACGCAGGCAGCCTATGCGCTGACGATGCTCGAATGGAACGTTCCGGCCGCGATTCTCTGCGCCACGAATCTGCGCGAGATGGGCGCGCTCGACATGGCGCCGATTCTGCGCGCCGATCCCAAGACAGCATCGATTCCGCTGATCGCCATCGGCAGCGGCGGGGATCAAGCGCAACTCGAAGCCTATCGCGCTGGCTGCGACGATTTTGTGGACCGCCGCCGCCCGCCCGCGGAAATTGCCGCGCACGTGCGCAATCTTCTGGTCAGCCGCCAGGATGGCTTCCAGCCGACCCAGATGCTCTCGACCGCCGACACGGCGCTGAGCGGCAGCCTTTCGCATCTCGATCTTCCCGGCGTGATCCAGATGCTCGGGCAGGCCCACCAGACGGGCGCGCTGCATATCAACGGCGCCGAAACGGACGGAATCATCTTCTTTGAGGGCGGCGAAATCGTCCACGCGGAAAGCGGCCCGCTTTTCGGGGACGAGGCGGTGACGCAGATTGTAAAGACATGCCAGTCCGCGGCCAGCGGAGTCTACAAATTCATCTACGGCGCCACGGCTGCGCAGCGGACGGTGCTGCGCTCGGCCACCGATTTGCTCCTCGATGCGATGCGCGAATTCGACGAAAACGAGCGCGATGACGCGGAAGACAATTCCGAACACGTCGAAAAGGAGTCGTCATGAGCGAAGCCGAAACTCTCACGGCTGCCCACACCCCAACCGTCTATTTCATTGACGATAGCGCCACCATGCGCGAAGTGATCAAGATCGCCTTCCGCAAAGAGAACATCCAGGTGATCACGTGCCCGGATGCAGCGTCGGCGATCGCCCAGTTTGGCGAGGCCGCGCCGGATGCGGTCATCACCGACGTCATCATGCCCGACAAAGACGGCTACGAAGTCTGCCAGTTCATCAAGGAGCACGAACAGTTCGCCAGCACGCCGGTGATTTTGATGTCGGGCGTTGTGAATCGCACCGTAGCCGAAAAAGCGACGGCGGTGAAAGCCGATGAGCTGATTCGCAAGCCCTTTCAGCCGCGCGACCTGGTCGCCCGCGTAAAGAGTCTGCTTCATCTGAGTCCAGCCGGTCCCTCGGCGGAGGAAATGTCCGCGAGCGAGCGCGAATCGGGCAGGCCCTCAAATGCGTTGGCGGGCCTCTTCTCATCAGGCGCTGCACCCGCTTCGTCGATGCCGGGGATGGCGCCGCGTGTGGCGAGTTCCGCTCCGGTGGCAATGGCTGCGCCACGACCCGCCGCATCACCCACCCCTATGCCACCACCGCGGCCAGCAGCTCCCGCAGGAGCGGACATTCAGAGGCTTCGCAATGAGATTCTGCGGCTCGAGCTTTTGGTGAAGAAGCTGCAGGCCGAACTCGAGGCCGAGCACCAGTATTGCGCGGCCCTCGAAGCTCACTTTAAGAACCTTCAGGGATCATAATCTTAAGGGCTGGCCGGATTCTATCTCGACCGCTCTCCCTCCGTCGTTACTCCTGTGAAAGGCGGCAGCTCCCCTCGCTTGACCGTACTGGTGAACGGCTTGCTTCAGTCCCAACCTTTCGACCGCAGGAATTCGCGCGCCACGTCCCCAATGTCGCGGCCTTCTCCCGCCACTTGATAATTCATTTTTTGCATTTCTTCGTCGGAGATATTGCCTGCGAGTTCGGCAATGGCTGCCCGCACCTCGGGATAGCGCCTGAGTGTATCGTCGCGCACCACAGGCACGGCTTCGTAAGGCGGGAAATAGTGCTTGTCATCTTCGAGGATCACGAGGTCGCGCGCCGCAATCAGGCCATCGGTCGAGTTGCCGGCCACAAGGTCGACCTCCTTGTCGAGCAGCGCGCGGTACAGCAGCCCGAGATCCAGAATCTTCGGCGGTCCGGCGAATCGCAGGCCGTAGACTTTCTCCAGGCCCGGATAGCCGTCTGGGCGCTCCATGAATTCGTATCCAAAGCCCGCGCGCCAGTTGCGCGCGTAAGGAATGGCGTCCGAAATCGTCTTCAGATTCAGGCGCCGTGCGTCTTCTCCACGAATCACGAGAGCAAAGGTGTTGTTGAAGCCGAGCGAAGGCAGCACGTCGAAATCGAATCTCTGCTTGTATTCCCTTTGTACGCGCTCGAAGACGGCGCTCGGGTCGCTTTCGATCGGATCGTGCAGAATCGCCGTCAGCGCCGTCCCCGTGTATTCGACGTAGGTGTCGATGCGGCCGGCAAGCATCGCCTGCTGGCAGATAAAGCTGCCCGCAAGGTAGAAGCGCCGTTCGACGTGCAGATGGGTCCGCGCTTCGATGTGCTGCGCCAGGATTTCGCCCAACAGCGCCTGCTCCGGGAAATTCTTCGAGCCGACCACGATGGTGTCGCGCGGCCGAGGCTCGCAGCCGCACACGCATAGGGTCACGAGAAGGATCAAGAGCGCCGCGGGCCTTTTCATCGCAGGTTCATCGTCCGGGCCGTAGCGAACGTTCGAGAACGCTCAGCAGAAAATCCGCGCCCAGCGCGAGAAGGGCTGCTGGGATGGCTCCGGCTAGGATCAAGGAATTGTTCACCATCGCGAGCCCGCGAAAAATGTATTCGCCGAGCCCGCCTGCGCCGACGGCTGCGGCAATCGTCGCGATGCCGATGGTGAGCACGGTCGAGACGCGCACGCCCGCGAGAACCGTGGAAAGCGACAGCGGCAGCTCGACTTTGAAAAGAATCTCGCGCGGCGTCATGCCCATGCCTCGCGCGGCCTCGCGCACGGCCGGATCGACGCTCGCGATCCCGGCGACGGTATTGCGAATGATTGGGAGCAAAGCGTAGAGCGCGAGAGCGGCTATAGCGAGACGCGCGGCGCGATCGCCGAGCCACGGAACCGGAAGCAGGAACCCGAAAAGCGCGAGACTCGGAATCGTTTCCGCTATGTTGGCGCTGCCGAGGATGGGTCTGGATAGCCACGGCCGCCGCGCGACCAGAATCCCGAGCGGCACGCCGATCGCAACCGCGATGAGCATCGCAATCCCCACGAGCCAGATATGCTCGACCGTCGCCTGCAAGATCTCGTCGGGATGCCGCTCGAAATATTGAATGACGTTCATGTGCCCCTCTCGAATTGTTCCAGGCGCCGCAATTGCTCGGCATATGCCGCAGCCACCGGCTCGCCCGATGCCAGGAATTCCTTCGGCGAGTAGACGCCACGGATTTCGCCCGCTTCGAAGAGAGCGATGCGTGTCCCGAGCAGCAGCGCTTCGCCTGTGTCGTGCGTGACGATAACGATTGTCTTGCCGAGCCGTTTCTGGAGCGCCTGAAATTCCTCCCGCACTTCCGCCCGCGTGAGCGGATCGAGCGCGCCGAACGGCTCGTCCATCAGCAGGATCGGCGGATCGGCCGCGAGCGCGCGCGCCACGCCTACGCGTTGGCGCTGGCCGCCTGAAAGTTCATGCGGGTAGCGCTCGAGATAGCGCGCGGGATCGAGGCCCACTAGCGCTAGCAACTCCTCGACGCGCGCGCGAACGTACGGGGCGGCCTTGCGTTCAAGCCGTGGGACCAATGCGACGTTTTCCGCCACCGTGTAATGCGGGAAAAGGCCGGTTTCCTGGATCACGTAGCCGATGTGGCGGCGCAGCGTAATCGGATCCCAGGCGAGCGTCGCCCGGCCGTCGACTTGCACCTCGCCGCTGGTCGGCTCGAGCAGACGATTGATGAGTTTCAGCGCGGTCGTCTTGCCTGCGCCGCTGCGGCCCAGAAGGACGAGCGTTTCGCCCCGCTGCACCACAAAGTTGATGTCGCGCAAGAGCGCTTGGCCGTCTGGCAGCGTATAGTGCACTCCGTGAAACACGATGACGGCATTCGGGGCCGCCGAGTCAGACCGCGGATTTGCGTCCGCGCTCATTCGCCTGAATCGCTTTCGAGAAATTTGCGGATGTCACCGAAGACGCGCGCCATCATCGCCTCGGTCAGTTTCCCGGTGAACGTGTTTTGCTGGCTCGGGTGATACGAAACAAACAGGCGCGGCAGCCCAGCGCCGATCTCATAGCTCGAGCCATGGCGAAAAGGAAAGGCCGCGGCGCTCTTGATCAGGCCACGTTCCTTAAGCAGGCCGAGATATACCCGCATAGCGATCCCGCCGAGAGCGAGAAGGGCGCGTGGGCGAAGAAGTTCAAGCTCCTTCTCAAAAT
>JBAPOM010000151.1:0-21654 GCA_049279635.1 Candidatus Acidiferrales bacterium
ACCATTAGGAGCCAAAAGAGGACCGTACGTACTGTTGAGTTCACCTTGTTACCTCACCGTTTGGATGCCTTCTTGCCAGCACCCGTCTGGCGCCCGCGGCCTTTCGACCGCAGACCTTTCACCGCTACGAATGGCAAATTCCGATACAGCCCTTCTTCGTCGCCCAGGCCGTATCCCACCCAATCCTTAGATGCAGCAGCGAAGCCAGTGTATTCAGCCCGTAAATTCACCCGCCGCGAAGCGGGCTTGTCAAACAGCACGGCCAACCGCAGGGAACGCGGCCGGCTTTCCTCGAGCCGCTTGATCAAAAAATCCTGAGTGATGCCGGTATTCAGCACGGCATCCACTACGAGAACGTCGCGCCCGCGCAACGCCGGCGGCGCGCTGAAGAAAATCTCCCGATAATCGTGGCCGCCGAGCTTCACGTCCCTTGCGTCCGCGCGCACGAAGTGGCATACCACCGGTCTGGAAATCTCCCGCACCAGGTCCGCCGCGAATAAGAACGAATTCTCGAGGACGATCACCACATCGAGAGCGCGCCCCGAATAGTCTCCCGAGATGGCGCGGCCCAACTGGCTCACCCTGTTTTCGAGCCGCCTTCGAGTAAAGGCAACCTTCACCGTCACCTCAAAGACCTTGCTCTTCGATCAGGATTCCCACTTTCGTGCCGGCGCTCGCGCAATACTCATCCGCCGCAGGCATGCCGCGTACCCAGACAATACGCCCATCGCTTTCGAGAACCGGCCAGCCAGTTCGCTCTCGAACAGGGATGCGCTTGGCCAAGAAGAGCCGCTTCAGCTTCTGGGTCTGACGCCCGCCCCGAGGCCGATAGGCGTCTCCCGGCCGCCAGTTTCGCAGGATCAGAGGAGCTCGGAGGAGGTCCGCATCGAGAGCCGCGCATTCCAACTTAGTGTCGCGCGCTGCGCCGGGCCAGTCAATCACTTTCAGATGGAAGCACCGTTTGAGTTCGGGCACGGAAACAGCTGCCGCGCCGCGGCTGGGGAGTGTCACTGAATACTGGTACGTGTGCGGCCGCGCTGCGGTTTCATGGCGCTTCGAGCGGGTCTTTCCTCCCGAAAAAACCAGATCCTTGAAGTTGTGCTCCACGCAAACGCCACCCGGCATTTCGACACGCCGGCCGCTGGTCGATTCGGCGGCGAGGTGAATCACCTGCTCCACGCGCTCGGCGGTGGGCCCCTGCGCGATTCCGCTCACTTTCTGATACAGACGGCGGATCAGGCGTTCGGTTAGCGCCCGCAGTGGTGCTGGCGGTTTGCTGGCCGGCGGGGTGCCCTCGTCGAGGGCGCCGGCGGATACATCGAGCGGCACGAGCAGGTCGCGAACTCCGATCGTGAACGCGCCATCCTTCGAGCGCACCAGCGCACGGAAACGATCTTCCACGAGCGCCGCCCAGAATTGCTCTTCTTCACGCGAAAGCCGCGCGATTCTACCGAGGCGAGTTGCAACCTGGGGCGAAAAATCCCGCTCGAGCAAAGGGAGAAGCTGCTCTCGAATTCGCGCCCGCATCCGCCGCATATCACGATTCGTCGCGTCTTCGCGCCAATCCTGTTTCAGCTCGCGAAGATATTTTCGAAGGCTTTCGCGGCGGCACCAGAGAAGCGGCCGCACGATCGTTCCGGCGACGGGGTAGATTCCTGCAAGGCCCGCCGGGCCGCTCCCGCGAAGCAGGTGCGCGAGCACCGTTTCCGCCTGATCGTCGGCCGTGTGCGCAACCGCAATCCGAGTGGCCTTTCCTTCCTTCACGACGCGCTCGAAAAACGCATAGCGCAGGCGCCGGGCGGCATCCTCGATATTCCACTTTTGCTTTGCCGCTGCCGCCGCGACATCCTCGCGGTCGACGACGATGTCGAGCGCCAGGCGGCGCGCGAGTTCGGAGACAAACCCGGCATCGGCGTCGGATTCGGCGCCGCGCAGGCAGTGATCGAAATGAATGACGACCAGCGTGATCCCGAGTCGCTGCCGAAGGCCATCGAGCAAGCGCAGCAACGCCACCGAGTCCGCGCCGCCGGATACCGCCACGCCCACGCGGTCGCCCGGGCGGAACATCTTCTCTTCCCGGATGGTGCGCAGCACGCGTTGTTCGAATGGCGTCACGACGGCAATGCCAGCATCCAATGGTCGAATAATGTGGATGGTATCAGCCGGCGTGGGAGGGGTCGAGCGTGATGAAGGCGAAGAAACCGGCGAAGACTTCAGAACGGGCTTTGCACTCTCTGAGCGAAAAGCTTGCGCGTGCAGGATATCCGGCGGTCGAGAGCCACCGCCGCAAAATGAGAACAGTTGCGCTGCTCTTTCTCGGCCCACGATTTCACGCGGGGAACCAGGCCGCGCGATGCGCGGCCGAGCGCGCGCACCAGACCGTAATACGCGCACACAGCCCGCATGCTTCGATGGTCCGCACATTCTTCAGGACAGACGCGCGCGAGCTCCAGGAACCGTTCGAAGTCGCAGGGCGCCACCCCATCGCGGTCCACGCCGGCCGCTTCGCATAAGCTCGCCGGAAGCTGGATTTTTCGGCTGGAAGCGAGGATTGCCCGGCAGTAGTGGATGAAAATTTCCGCAAGCACTACTATAAGCGCAATATAAATCAGCGTCAGACCCATACGCGCGTCGCGACCCCCAGAGCAGGGCGACTGCCCAACCGCCGCCCGCACATCATCGCTCCACGGGGGGTATTTCGTCAATACGTCCCTATGGAGTTACCCCGACAGCCCTCGAGGGGGGCCGCGGCAGAGTGTGTGTCTCGTGAGCGAACGAGCCTGACGGCCGCGCGCGCCGAGATTCGATTTGATTTCCAGCTTTTGAGCGAGCACGATATTCGGTTGCTTCGGTCAGCGATGCGCGCCTGAGTTCGCGTGTTTCGCCGAAGATTTATCTGTCGATTGACCCGAAACCGCTCTCGAGGAAAACGAGATGCCTTCTCCAACCGCCAAGCCGCAACCAAACCCGGAGTTCATCTTTGAAACGTTGAACGCGTATCAGCAGACGGCCGCGCTCCGGGCAGCCATTGCTCTCGACATTTTCACCAAGATCGGCGAAGGAACCGACACATTCCCAACCCTGGCGAAGCGCTGCGAGGCCACCGAACGCGGCATCCGAATTCTCTGTGACTATCTCGTAGTCCACGGCTTTCTCGTGAAAAATGGCGATCGTTACGCGCTCACCGACGATTCGGCCGCATTCCTCGATCGGCGCTCGCCGGCGTGCATCGCCTCCGCAGCAGGCTTCCTCACTCTGCCGGTTACCATCAACGCCTACCACGATCTGGCCCGCACGATTCGCACGGGGCAGCCTGCCATGGCGGACGGCAAGGGATCCATCTCGCAGGAAAATCCCATCTGGGTTGAGTTTGCGCGCTCGATGGCGCCGATGGTGGCGCCCTCCGCGGAAGAAATCGCTTGGGTCCTTGATGCGCCCGCGGGCAAGAAATGGAAGGTACTCGATCTTGCGGGCGGCCACGGCATGTTCGGGATTACGCTCGCCAAGCGCAATCCGAACGCCGAAATCTTCGCGCAGGATTGGGGGCCGGTGCTCGCGGTAGCGACCGAAAATGCGCGCGCCGCGGGCGTCGAAGCCCGACATCATTTAATTCCGGGCAGCGCCTTCGAAGTCGAATACGGCACCGGCTACGACGTCGTGCTGATCACGAATTTCCTGCACCACTTCGACGCGGCCACAAATGAGAAGTTGCTCCGCAAGGTCCGCGCATCGCTCGCGCCTTCCGGCATCGTCGCGACACTCGATTTCATCCCCAACGAGGACCGCGTGTCGCCGCCGCGTTCGGCAGGTTTCGGCATGATGATGTTGGGAATGACTCCGGCAGGCGACGCCTACACCTTCAGTGAGTACGAGCGAATGTTCCGAAACGCGGGGTTCTCGTCGTACGAACTGCGGCCCCTCGCAAGCGGCCACAGCCTCATTCTCTCGCGCATCTAGAAAATCGCGCAGCTAGGAACCGAAAGCGACGCTGATCAGGGTCTTCTGCTCCATCTCGTGCGCTTTTGCGGATCCCGTCGCGGGGCTCGCGGCCGCCGAGCGATTCACCGACAGCACTGGGCGTCCGCGAGACAACCGCTCGAACTCCGGAATCACGAAGTCGTGCGCGCCCATGTTGCCCGGTTCTTCCTGCACCCACACGAATTCCGTGGCCTTCGCATGGCGATCCATCTCGGCCGCGACGTCGTCTTCGGGGAACGGATAGAGTTGCTCGACGAAGACAATCGCAGGCGCATTCTCCGGGTGGCGCTTTCGTTCGGCCTCGAGTTCGTGCCCGATTTTTCCGGTGCAGAGCAGCACGCGTTCGGCGGACCCGTCGCCCTTGTCCGGAATCACGTTGCGAAATCGCGACACGGCCAAATCCGCGAGCGTCGAGGAAGCCGCCGGATTCCGCAGCATGCTCTTCGGCGTGAAAACAACGAGCGGCTTTCGCCAGCTACGCAGAGCCTGGCGCCGCAGCAGATGAAAATACTGTGCGGCGGTGGAAGGCTGACAGATCTGTATATTGTCGCGAGCGGCCAGCTGCAGGAAGCGCTCGATGCGCGCGCTCGAATGCTCCGGCCCCTGCCCTTCGTAGCCGTGCGGCAGAAGCATCACCACTCCCGAAAGCAAATTCCACTTGTCCTCGCTCGCGGCGATGAACTGGTCGATGATGATCTGCGCGCCGTTGGCGAAATCCCCGAATTGCGCCTCCCAGAGAACCAGCGCCTCGGGGAAATCGCGGCTGAAGCCGTACTCGAATCCAAGCACCGAGGCTTCGGATAGCGGCGAATTGTAAATTTCGAACCACGCGTTCTCCTGCGCCATCTCTTCGAGCGGGACGTACTCCCGTTCATTCTCGATATCGATCAGGGCCGCGTGGCGCTGATTGAACGTTCCCCTGCGGCTGTCCTGCCCGGAAAATCGGATCGGCACGCCGCTTTTCAACAGCGAGCCGAAAGCCAGCGCCTCGGCCATCCCGAAATCGATCGCCCTCTTGCCTTGCGCCATCTCGAGCCGCTGCTCGAGCAGTTTCTTCACCTTCGGGTGAATGTGAAATCCGCTGGGATAGCTGACGAGACCTTCGCCGATCGCCCCTATCGTCGCGGCGTCGAGCCCGGTGTCCACTTCAAGCGACGCGTCGTAGCGCCCGCCGCGGAATGCACCCCAGTAGCGAGGCAGCTTGCGCATCGAGGGAGTCTTTTCGATTTCCTTCGCTTCCTCCTGCGCGGCATCCAATTCCTCTCGCACGCGCTCGACGACCGGCTCGGGATCAACGCCGATCCGCTCGGAATAAATTCGCCACATCGGCGGATGCGCCTCGATTTTCCGGTAGCGCAACGGCTGCGTGATCGTGGGATCGTCCACTTCGCTATGGCCGTGGCGACGGTAGCCGATCACGTCAATGACCACCGGCGTGCCGAACGCGTCGCGATATTCGATCGCCATCCGGCCGACGCGCACGACGGCGTCCGGATCCTCCGCGTTCACATGGAAAATCGGAATCTCCAGCCGCTTGGCCAAGTCGGAAGAAAAACGCGACGAACCAGTGTCTCGCGGCACGGTGGTGAATCCGATGAGGTTGTTCACAATAATATGGATCGAGCCGCCCACCGTGAATCCAGCCACGCCGCTCATATTCAGCGTCTCGGCGCAGATTCCTTGCCCCGCGAAAGCGGCGTCGCCGTGCATGCTGATCGAGACAACCTGGCGCCTGCCTCGCTCGCCGCGGCGCGTCTGCTTGGCCCGCGTGCGGCCCATCAACACCGGATCGACCGCCTCGAGATGGCTCGGATTCGACACCAGATGCATTTCCACCACGCGCCCGTTCGCCGCGTGAAAATCTCCCGTCGCGCCCATGTGGTATTTCACGTCGCCGCCGCCGAGCGTGCTTCGCGGATCGACGTCTTCGAACCGCGCGAAAAGCTCCGCCGCCGGACGGCCCACGATATTCACCATCACGTTGAGCCGTCCACGATGGCTCATCGCGACCATGGCTTTTTCGGCGCCCTGCTCGGACGCAGCGTTCAGAATCGCGTCGAGCAGCGGCAGCAGCGCCGCTTCACCCTCGAGCGAATAGCGCTTCGTTCCCAGATAACGCGTCTGCAGCACCTGCTCGAAAATCTCCGCCCGAACCAACAGCTCGAGGATGTGCGCGCGATCGGGCTCCGCCGCTTCCGATTCCATCTGGTGCTGCACCCACTGCCGCCGCTCGCGGTCCGTGATGTGCATGAATTCGGCGCCGATGCTTCCGCAATAGACGCGGCGCGCCGCCTCGGCATCCGGCCCGGAAACATCCAGCTCCGGCATCGCCACCGGCG
The DNA here is from genome assembly GCA_049279635.1 of Candidatus Acidiferrales bacterium. Lineage (GTDB taxonomy): Bacteria > Acidobacteriota > Terriglobia > Acidiferrales > UBA7541 > Palsa-295. Next base: position 6,318 of record JBAPOM010000151.1, read on the forward strand.
TGAAATCACCCAGCGGATCGAGGTTCGCCTGCAAAAATCCCCATCGCCGAAAGGCCTCCCAGATTCTCTCCTGCGCTTCTTTGGAGGCTGTGGATTCGGCGATTGCTTGTTCCCTGCTCATTGCAAGACTCCCTGAAGATTCTCGAAGTCCCCATCATAAGATGCGGGAAGGCGCACTGCGGCGCGACCCTGCGGTTAGCTTTCCGGCCAGCAACCTAGCAGCCGGCGTACCAGAATAAATTGACCCAAGTGGTAGGCGTTGTGATCGGCGATCAGCAGAGCTTCGCGAAGGATGGTCTGGCCCGACCCGTGGGGAATGCGCGCCAGGAGGTCCGTCTTGGGGTTGGTGACCAGCTTCCCCATCTCCTGCAAGTCCTTCTCGAGCGTTTTCACGCTCTTGTCCCAAGCAGCCGCACTGGGCGGCGCCGGATTTTTGGGCCAGTAGCCCGAAGGCCAATCCGGCGATATGTGCTTCGCATCGCGGGAAAACTCGAGAATATCGTGCGTCGCGATGCGCATGTGCTCGAGCAGTTCCCAAGCTGAATACGGCAGGCCCGGCGGCCGCTTCCCGCGCTCCTTCACCGGGAAATCCTTGAACGCCGCCTTGAAATCGGCATGAGCCTCATGCCAGTCGAGGTAGCGCTGCAGATAGTCGCGTAAGACCTTCTCGTCCATGACAGATTCGCCCTAAATCATCTTAAAGTGTCTGGTCTGGAACGGTCAATCGGCGGGAAGCGGCGCGAGGAAACTATGTTGGGGCAAGCGCGTCGGTCAATTCGAAATCTTTGCGGAAGGTTTCATAATCGCGGCGCAGATTTCGCATCAGCGCGATAAATTCCGGATGGGTGTGAAGTGAACGCAGGTGCGGATCTTTTTCGAATGCGCGATAGTTGGGCAGGCCTCCTTCCGCGCAGCGCTTGAGTTCGGCAATCGCTTTCTCGGGCTTTCCGCACATCGCGTAGACTCCCGCGGCGCAATGCCAGGAGTGGTGCGTGTGGGTCATGCTTCTCTTGGAGGCGACGGCCTCATCCGTCATCTCTTCCGCGCGTTTGAAGTCGGCCTCGCGGGCCAGAATCATCCCTTCCATGCACGCGATCTGCTGCTCTTCTGGAATCATCTGGCGGGCGACATTGAGTTTCTCGCGTGCCGCCTTCAGGTCTCCGGCGTAAATCGAAGGGAGCGGAGAAAAAATATTGGCGTGAATCAGAGCCGGTTCCAGAGCCAGAGCTTGTTCGCCGAACTCGCTCGCCTTGCCATAGTCACCCGTATAGAGCGCCACAAAGGCGCAGCCGGTTACGCTCAATGCGGACTGGGGGTTGGCTATGATCGACTCTTCGGCGTCCACCAAAGCCGCCTCGTGAAAACCGAAGTGCAACAAAAGCGCGGCGCGATGGAGGCGGGCGGTGTACCGGCTCGGGTTGATCTTCAACCCGGCGTTGAGCGCCCTCAGCGCGGGGCGGAACTGAAATCCGCGCAACGGCGACCAATGAACCATCCCTCGCACGCACAGCGCATCGCAATTCACCGGATCCAATTCCAGAGTTCTCGCGATCGAGCGCTCCGCCCGCTCGAACCACTTGGGATCGGGATCGACATGCGCTCCCATGTGATAGCAAACGATCGAGAGCATGCCCCAGGCATCCGAAAAATCCGGGTCGAGATCGACCGCGCGTCCCAGCATTTCGATCGCCGCCCCCAGTTCGAACTTGTTGAAGCCGATTGCCCGGTCGACAGCCCTCATATAAAGCTCGAAGGCCAGCGGATGCCGCGTTGTCGGAACCACGATCTGCCCCGATTTCGTGGGCTTCTCGCGCGAACGGGGCACCAGAGAATGGAAAACAGCATCCGCGAGCTGGTCCTGCAAGCTGAAGAGACTCCCCATGTCGGCGTCTATTTTGGCGGAATGGAGAGGTTGCTCGTTGCGAAGCTCCCACACCTGGGTCAGCACGCGCACCCGAGAGCCCATTTTCTGAATGCTGCCCTCCACTACGAGATCAACGTTCAGCTCCTGCGCGATCTGCGTCCAATCCGTTTTCTTCCCGGCGTATTTCATCAGACTGGCGATGGGCCGCACCACGAGGGTTGGCGCGGAGCCAAGGCGGTTGGCGACTGCATCCGCCAGCGCCACCGACAAGAACCGGTCTTCGGAAGCGGCGTTCCGGAATTGCAGAGGGACGACGGCAACCGTCCGGCGGCGACCGCCGGCCGGGACGGATATTGTCTTGGGCTCAAGCGTAAGCGATTTGATCGCGTGGCAGAGCTCCGACGCCTGCGCGAATCTCCGCGCCGGATCTTTTTCCAGGCATTTTTCTACCAGCCGATCGAAGGCCGGCGGCAGTTCCGGGCGCAGTTTGCTGGGCGGCGGCGGAACGGCAGTCGCGATCTCGTGCATGACGGCGAGAGTGCTGGGTCCCGCGAATGGAAGCGCGCCGGTCGCAGCCTCGTACAGAACGCATCCGAGAGAGAAGATATCGGAACGTGCGTCCACTGCTTCGCCACGTGTCTGCTCCGGAGACATGTAGGCCACCGTTCCGACGATCGCTCCCACTTCCGTGACGTCCATCAGAGTCCGCGCCTGTTGGAGGAAGTAAGCCTCCGTCATTGTGGCCAGCCCGAAATCGAGCACCTTGATCTGCCGGCTCGCCGTTACCATGATATTGGTCGGCTTGATGTCCCGGTGGACGATGCCCGCCGAGTGCGCGGCACCCATCGCCGAAGAGATCTGCGCGGCGAATTCCAGAACCTCGCCGAGCAGCATCGCTTTCGTTTCCATCAACTCTTTCAGCGTCCGGCCTTCCACGTATTCCATTACCAGAAAGTCTTTCCCTGCGTGGCTTGAAATATCGTGAATGGAGACGATATTGGGGTGGTTCAGGGCCGACGCCGCTCTGGCTTCCTTGAGCAGCCTTTGCCCCTGCGTGGAATCGGAGGAACGCCCGTGCGGCAGCAGCTTAATCGCGACCGTCCGGTATAATCTCGTGTCCGTGGCACGGAAGACTTCGCCCATGCCGCCCGCGCCAATACGGCCTTCGATCTTGTACGGACCCAACAGGGTGCCCGGCTGCAGCGAAGGTGCCGAGTGCGTCAGGGACTTCGTTTTCCCGAAAATAGTGCTAGCCGAGTCACCATGAACGGCGATCAACGACTCCACTTCGCTCCGCAGGTCGGGTTCCGCGCAAACGCGCAGCAGATACGCTTTCCTGTCGTTCGGCGGCTGCTCCAAAGCCGAAGCGAGCAGCTCCTTTACTTGTAGCCACTGTTCCGGCGTCATCGATGGAGACTCCCTGGAAAAGAGAGGCGGTATTCTAGCCTAGCTTCCGGCGCGCACGCTACCTTGGCCGTGGGCGTTTGAACGATCGTGGGCGAGCCCAGAAGAAGAGAAGGCCCTTCCCGCCGCGATCCAATCGCGTCGAGAAGAGCCGCTTGTCGCTTCCGACAGGCTTCGCCGGAAGAGTCCGGCGAATGCCGGTTTGTGGGTTTTCCGTCCAACCAACCACAGGATCGGCGGGCCTCGCCCCTCGATCCTTTAATCAGGCTGTAGCGTTCGAAGCCCCCAACGAACGCCGCTGCTGAAAACACTCGCGGCAATAAACGGGCCGCCCCTGAGTCGGCTTAAAAGGAACGGTCGTCTCTTTCCCGCATTGCGAGCATACCGTCTTCGTTTCGACCCGCTGAACGCTTGCCCCGCCTGAATCGTTGCTCTGCGCGCGCACCGCCTTGCATGCTTTACACCGTTTGGGCTCGTTCTTGAAGCCCTTGTCGGCGAAAAACATCTGCTCCCCGGCGGTGAAAACGAATTCAGCCCCGCATTCCCCGCACTTCAGGACCTTGTCGTGGTATTCCATACGTTGCTCCGGGACCGTGTTTGCACAGGACAGGGAGCGGTGCGGGCTCGTGCCGGAAAAACGTTCGAGCGCCGGGTACACTTCCGGCGCTCATATGCCTGCCGGCACGAAACTGCTCGGATGGAATCCAGGTTTCTAGATGCCTAATCCTGCTCACGCCGCTGCTTTTTCCGGAGACGCTTACGCGAGAGGGCCTCTTTGGCTCGACGCTTCTCACCAGGTTTCATGTAGTAGCTGTGCTTCTTGATCTCCTTGATGATGTCCTCCGACTGCACTTTTCGCTTGAACCGCCGAAGGGCATTCTCCAAAGATTCACCCTCTTGAATGACGACTTCCGCCACGCGTATTCACCCCCGTTTCCTGTTCTGAGTTGGACTGATTGGGTACTTCTAAGTGTAACCGGCACACCTCGAACCGGCTAGTGAGTGCTCTTCTATCGGAGGCTACCCCCCAAGTCAAGGCCAAAATTTAGAAAGGGAAGCGCTCCGCGTTAGTCAACTTTTCAGTAATCCAAAATGCCCCGCCGACTCGATTGCCGGAGGCGCACGGCAACTGTCGAATCCATGAAGCAGGCATCCCTGCTAGAATGTTTCCCTGCAAACTGAGCGTTCCGTGCGGAGAATCGAATGCCCTTGATGCGCAACGCGATCGGCGTTCTTCTGGCTGGCGGCCAGGGCGAACGCCTTTGGCCGCTCACGCGCGACCGCGCCAAGCCGGCCGTGCCGTTCGGCGGCGTCTATCGCATCATCGATCTCACGCTTTCTAATTGCCTCAATAGCGACCTCCGCCGCGTTTTCGTTCTCACACAATATAAGGCGCTCAGCCTCAATCGCCACGTCCGCCGCGGCTGGTCGAATCTCATGGGCCACGGCGACTTCATCGAAGTGCTGCCGCCCCAGATGCGCGTCTCGCAGCACTGGTATCAAGGCACCGCGGACGCCGTCTACCAGAATATCTATTCGATCGGCAGCGAGCAATCGAACTACGTCTTCATTCTTTCCGGCGACCACATCTATAAAATGAATTATCAGACCATGCTCCAGCAGCATGCGGAGTCGGGTGCCGACGTCACGGTCGCGACAATCGAAATGGACCCGGCCTCCGCAGCCGGAAAATTCGGCGTTCTCGAAACTGACGAAAACTGGCGCATCATCGGCTTCCAGGAAAAACCTTCGGATCCGAAGCCTTCGCGCGTCCATGAGGGGAAGTGCAACGCCTCGATGGGCGTCTACCTCTTCAATACGCAGCTCCTTGTCCCCATTCTCATCGACGACGCGGAAGACGCCACGTCCTCTCACGACTTCGGCAAGGATATTCTTCCGCGTATCATCGATAAATACCGCGTCTTCGCCTACAACTTTCGCGACGAGAACAAGAAGGATGTCGCTTACTGGCGCGACGTCGGCACAATCGACGCCTATCACGAAGCAAACATGGACCTCGTCTCCGTGTCGCCGATTTTCAATGTTTACGACAGCAGCTGGCCGCTTCACAGCTGGCAGCAGCAGTATCCGCCAGCGAAGTTTGTCTTCGCCGACCCCGAGAGGATGGGCGTCGCTCTCGACTCCGTCGTTGCCGGCGGATCGATTATTTCAGGCGGGCGCGTCATGCGCTCGGTCATCGGCTACGACGTGCGCGTCAATAGCTACAGCGACGTCCAGGAATCGATCATCTTTAATCACGTGAATATCGGCCGGCACTGCCGCATCCGCCGCGCGATCATCGACCGCCACGTGGATTTGCCCGAGGGTACCGTGATCGGCTACGACCTCGAAGCCGATAAGGCGCGCTATTCCGTCTCCGACAGCGGGATCGTCGTCGTGGTTCGCCCCGAGTCGCTGATCGAAGAACCCGAGTGAGTCACTCAGAACGACCCGCGCTTCGTTGCGGGCAAAATTCTTAGGGGGAAATGATGTCCACAAAAATTGTCGCCGTTCACGGCCGCCAGATTCTCGATTCCCGCGGCAATCCGACAGTCGAGGCGGACGTTCGCCTCGAAGGCGGAGCGTTCGGCCGCGCCGCCGTCCCCTCCGGCGCCTCCACCGGCGAGCACGAAGCCAACGAACTGCGCGATGGCGACAAGTCGCACTATCTCGGCAAAGGGGTGCTGCAGGCCGTAGCGCACGTCAATGGAGAGATCGCCGATACCGTCAATGGCCTGGATGCGGCGGACCAGAGGTCGCTCGACAAGCGCATGATCGACGCCGACGGCACGCCCAACAAATCGAACTTCGGCGCAAACGCCATCCTCGCCGTTTCGATGGCCGCCGCGCGCGCTGCTGCGGCCGCCTTCGGCAAGCCGCTCTACAAGTATCTCGCACAGTATTCGGGCGATCCCTCGGCCAGCACGCTTCCCGTCCCGATGATGAACATTCTCAATGGCGGCGCGCACGCCGATAATTCCGTCGACGTGCAGGAGTTCATGGTGATGCCGCTGGGTGCTTCAAGCTTTCACGAAGCCCTGCGCTGGGGCGTCGAAGTCTTTCACAATCTGAAAGCGGTGCTGAAAAAGAACGGCTACTCGACCGCCGTCGGCGACGAAGGCGGTTTCGCGCCGAATCTCAAATCGAATGAAGAAGCCCTCGAGCGCATCCTCGAAGCCATCACCGCGGCCGGCTACAAGCCGGGCGAGCAGGTTGCCATCGCCATCGATCCCGCCGCGAGCGAGTTCTACGACGGCGCATCCAAGAAATACATTTTCAAAAAGTCGGACAAGTCCGCCCGCACCTCCGACCAGATCGTCGAATTCTGGGCCAACTGGGTGCGCCAATATCCCATCGTTTCGGTCGAAGACGGCCTTGCCGAAGGCGACTGGGACGGTTGGAAGCTCGCCACGCGCGAGCTCGGCAGGAAAGTCCAGCTCGTTGGCGACGACATCTTCGTCACCAATCCGAAAATCTTTGCGCGCGGCATCTCCGAAGGCATCGCCAATTCGATCCTGATCAAGTTGAATCAGATCGGCACGGTGACAGAAACAGTCGAGGCGGTAGAAATGGCGCGCAAGGCGAAATACACGGCCGTCGTTTCGCACCGCTCGGGCGAAACCGAGGACGCCTTCATCGCAGATTTTGTCGTCGCCATGGGCACCGGCCAAATCAAGACCGGCTCCGCCTCCCGCACCGACCGCATCGCCAAATACAACCAGCTCCTGCGCATCGAGGAAGAACTCGGCTCCGCCGCCCGCTTCCCCGGCCGTTCCGCGCTCGCCGCGAAATAAACATCGCATTTACACAAGCCGGGATGCGCTGTATAAGTCTGCGTCGGGCGTGGCTGCATCTTGCGCCCTGGTTCGGGTGGCTCAATCGATCAAATTTATGGAGGCATTCGTGAAATCGCGAATTGCACTGCCGATCTGCTTCGCCGTTCTCATGTTTTTTCCCTGCGCGGCGCTCGCGCAAACGCCTTGCGAAAAGCTGGCCGATATCACATTGACGAATGCAACCGTTACGTCATCGACCTCCGTCGCGGCCGGAAGCTACAAACCGCCCGCAGGACCGGGCCTGCCCGCCCCCAGCGCAGCTTTGCCCGCGTTCTGCCGCGTGGCGGGCGTCGCAAAGCCGACGAGCGATTCCGATATCCGCTTCGAGGTCTGGCTGCCCCTCTCCGGCTGGAACGGCAAATACGAGCAGGTCGGCAACGGTGGATTCGCCGGGACGATTCCGTTCAGTGCGATGGCAGCGTCGCTGCTGAGCGGCTATGCCACAGCCGGAACCGACGATGGGCACGTCGCCGCGCCGAACGCGAAGTGGGCGATCGGCCACCCGGAAAAAGTGAAGGATTTCGGCTATCGCGCCGTCCATGAAACCTCGGTGCAGGCCAAGGCGCTGATCCGCGCCTTCTACGGCAAGGAAGCGTCGCACCCCTATTTCGTCGGCTGCTCGGAAGGCGGCCGCGAAGGTCTGACCGAAGCGCAGCGCTATCCCGATGATTTCCAGGGCATCATCGCGGGAGCGCCCGCAATCAACTGGAACCATCTGAACGCTCGCGGTCTTTGGGACGAACTCGCGCTCACGGAAACTCCGGAAAGCTACATCCCGCCCGCAAAACTGCCCATCCTGCAGAACGCGGCCATCGCCGCCTGCGACATGCTCGACGGCGATAAGGACGGCTTCATCGAGAATCCCTCCCTCTGCCATTTCGATCCGGCGACCGTCCAATGCAAAGGCGATGATGCATCCGATTGCCTCACGGCCGGTCAAGTGTCGGCCGCGAAGAAAATCTACGAGCCCCTGACGAATCCGCGCACCGGCGCCCCGATCGAGGCAGGCTTTTCGCCCGGCGGCGAGGCCGTGCCGGCGAACTGGGCAGTCTGGATCACCGGTGGAAGCGCACCGCAGCAGGGTGTCGGGAAACTATTCGCAAATCAGTTTTTCGCCGACATGGTCTTCGAGGATCCGAAGTGGGATCCGAAGAGTTTCAACTTCGATCCCGACATGAAACTCACGGACGATAAATTCGGCGCGACTCTCAACTCGATGGACACGAATCTTCGCGCGTTCAGGGCGCACGGTGGAAAACTCATCCAATACCACGGCTGGAGCGACGCGGCGATCCCCCCGCTGAGCAGCGTCGAATACTTCGAGTCGGTGCAGAAGACGATGGGCGACACGAAAGGCTTCTATCGCCTGTTCATGGTCCCCACGATGTCGCACTGCGCGGGCGGCCCCGGCGCCACGATGTTTGGCAATGCCGGCGGATTCGCGGCGCTATCAGAGGACGCGGACCACGACGTCGTGCTCGCGCTCGCCCGCTGGGTCGAGCAAGGCAGAGCGCCGGATCGCATCATTGCCACAGGCTACGTCGATGGCAACGCGGCGAAAGGCGTCGAGATGACGCATCCGCTCTGCCCTTATCCACAGCAGGCGTATTACAAAGGAACCGGCGACATGAAAGATGCCGCCAATTTCGTCTGCCGCCGCCCGAGCACCCACTGATCGCGAACGCCGGCCTTGGTGGCACCGACAATCCTGTCGGTGCTCTTCCGAAGCCAAAACACTCGCCTCATGCAATCCCTGCGGAGGTGGCCGCGCACGCCTTGACACTGCCCCGCCTGCAAGCTAGTTTTCTCAACGCGCATCTGCGAGGCCCATTGAAATCGTTCCGCAAGTTCATGCAGCGCATGCCGTTCTACGGTGCCTACAAATCCCTCAGCCACTATCCCGATTATTGGTATTGGAAGCTGCGCGCGCATCCGGTTCGCTCGCCGCATCTCTTGAAGCAGCGCACGGTGATCGAATACTCAGCGACATTTGGCCTGCGCACGCTCGTCGAAACGGGAACGTATTACGGCGAAATGGTCGCTGCAGTGAAGAATCACTTTGATCGCATCTACTCGATCGAATACGATCCGGCACTCGCGCAGCGAGCCACGCGCCGCTTCGAGCGCGACTCGCGCATCCGAATTCTCGAGGGCGATAGCGCCATCGTGCTGCCCGAACTGCTGAAATCTCTCGATGCTCCCGCGCTCTTCTGGCTCGATGCCGGCTACTGGGGCTGGGACCAATTGCACCGCGACCCCGCGCGCCTCTCCGCCGAAGTCGAAGCCATCCTCGGCCACTCCGTAAAGGGCCACGTGATCCTCATGGACGACGCGCGCATGCTCAACGGCCAAAACGGCGCGCTCACCTTCGCCGAATTCCAGTCCCGCGTCTCCGCGCGCTTCCCCGGCCGCGCCATCGAACTCCGCTACGACATAGCCCGCATCACCCCTCGGTAAGAATTCGCCGTCATTCTGAGCGAAGCGAAGAATCTCTCTTATCCTCCGGCAAGCCGCCGCCCCACCACCTGCCACCCAGCCTTTACTACTTCGCAAAAGTCCCATTGTCTCCGTCGTTTGCCAAAACCATCCTGTTCGAAAGGAGACCCATGGCCACGACAACCGATCTGCGAACGCTCATGCTCACCAAATTCGGCGTCCAGCAGCCGGGCGACCCGCCCGCCCTGCTGAATCATCCGACGCAGAGCGCCACGGCTATCGACGGCTGGAAATCCGCGCTTTTCGGCGTGCCCTTCCTCGCCATGGGCTTTTTCATAGGCCGCGCCGCGCTCAATCAGGTCGACTCGCCCAAGAACGCGCCCGCCTGGGTGATCGCCATCTTCGCGGGCATGTTTTTCTTCGGCGGCCTCTTCTTTTTCGTTCACGGCTTGCGCGGCATCGCCCGCAAAGCGGCATGGAAACGCGCGGCTGCTCGCATGCCGAGCGCGCCCTGGCTCTACGATTTTCACTGGCATCGCGAGGGCATCGCATATTCGGCCTTCGATGAAATGGTCAAGCGCCTCTTGGGTGCGCTGGTGTGGAACGCCTTTGTCCTGTTGTTTGCCTGGATCGGAATGCAGGGCCCGTGGCCATTTCTCATCGGCGCGGCGATTTTCGGGCTGCTCGGCCTGATTTTCTGGTATCGCTGGTGGACGATGCTTCTCGACCTGCTGCGCTACGGCAATAGCTATCTCAGCTACGAAGGATTTCCCTATTCGCTCGGCGGGCCACTTCACGCGCAGCTCCGCCCTCCGCGGCACGTCTCGGAGATCGAGGAGCTCACGTTGACATTGCGCTGCGTCCAGGAAAAGTACGTCACCACCAGGGGCGCGGACAACCGCAGCCAAACGCAGGTCGTCTGCTACGAACTCTACAGCGACGTCGCGACGCTCGACCGCGTCCGGCTCGCCAGCCTCGCGACCGGCCCGATTCCGGTCGAATTCCGGGTGCCCCCTGACCAGCCGCAGACAAATCTCGCAGCCACTCCGCCGACTTACTGGGAGATCGAGGCGAATGGCAAGGCCCGCGGCGCCACTTACCAGGCGTACTTTCTCGTTCCCGTCTACAAAACGTCCTGACGATGGAGCTCGCGCGCCGAAAGCAGCTATTCACTCTCGGCATAGCCTTCGCATTGGTGCCGATCATCCTGTGGGTCGTCTTGCCCGAGTCTCTCTTTCCCAAGATCGGCTTGCTGTTTCACACTGACACTCGCCTCGTCGAAGCCTATAGTTTCATGGCAGGGGCCGGCTCTCAATTCGTCGCGGCTTGGTTCTTCAACCGCTCGCATCAGCGGCCCAGGGACTGGATTTCCGTTTGCGCAATAATCCTCACCGTCTGCTCGGGCATCGCTCTCTTTGTGTTTTTTTGCGCGATGATCGTTATCGCGATGCAAGGCTTCTGATTCGCGGGCTGCGGCGGCAAATCGCTCTTTCCTGCGTGTCCGCAAACCTTTGTAGAGCTCTCACCCGATCGGTTTCTCCAGACGCTGGTTCTCGTCTTTCTCAGCTTCCGATGGAAGGGGCCGTCGGCCGAATGTCGGCAGCAGCACCAGATCGCTCTGTGGCACGGTCTCCGTCGGCCGCCCCGCTTTGCGCCACGCGGCCAACCCGCCCACAATCACGAACGCGTTGAATCCTTGTTCCCGCAGCGTGTGCGCCACACGGGCGCTCGTCGCTTCGCGCGCTCAAGTACAGTAGAGATAGATGTCCTTGTCCTTCGGCAGCTTGCTGATTTCCGCCGCGAGGTTGTTCGGCTCGATCCGGATTGAGTCTTTCATGCGCGTCGCGCCCGCATCGTAGTAGCCGTGGCTTCGCACGTCGACCAGCAGCACCTTCTTGGCGTCTTCCGACTGCAACTTCTTAGCCAGCTCCGTCACCTGCACGCGCGGCACCACGCGAAACACGCGATTCTTGCGATAAATCCAAATGCGATACGCGGTGAACGCAATCGTCGCCACCACCACCACGATTCCTACGACGTGCCCCGCCGTCTGAATTCCGCGCGTGATCGCCGCAATGAAATCGCGAAACACGTAGCCGATCGTGCCGTAGGCGAGCACATACAAACTCGCGCCGAGGATATCCAGCCCGAAAAACTGCCAGAACGGCATCTTCATGCTGCCCGCCAGCGGCGGCGCCATCGTATTCACACCGGGAATGAACTTCGCCACCAGCAGCGCCGCGCGCCCGCGCTTGTAGAACGACTCTGCCGACCGCATGATGCACGTCTCGGGATTCACCGACACCTTGCACAAAAATCCCAGCAGCGCCCATCCCGTGTAGCTGCCGAGCACGTAGAGAGTCACATCGCCCAGCAGCATCGCCGAAATCGCGAACAGCAGCGCCTCCGGCGCGCGCAGCACGTGCGACGCTGTCGCAGCGCCGCCCGCCACCAGTGCCAGCGACGCCGGCACGGGCAGCCCAATCGCTTCCCCGAACACAAACAGCGCTACTACGAGGTAGCCGTGCCGAACAACCAGAGAGATCACATCAAATGTGTGCATGTGTACGTGGTTTAGATTCCGCCACCGCGGCTAGGATTCGTCCGCCGGCCCGGCTGGCACCGCCATCTACATTGTCTCATCTTACTGCAAATAAAAGGCTTGCCCCTCCGCTCCCGGCCGCTGTGACGTAGATCACACCAGCTTGTGCCGCAAGTCACCGCCCCAATCTTCCGATAAGTGTGAATGTAGACCCGTCAGCGCAGCAGCCCGATTTGGCACAGGCCGCAGCAGCGCTGAGCAGGCAAATCCGATTCGCGGGGGATTCATCATGACCGTAGCGACAACACCAGACAAGACTCCAACGCCGGCGTCGGTTGAGTTCGGCCATCACGACCTTCCGATCCCGGGCACCTACATGTTCGATGGTGAAGCGGCCATGAAGGGTTACAACCTCAATAAGATGTGCTTTTCGTTCAACAACGCCGAGAATCGCGCCGAATTCCTGAAAGATGAAGACGCCTACTGCCGCAAGTACAGCCTCACCGACGAGCAGCGCAAGGCCATCCTCGAGCGCAACGTCCTCGCCATGATCCATAACGGCGGGTGCATCTACTACCTGGCGAAATTCACCGGAATTTTCGGTCTCACCGTGCAGGACGTGGGCGCGCAACAGCGCGGCATCTCGGTCGACGAATTCAAGAAAATGCTCAAGGCACAGGGAGAATAACCATGGCACGCGTCGTTGGCGGACTCACCACGTCGCACATTCCCGCAATCGGCAACGCGGTTCCGAAGGAGCAGCAGCTCCTCAACGATCCTTACTGGAAGGAGTTCTTCGCCGCGTATCCGCCGGCTCGCGCCTGGCTGCAGAAAGTGAAACCTGATGTCGCGGTCGTCATCTACAACGACCACGGCCTGAATTTCTTCCTCGATAAGATGCCCACGTTCGCCGTCGGCGCGGCCTTCCAGTACCAAAACGCCGACGAAGGCTGGGGCATTCCGACGATCCCCTCATTCCAGGGGGATCCCGAGCTCTCCTGGCACATCATCAATTCGCTGGTGGGGGACGAATTCGACGTGACCTCGTGCCAGGAGATGCTCGTGGATCATGGCTTCACCGTACCCATGTCGCTCTTCTGGCCGAATCATTCCTACGGTGGCGTGAAGACGATTCCGGTCTGCATCAACACCGTCCAGCACCCGCTGCCCTCGCCGATGCGCTGCTTCAAACTGGGCCAGGCGATCGGCCGCGCCATCGAATCGTATCCCAAGGATCTGAAAGTCGTCGTGATTGGCACCGGCGGGCTGTCCCATCAGCTCGATGGCGAGCGCGCCGGCTTCATCAACAAGAAATTCGACCAGCTCTGCCTGGACAAAATCGTGAACGAGCCGGAAATCCTCACGCGCATGTCCATCCACGAGCTGGTTCGCCAGGCGGGAGCGCAAGGAGCCGAATTTATCCTCTGGCTGGCGATGCGTGGCGTCCTCCACAATCGAGTGACGAAGATTCACAGCAGCTACCACATCGCCATCTCGAATACCGCGACAGGCCTCCTTGTCTTGGAGAACGCGGCTTAGCCCGAGCTTGTCGTGGAACGGGGATTCGCGGCAGCGGGCTGCCTCCCTCAGCACCCGCCGCGAATCCCCTAATTCTTTTTCACCTTGGCTTGCAGCAGCCCGCGAAACGCATCCACGTCAGAAGAGTTTTGGAAGAAATGCTTTGGAATGAGGCTGCCGATGTTTGCATTGGCGAACATCACGAACGAATGTTTTCCCTCTTTCCACTTTGCGACCGCGGTCCATTTGACGTCGGCGGTCGAATGCGCTGCGGTCATCACATAGCCGTCCTCGTCAAATTCGTATCGGACGATCGATTGCAAGTTTGGGGTCCGTTTGATCTGTCGCCGGGCCCGGTAGTAGATATAAGGCCACATGTAGACGATCAGGAAAATGCCCAGCGCAAAAAGATACCAGCGTTCGCGCCACCCCCCTTTCTCCAGGAGGATCAGAACCACACTTTCGGCCAGGAGCAGCAGACCTAGAATCGTCAGCAACACGATGCTCTTTCGCGCGAGCAACCGGCTGCCGCGGAATACATCCACGACCGCAAACTTTCCTTCCGCCTGAATCGGCATTCCGAATCCTCCCCCGCCCGCTTTTCATCGAACGTTGCGGCGCCTTCCATCTACCGGCGTAGCCGGCGCCGTGTGCTAGAATTTACGCGCCAACAGTCAGATTCGGAAGAGGCGAATCGTATGGAAGCTGCAACCACCGTCGTCACACCCGCCCGGTTCGAGCAAGGGCTTCGCTACGCTGATTTTCTGGCGCAAGCGACCGTCAACCGCGACAAATTCGAGCAGTATTACAAGGACTCGCCGCTCACCGCCGACGACATCTCGTTTTTCAAGAAGGCCTTCGCGCTGCCAAACGGCCCGGCGAAAATACTCGCGCTCGCGGAAGCCTGGTGCGGCGACGTCTACCGTGAGCTCCCGACCGTGGCGCGCATCGCCGAAGCGACAGGTGCTGACCTGCGCGTCTTTCTCCGCGATCAAAACCCCGACATCATGGACGAGTATCTGAGCAACGACGGAAAATCGCGCGCGATCCCTGTGTTCATCTTCTACACGAAAGAAACGCGCTACATCACGCACTTCACCGAACGCTCAGCGGGCGCCCACGCCGAGCTTGCCGCGATCGCGGACCAGGTCTGCTCCCAGCTGAGTTTGCCCCAAGGCACGACCTTCGCAAACGCGCCGGATGCCAGCAAGCAGGTCCTCCTGCGCGAGGTGATCGCAAGAATTCGGCCGCGCTTCCCCGATTGGCAGAAGGAATCGATCCAAGAGATGCGCGCGCTCCTCGCATCTGCCCTCAATCTTCCCGATCGCGGATAGTCCGATCGCATGGCCACGCAAGTTCCCATCGTCTACACGATCCGCGGTTGCGACGCCTGCGTAAAGCTTCTACGAAAGTGGGACGCCGAAGGCGTCGCCTACGAAGAACGCCGCGTCGAGCTGAGCCAGTCAGTCCTCGATGAAGCCCGCACCTACGGCGATATGGTTCCCATCGTAGTGTGGCCGGATGGCCGGGTCGAGCAAGGCTTCGAAGGCACCCTCGGCTGCTTCATCTGAAGAAGCCCCTGCTTCCCTGCTTCCCTGCTTCCCTGCTTCCCTGCTTCCCTGCTTCTCTGCTTCCTGCTTTTCCCTGCTTCCTGCTTTTCCCTGCTTCCTGCTTTTCCCTGCTTCCCTCTCTCCGTCCTTCCTCTTTCCTCTGCGCTCTCTGCGTCTCTGCGGTGAA
>JBAPOM010000152.1:0-2127 GCA_049279635.1 Candidatus Acidiferrales bacterium
AGAAACGGCCGAGCTCAAGATCCGGGTTGATTCCCATTTCCAGGTGGCGGAAAAACTTCAGAACGAATGCTCGCCCGTAGAGTACCGAGCTGTTGCTCTGCTCGACTTTCATGAGCGATGGCGCGAGTTTTCCCGCCGCCGCGATTCGCAGCCGCTTAAGGGAACGCTCGGGGATGCCAACCAGCTCGCCGACCGCGCCTGCAAAGCGGCGCGCCTCGCGAATGGCACCGAAAAACGTTTCGAGGATGGCTTGATTCGAGAGCGCATCCGAAAAGATGTGCTCCGCGTCGTCAGCGTCGCGGATGCGAATCCGCGCGTTGTCGTCGCTCGCGGGCGGAACCGCGCGGGGGCCTTCGTCGAGAAGCGGCACCGTATACGTGTCGCTGGGGCCTAGCAGATAGTTCACCCGAGCGACAACAATTGCGGCCGCGATGGCCGGGTGCGGAATCGGAATCACATCGGCGATCTCGACAGACCGGATGGCGCGGGTCTTGCCGCCAAACCATCGCCGCGCTCTTATGAAATCGGGAAGCGCCCGTTGCAGGCCGTCCTGCAAGCGGGTCCAAACCGTGGATCGGGAAGAAGCGTTCATCGCTTCATCCACCATATCTGGCTGGGCGCTTCAAACTCACAACGGTGAAATCTCTTCCTGCTTGGCTCGTTCTTCTTCTTTCTTGGGTTCGGACGGCGGAAACATTCTGTCGAGCATGCGGTGCGCGGCATCGCGTCCGCCGCTCCCAAAAGCAATCGCAAGCGCCAGCATGATCGCGCCGAAGGCGATGGCGAACGTGATCAGGACGGTGCTGCGCGCAAGAGCAATCTGTTCGAGAGCCATTGCCACGGTGAGCAGAATGATGATGAACCGGACGAATCCGCTGATCGCGCGGGCAGACGGCAGATTCGCGTTGACCGCTGCCAGCAGGGCCGCTCGCGAGAAAAAGTTAGCCGCAAGCAAGCCGCCGAAAAGGACGAGCAGGGCGACGAAAATCTGGGGCAAGAACAGAAAGAACTTTTCGACTTCCAGTTGGAGTTCGGGAACGCCCAGGGCGTCGACGCCGATCAGCAGAAAACCGAACCAGGTAACCCAGAAAACGAGGCTACTGAAGAGATCCCCGGCCGGAGGAAGATCCGCCTTCGACAAAATCTGGCTGATGCCGGCGTCTTTTGAGAGTTTGCTTACACTCACGAACGCGAAGATGCGGCGCGTGACGAACTTCAGGATGATCGCCACAAACCAGCCCACGACCACAATAATGAGCATCACGAGCAGGTGAGGTAAGAATTGAAGCAGCATGTCGTCGAACTTCTCGAACGTCTGGTTGAGACTTCGAAGAACCACGTCCTTCATCGCTCACCTCCGGCTTTGGCGCTCCAGCGGTCGATCAGATAGGGCTTCTGGCGCTCGAATTCCTGTCCCAGGTCCTCCACTCTTTGGTCCAGCTTCGCGGCGGGCGCCTTTGTGTTTTGCAATATGAACGAACTCACGCGAGCCCGATAGAGCGGCGTCAGCGCTTGAAGAAGATGGTCGCGATTGATTGCCGAGTGGTGATACGCGGCGGCAAATTCGTAGATCGTTTTCACCCAAAGTTCGTCCGGGCAGCGGAACTGCTTATCCGGCAAGTCGATCATTTTGCGAATCTCGACAAGCGTGGCCGGCGTGAGGATCGATTCGAGAACCGGGACGAGCTGGCCGATGTTGGAGCGGAAATTATCGAGAATCGTCTTCGTGCTGAGTTTGAGCGGCTCGAGCGCGACGTCGTACTGAAAGCCGAATGTGGGGAGACTTTCGGAACCGGTGCGTGGAAGCCAATATGATTCCTGCATCTCGAGGCATTTGAAGAGCGCGCCGACCACCTGGCGGATCGTGCCGGGCAGGTCCTGGCCGAATTGCGGGGCCGGCTGAATTCTCGGTCCAAGGAATGACTCGGATATTTTGAAACCGTGGACGATCGCCGTCGTCGTCATCCAGATTTCAAGGCCAAACGTGGTCACGTCCTGGTCCCAAATGTTTTGCTCGAGGAAATGACGTGCCAGTTTACCGGAAAGGCCCAGATCGCTCGCGATAGGCTCTCGAATTCGAACGCCGTAAGCCGCGCGAACCACGGGCGCGAGCAAACCCTTGAGGAG
>JBAPOM010000153.1:0-10284 GCA_049279635.1 Candidatus Acidiferrales bacterium
TCTCCAAATACTCGCGAATCATCTGCTGCTGTTGTGGCGTGAGAATCGTCTTCGCCTCGAGGATCGCGCCGAGGTAGTGACTGATCAACTCCGACGTGTCTTTCGAGATTTCGTCGCCCTTGCTCATCACCGCGGCCTTGTCCGGCTTGTCGGCGCGCAGCAATTCCCGCAGCTGGATCGAATCGACGGCGATGTTCGCGCCTCGCTGAATCGTGAATATTTCCGTGTCGGTCACGATTTTCCGCAGGCTGTCGGCTTGCTCATCGGATATGCCGAGCATCTTTTGGGCGCGCGGATCGTTGAGCGCCGACATCAGCCGCGAAAACCTCTCAAGCGGGCCGCCGTCTTCCCGGCCGCGCACCGTCACGCTCTGAGAACGCGCCAGCATCGGCCCGATCATCTGCATCATCTGGGGCGTCATCATGCCCCCGCCCATCGCGGCTCCGCCCATCGGCCGCTGGCTCGGCTGCCCCTGGTCCGGCTGCGTGGATGGTGGCGCCGGAGGATTCTGCGCCCGCGCTGCACCGCCGCCCGCAAGCAATGAAAGGCTCGCCACAAAAATCAAGCTGACCGTCATCTTGAATCGCATCGGATTCCTCCCACTGTTACTACGCACCGGCACAGCCGGAAGTTGCGTGGCGTCCCGCCATACTCAGCGATAACCGTGCCTGCAAGCATACTCCTCACGGCCCGCGACAGCCGTGCTATCCTCCCCTCGGAAACCCAAACGACAAGGGAAACATCGATGGACGCCAAATCCGGAGCCCGCGAGCGTTTCGAATCCGCTCGCCACAGCTTGATCGATCTCAGCCACCGCATCCACGCGCACCCCGAGCTTGGCTTCGAGGAAGAGCAAGCCTCTTCCTGGCTGTGCGAATCGCTGGCCGACGCCGGCTTCGCGGTGGAAAAAGGCATTTGCGATTTGCCCACGGCGTTCCGCGCCCGCGCCGGGTCGGGGCCATTGCACATCGGCATTTGTGCCGAATACGATTCCCTTCCCGGAATCGGCCACGCCTGCGGCCACAATGTAATTGCCGCTTCGGCCGTTGGCGCCGCGCTGGCCGCCGCCAAAGTGGCCGATGATGTCGGCCTCACCATCACCGTAATCGGCACGCCCGCCGAAGAAGTGGGCAACGCCGGGGGAAAAATCCTCCTGCTCGAGCGCGGCGGTTTCGACGGCATTCACGCCTCGATGATGGTTCACCCCGCGCCCTTCGACATGTTGCGCTCAAAAATCATCGCCGCTTCCATGTTCGAGGTTCGCTACACCGGGAAGGAATCTCATGCCTCGGCTTTCCCCGAGCTGGGCATCAATGCGGCGGACGCCCTCACCATCGCGCAAACAGCGCTGGGCCTGCTACGCCAGCATATTCGCTCGACCGATCGCATCCACGGTATCGTGACGAATGGCGGCGCTGCTCCAAACGTGGTTCCCGCTCACACGTCCGCCAAGTACATCGCTCGCTCGGAAACGCTGGCCCAGCTCGCTGAACTGCGGCCCAAGTGTTTCGCTGCTTCGAGGCGGGAGCCCTCGCCACCGGATCGAAGCTCGAAATCACCGGCGGCGAGAAACCCTATGCCGAGATGCTGCACGACGACGCCATGGCAACCTTCTATCGCAAGAATTCCGAAGTCCTCGGCCGCCCGTTCCCGAATCTCGGCGAATGGGAAACGCGGCCCACTGGTTCGACCGACATGGGCAACGTTTCGTTGGCGATGCCGTCGATTCACCCGATGATCGGCATCAATTCCCTGCCCGCCGTCAATCATCAGCCTGAATTCGCGGCGCACTGCGTCACGCCGGACGCGGACAAAGCGCTCATCGATGGCGCGCTCGCGATGGCATGGACCTGCATCGACCTCGCGACGAATCGCGACGTTCGCGAACGCCTCACGGCCTCCCGTTCATAGCGGCTCAGGACTTCGCACGAACTCCGCGCGATTCCCTCACTTCCTTCCAAGCTTGCTCAGAACTCCTAGCAGCCGTAGAACAACGTCAAGAAGCCTCTCCATCAGGAATAGCCTTACAAGGAAGCATGCAAGGCAGAAGACGAGCAAAAGTGCGATGATTTTCCATGGCTTGGACATTGGAACCTGCTCCGGCTCCATAGCCGCTCTGCCGAGCGCAGGAGAAGCGTACGATGCGCGGGCTCAGGGTCCAAACCCGAAATTCGCGACTCGGGATTTCGGCAAGTTCGGACTCGCCCTGCGAAGGCCGGATTTGCATCGACACAGCCTCCGGCTTAAGATGCCCCATTAGGCCCCTCTCGGTCCGGTCGGCGCCTTCGGCGGGCGTCGGACATTCCGGGTCCGCGGGCGATTCGATCTCATGGCGCAGCAATTCTTAGGCGCGACTCCGCGTCGCTGGCTCGAATACCTCGTCGCTATCCTCGTTGGCAATGCAATCTACTACTTTTCGTTGGTGCCACACTTGCCAGGCTCCCTGCGACACCAGGGCTTCCGCACAGACTGGGGCGCCGGGATCGACTTCCTCGTCTGCGTCGCCGTCTACGGCCTCATCCGCCTCGGCTCCAGCCTCTAGTAGCTGCGTCGCGTAGCGCCGGCGTCCCGCCGCCCCCCGCGACCCGCGGTTGCAAGCGCGGTGCGTGGGTGGAATCGTGAGCCTTTAGGCTCCCGAAAAAGCGTACTGCTGTAAGAGGGCTTCAGCCCCGGGCACTGCTCCTCCTTGCCTCCTTGCCTCCCTGCCTCTCTTCCGCGCCCAATTTGGCTGGAACAACCGCCCAGCCCCGCACGTATTAATCTGTGCACGCGCGCCGCCCCATGTCACGCTTCCTCTAGGAGGAAACGACCTTGGTCGAACCGTCCGATGGTGCCAAAATGGCTTCCTCGGGTGCTAACCAACCGCCGGTCCCCCCGTCTATATGGACAGGGCCCGGCAAGGGGCCCGAGCAGGGGCCCGCGGAAAAGCTATCGCAACAGGCTGTTAACGGGCCAGATGCGCCGGATCGCTCCACTGAATCCGGGCGCACCAAAACAGAATCCAGTTCGGCGGCGGATACGATGGGGATGAGCGTCGCACTCGACGGAGATGCGCGCCAGGCAGCGGCAGTGAAGCTCGACGAAGAGCGGGCACTGGTCCGTAAGGCCCAGGCGGGTGACCGGCTGGCTTTTGAGGACTTGGTCCGCCGCTACGATCGCGATGTCCTGCGCTTGGCGTTGAATCTGGTCCACCGCCCCGAGGATGCCCGCGATGTTTACCAGGAAGGTTTCTTGCGCGCCTACCGGAACCTGCATCGCTTCCGGTTCGAGTGCAGTTTTTATACTTGGCTCTATCGCATCGTGACCAATGTCGCGCTCGATCATCTTCGCCGCCGCACCAGCCATCGCGAGGAGCAAGCGCCGGCGCCAAAAGAAACCGAAGGTGTCGCGCCGGACTTTTTCGACCGCCAGCCGGAAGTAAGGGCCTCGGCAAATCCGGAAAAGAGCCTGTTGGGCCAGGAAGTCGGCCAGCAAATCGAGCGTGCCATGAAAAAGCTTTCAGCCCGTGAGCGCGTTGTTTTCGAGATGAAGCACTACCATGGCCTTCGGCTCCGCGCCATCGGCGATCTGCTCGGCACGTCCGAAGAAACCGTAAAGAATTCGCTGTTCCGGGCCACGCGCAAACTTCGCGAGAGCCTGGACGGCATTCGGTGAGGAATTCCGGGATGAATCGGGACGCAGCGAATACGCCCAGCACGCCATGCTCTGAGTGGCAGCCGCTGCTGATGCTTTCCGCCGCGGGCGAGGAACTCGAAACCGCCGAGCACGATCGCCTCGCTGCCCACCTCGCGCAGTGTCCCGCCTGCTCCGAATCTCTCGAACGCGAAAGAGAACTTCTCACTCTTCTCGCCGAAAATCATGCCGAGCCCGACGCTACCCTGCTCGCCGGCTGCCGCGCCAGCCTCACCGACGCGCTCGACCGCGCAGAAGAAGGCGGCTGGCTGCGCCGCACGTTCGGCGCTCTCCTGCCCGCGAATTGGCTCTCGCTGCGCCCCGCATGGAGCGCGGCTGTGCTTCTCTTGATCGGCTTCAGCGTAGGAGTTTTGGCCCCGCGCCTTCTCCGCCATCCTGAAAATCTCAAGGCTCCCGCCAATTCCAATTCTCAAGTCGCCGTGACCAGTGACTCCGACTCCTCTCAGAGCGCGCCTGCTGATTCTTCCGATGCCAACGCGTCCGCGAATCTCGCCGCATCGCCGCTCGATCTGCGCACCGCCGACGTTGCTGGCATCGACGTGCTCCCCTCCGACGGCGCCGACGATTCTCCGCGCGTCCAATTGCAGTTGCGTTCGCAGCAGCCCGTCACGCTGAGCGGCACCGTGAATGATGACGACGTCAAGGACGTTCTCCTCGGCGTCCTCCGCAATGGCGAGCGCTTCTGCCCCGACGTGCGCCTCGATGCCGTCGACCTTCTCCGCGCCCGCAACAACGATTCCGACGTCCGCGCCGCTCTCTGCCACACGGTCCGCAACGATCGCAACGCCGCCGTGCGCCTCAAGGCGCTCGAAGCTCTCGATGGCACGGAGCCCGAGGACATCGTGCAGCAGACGCTCCTCAGCGCGCTCGTCGACGACGATAATCCCGGCGTTCGCGTCGAGGCAATCAACGAACTTCGCGAACTCGCCGCAAAAGGCAGCGTCTCTTCGAATGATGGACACATGCTCTCCGTCCTCCGCGACCGCATGCAGAAAGATCCCAACACTTACATTCGCCTTCAAAGCGCGCAGGTGATTCGCGAGCTCGGCCCGCGCGAAAAGTTCTGACCATGCAGAGCCCCGCGCCTTCTCGCTCAGCCAATCACGCTGCAAAAATAGGGGGCTCGTTGCTTGTAGTATCGCTTGTCTCCGCTCTCGCTCTCGCGCTCGCGGGCGCCGCGCGGGCGCATAGCCGAGTCGATTCCTCAACCGCCCGCAATTCAGGCCCGCATCTCACTTCCGATTTGACCGGCTCCATCGCGACGCGCCCCGGCGAGCACATTCGCCTCTCGACCGAACTCGGCAGCATCGTCGTTCACACCCACGACGCCGACGCGGTGGATTACAAAATCCATCTCGAAACCGACGCGTCGCAAAAAGACGCGCAGAAGCTTCTGAAAAGTTTCACTATCTCCTCGCACGACACGCCCGACGGCCTGCTCCTGAAAGCGGAAAGCTCCGCGCGCTCCTCCGGCCGCCTCTGGGTCACGCTCGAGCTCGACATTCCGAAAAATAACGGCCTCGACGTGACGACTGGCGGCGGCAATATCGACGCGACAGAAATAGATGGGCGCGTCTCGCTTTCCACCGCCGGCGGCAACATCACGGCCGGGAATATTGGCGGTGGCGCGCATCTCGAAACGGGCGGCGGCAACATCAGCGCAAAAAGCGTCGCAGGCGAACTCACTGCCAACACCGGCGGCGGCCACATCACGATCGGCACCGTGCAGGGCAATGCCACGCTGCACACCAGCGGCGGACACATCCGCGTCACCTCGATTCAGGGCACTGCTCACCTGGACACCGGGGGTGGGAATATCACTCTCGAGCATTCCGGCGGCGAGCTCACCGCCGAGACGGGCGGCGGCGAAATCGAAGTCGGCGAGGCGGCCGGGCTCGTGCGCGCGCGCACCGGCGGCGGCGGCATTCGCGTGGTCCGCGTGATCGGCCCCACGAATCTTGAAACTTCGGGCGGCAGCATCTATCTCACGCAAGTCGATAGCCCGGTAAAAGCGTCGACGAGCGACGGCGGAATCACGGCGTGGTTCGTGTCGCCTCCGAAATCGGCCGGCACGTGCGATCTGCAATCGAGCGCGGGCGATATCGTGGTGCACATGCCTCGCAATCTCGCGGTCACGATCGACGCCGAGGTGGCGCGCGGCAACGAGCATCGCGTGATCGTCGATCCCGCGTTCCCGCTGCGAGTTTCCTATGATGATTCGTCGAACGGCGCGCGCACGGTTCGCGCCGAGGGCTCGCTCAATGGCGGCGGCCCGCTCGTTCGCCTCCGCACGGTCGATGGTAACATCCGCTTCGAGCTGAGCGACGTCAGCAAGCAGCTTGAAATTTACAAGCAGCAGATGGCGCAGCTCCAGCAGCAGTTGCAGGCGCAATTGCGCAAGGCCGGCGTCTTGCAGCCCGCCGGCAGCAACGGCCCGTAGCAAATGGCGGAGTGCGGGAGCTCACCTGTCCTGAGCGTCTTGAGGTGGAAGCGCGAAGCGCAAGGTTTTCAGGTGGAAGCGTGGGCCTTTTTACCCTGCCTGCCCTGACGCAGGAAGGGAGCGAGGTCGAAGGGCAGGCCCTCGAAAAAGGGCGCAATAATAAGGGGCTTTAGCCCCGGGGTTTATTTCGGAGCAGTCGCAAATTGCAAACGGAAGCTTAGGGGGCGTACCGTGCAAAAGACGACCAGCCTGATGTCTCGGTCCTATTCGTATCTTCAGCTAAGAACTCAATCGCCGCGCTGCCTGCCATCGCTCGCGCGAATTTTCCTCGCGCTCGCCGCCGTTCTCTGCCTGGCGCTTCCCGGCCTCGCCGACGTCCAGGTCTTCGAGCAAACGTACCCGCTCGCATCGGGCGGCCAATTCGTGCTGCAAAATGTGAACGGCTCTGTCCGGGTCGAGGGCTGGGACCGCAACGAAGTGCAAATCCGCGCGGTGAAAACCTCCGAGAGCGACGCGCGCGATCTCGCGCTCGTGAAGATCGACGTGCAGAGCCATCCCGGCGAAGTCGACGTCCACACGCTCTATCCCGACGGCGAGAACGCCGAAGTCGCGGTCGAGTACGTCGTCCACGTGCCCTATCGCGTCCTGCTGCACAGCATCCGCACCGTGAACGGCAGCGTCTCCGTGCGCGGCGTGCAAGGCGCGGGCGAACTCAAATCCGTGAATGGCAACGTCGAAGTCCTCAATAGCTCGGGCCGCTTTAGCGCGCGCACCACCAACGGCAATCTGCATCTGGAACTCTGCAGCCTCACCGCCGGCGCGCCGATGGATCTCGAGACGGTGAACGGCTCGGTCACGCTCGGCCTGCCGTCCAACGCGAGCGCCGACCTCAGCGTCCGCAACATGAATGGCGACGTCTCCTCCGATGTGCCCGTCACTTCGACGGCTGCGCTTCCCGGCACGCAAATCCTGCACGGCCGCCTCGGCCACGGCGGCAACCCGATCTCGCTCCGCACGGTGAACGGCGGCATCCGCCTCCTGCTCGAGCATCCGGGCGTCTGAACGGCGCCGAGGCCACCACACGCCGTTACGTCGTCATTCTGAGGCCGCGACCTTTGCGGCCGAAGAATCTCTCTTCGGTGCTGCCTTTGTAGCGGCCGGGTGCCCCACCTGCCCTGAGCCCCGAAGGGTCCTCGGTTTTCGAGGGTGGGGCTTTTGGTGTTGCCTTTGTAGAGGCCTGTCCTGAGCCTGTCGAAGGGCCGTCTTCCGCTTCATGTAGCGCTGTAGCCTTGAGGTGCCGTATCTGGGCCGAGGTTTCTGGAAATCCTGCTGAATCCCGCCTGGTGTTTTGGCCCGAGCATCTAAACTTAAGTAAGGAGCATCTCTCGCTTTCACGTGCCCGGGGCACGCAAGCAGGCGCGCCGCAGATGTGCGACACTGCCGACACAACAATTCCTTCGACCCCTATGACTGACGCGCGCCGCATTACCCGAACCTGCCTCGTTTCTATCGCCGTGGCGATGGCGATGGCCGCGCTCCTTCCCGCATCCTCGGCCCGGGCTCAGGGACTGTTCCCGCTGTGGGCCGCGGCGATCGCGCAGAATCAATCTGCTTCGCCCGTGCAATCGTCCGCACAATCGCCCACGCAACCGGCCGCGCCTCCGGGCAGCAGCCAGAATCAAAACAGCCCGGGACAAACGCAGGAATCCCCAAAGAAGAACGACCGCATGTTTTACGTCATGCCGAATTACCTCACGGTCCAAAATGAGGCCCAAGTAAAGCCGCTCACCTGGAAGGGCAAGTTCGCCATTACAGCGGACGGCGCCTTCGATCCGTACGAGTTTACGATCGTGGGCATCCTGGCGGGAATCCGTCAGGCCGAGAACGCCTACCCCGCATTCGGCCAGGGCTGCGTCGGCTACACAAAGAGATACGGAACGGCCATGGCCGATCAGGTCGACGGCAATATGATGGTCGGCGCTGTCTTCCCTTCGATTCTGCGCACCGACCCGCGCTACTTTCAGATGGGTAAGGGACCCTTCTTTCGCCGCTTCACGTACGCGATCAGCCGCATCTTCATCACGCGGAAGGATTCCGGCGGCAACACCTTCAATTTCTCCGAGCCCATCGGGAACGGCGTCGCGATCGGAATCTCCAACTTCTATTACCCGGCCGCAAACCGCAGCTTCTCCAGCAACCTGAGCGGCTGGGGCCTCCAAATGGGCATCGACGCCTTCGGCAATGAACTAAAGGAATTCTGGCCCGATATCCACCGCCGCATCACAAACCACCACCACCACAGTTCCGCCACTCCCGCCGACTCCCAGTAATCGAGAATTGCCGGGTGCCCCACCTGCCCTGAGCCCCGAAGGGTCCTCGGTTTTCGAGGGTGGGGCTCTTGGTGAATTTACTTCCCTCATACGTTCTATGGATGTTAAATGTCCGCCAAAATCGCTCGGCGGAGGTTTTCCACCATGCCCTACTACCCATCCCGAAAAGAACGCGCCAAACGCGCCTTCCGCGCCTACATCGACGTGCTCGAAACCGCGGAATGGCTCAAAGGCGAACTCTACGGCCCGCTTCTGATGTACGACTTGTCGATGGGAGATTTTCGCCTGCTCGAGATGCTCCATCGGGAGGGCGCGATGTTCGCCCCGGACATCGCCCGCAAGCGGAGGCTGCACAAGCAAGCCGTGGCCGTGATCGTCAAGCGCCTCTCGAAACGCGGATTCGTGATGCGCAAGATCGTCAAACTTCCGCCCGTGGAATTTCAGCGGGCGCACGCGCCGGCGTCGAAGCGCGACGAGGGGCGCGAAGGAATACGAACGAGCGTCGTCGGCCTGACGAAGACCGGGAAGAAATTCATTGCGGACGTCCTGCCGACCCATACGAAGATGATGAAGGCATTGATGCGCGCGCTGAATGCGCGGGAGCAGGACACGTTGAGCCACCTGTGCCGGAAATTGCGCGCTGGCAATCCGGTGAGGTATTTTGCCGAGCTCACGCACGAATACGTGGAAGGCGATGACGAGTTGAGAGTTGAGAGTTGTGAGTCGAGCGCGAAAGTTACCTCGTGCACCCTTCTGAAAAACGAAGGGCTGCGGCACCCCGTCAAGTTTTTCCGAGACTCGAGTGAACTCGGGTGTTGACATGTTTATCTACGGATGAAATTTGGCGGTGTCAGAACCGGAGCGGAGGATGCGCCACCCGCCGCACCGTCGTAATTACACCTCCTTAGATCGTAAACTTAGGGTGTTGCGTTCTTGTTGCCGTACCCGACCCGGTGAGAGCCATCGCATCCGACCGTTAGGAGTTCCGACAAACGACTTTCAGTCTCAACATCCTTGTCTCTGAGAAAAATCACATCATTGATTACAAATTTCCCAGCTTCCGACATTACTACGACCGCGACTTGCCAATTCCACGGCTTTTCTTGTGGACCTTCTGTTAGCCGCACGTAAACGCGAAAAGAGCCGTCATCCTCCGATTCCGTTTTGTCAATCCGAAAAGCACGTGGATCACCTCGGTCGTTGTAACCCGAGAAAAGTCCGAATTCCGTCCACGTTGACGGTGCCTTTTCGTCATTCTTCGGGTGCAGGCGAAACCAATCATCACGACAGGCACGTGCTTGGTTAATTCTATGGATCAATGAGTTGCTGAGATACGGGGATAGTACTTTCATCCTCTTCGGCGTCGGAATGCCCACGATAGGATGAGACACCAGTTGTCGATAGAGCCCCCGGACAGGGATTTCGGCCTGGATCGGCAACTCAATTCGGCGATGCTGTTGCGGAACTTGGCCATAACCTAGCAACGTGACCAAAAGAAAGATGGATATGTACCGTAGGATAATCATTTCTTCTTCTTTCGTCTCACGGATTTGGCACGATGATGACGCGGTAAGATGCCGCGTTCATCGAAGCATTATTCGGATTACTGCCGACATTCCAGATGGTCACAGGCTTTTGGGCGGGTGGCCCGGGTTGAGAAGTGGGAATCCGTTGACATAATAGCCGCGGAGAGGATATCACGATACGTCTAGGAAAAGTATAGGGAGACGGAGGGTGCCCCAGGTTCGGTTTGGGGAACCTGGGTCTTGGGGTTGACTTTCCTTTCCCAGGTTTCGCCCGGCCGCACGATCGTCCGCGACC
>JBAPOM010000154.1:0-10638 GCA_049279635.1 Candidatus Acidiferrales bacterium
CGAGAATACATCGGGTAGCTTGCCACTATCCCGCGAAAGTGAGCCTCTAATGTTTGTATCCACTCCATTCGCCTCTTGAATGCTCCTTATCGGAACAATTCAGCGCGCCTACCGTGTACCAAAAGAGCTTGCCAATTGTTTGCGGGTTGTGCCTCAATATAGCCCTATGCACGCACTCGGCCACGAGCGGCGTTCCACAACCGGCTTCACTTGAACTTCCCTCTAAGCGAGCCGTCGGCCGTTTCCCAATTGACGTATTTAAGTTCAACTTCCACTGAAGAATTCAGGAAGGAACTGTCCGATGCGGCGAAAGACGATTCTACGGAGCGGTTTGTTTCTGCTGGTGATTTCCTGCTGCCTAGCCGCGTCCGCGAACGACCATAAATCCGTCCGGCCCGCGCAGGCATCGTTCCTGATCAAGAACGCCTTTGTGGTGAAAGTGCCGAAAGATGCGCAGACGACGCGGATTTGGTTTGCGGCTCCGCAGGAAGATGCGTATTCGAAGATCACGGACTTCAAGGTGGAGAGCGAGGAGCCCGTCAGCTACGACTGGGACTCTTGGCGAAATAAGGTGGGCTACGTCACAGTCCACGGCGCGGCAACGCCGGAAATCCACATCACCGAGACGTTTGCTCTGACGCGGACGGAGATGCGCAACACGATCGATCCGAAAGCGACACGGCCTTTGACGGACGCGGAACGCGCAGCCCTTTCGCGGTATTTGACTCCGACGACGTACGTGATCATCAACGATCAAATCAAGGCGCTCGCGCAGCAGATCACGGGGGGCGAGACAAATCCCGTGCTGGCGGCGCGAAAAATCTACGACTGGACGCTGCAGAACATCGACTACTGGGTGAAGTATCCCGATCACCTGAAGGCGTCATCGACGGGAAGCACGGACTATTGCCTGCGCACGAAGACGGGCAATTGCACCGACTTTCATTCCTTGTTTGCGTCGCTCGCGATGGCCGCGGGCATCCCGACGCGAATGATCTACGGGTCGCTGCTGAAGCCGACACTCGACGGAGTCCCGGTGGACGCCAGCTACCATTGCTGGATCCAGTTCTACGCGCCGAATCTGGGATGGCTTCCGCTCGACGTCTCGCTCGCGAACATCTACGGCAAGGAATTTCCGCTGACGGATCAAAACAAGAAGCTGGTGGAGCTGACGACCGCAACCGGCTACCACGGATTCGATCCCAGCAAGATCGACTACTACTTCGGAAACCTCGACGACCGGCGCGTGGCGTGGTCGATGGGGCGCGACCTCATGATGCAACCGCCGCAGGATGACGGGCCGGTGAATTCGTTCCCGAAAGCCTACGTCGAGGTGAACGGCAAGCAATACACGGACTGGACCCGCACGTTCACGTACCAGAGCCTGACTCCAGACGCGGACCGCTAGGAAATGATCGCCGATAAATGGGATGCCGGAGAGATGGGCTGCGGCGAGTTGCTGATCGAACTCGCTGGGCGGATGAAATGCCTCGCGCCGGGGCAGGTGCTCGAACTACGAGCGCTGGACCTCGGCGCCATGGAAGACATTCCGGCGTGGTGCGGATTGACCGGGCACTCGCTGGTTTCCGCGCGGCATCCCATTTACGAAATCCGACGGAGAGCAAACTGAATCTTACTTAAGAACTCAAGGAGGAAATATGCCGGGAAGCTTTTGCGTCAGCCTGAGCTGTTCGAAGGACAACACGGACAAGGCCACGGTCGGCTTTGTGGTGGCGAATGCCGCGGTCGCGTCCGACAAGGATACGATGGTGTTTCTCAGCATCGAAGGCGTCCGCCTCTCGCAGAAGGGCTATGCGGACGACATTCACGAGCCCGGATTCGCGCCATTGAAAGAGCTGATGGACAATTTCGCCAAAGCCGGCGGAAAAATCTTCGTCTGCTCGCCGTGCTTCAAGAAGCGCGGTCTGGCGGAGAATAATCTGGTTGCGGGCGCGGTGATTGTAGGAGGCGCGAAGCTCGTCGAATTCTTGAGCAACGGCGCACCCTGCGTGAGCTTTTAGGCCCGCGGAGCACGCATGACGGTTGAATCCGATCCGACACCGGCGGCGACCTGCGACGGCGGCGATCTCGATTGCGGCAGCGGTCTATTGCTGATTATCCGAAATGCAATGGATCCGCTGCCGTCCGGCGCCGTCCTCGAGGTGCGCAGCCGCGAAATCAGCGTGAAGGAAGACCTGCCGGCGTGGTGCCGACTGGTGGGGCACGACATGCTCACCACCAGGCCGGGCGAGGCGGGATCGACCAGCTATTTCATTCGCAAGAAAGTGGCGGATGCCGTCTTGCGGCAAGATCTCGAACAAGCGAAGAACTTCGTGTGGCGCGCGCGGGTGCGAGGGCGCGGCGGGATGGCGGCGGAAGTTTTCGTGCGCAATCATTCCTTTACGGTGGGGCAACCCGCGAGCTTCGATACGGCCGATCAGGCGATCAGCGCAGTCGAATACGTGCTGGGCTCGCTGGGCGCGTGCATCGCGGTGGGCTTTCAATGGCGCGCGTCGCAGAAGGGCATCACCGTGCACAATCTCGAAGTGGCGCTGCAGGCGCGGGCGCAGGACATTCTCGTGTATCTCGGGCTTGAGGACGCCGGGAGTCCACGGCTGGCGGACGTGCGAGCCATCGTGTATGCGGACGCGGATGCCGACGACGAGACGCTCGCTGAATTGCTGGCCGAGACGGTGCGGCGCTCGCCGGTGACGCAGACGTTTCAAAACGCGGGGTCATTTCACGCCGAGATTCGAAAGGCATAAGGATGAAGAACGCGAAGAAATATCCGGTTACGGTGGTCGGCAGCTGGCCTCGGCCGGCGTGGCTGCTCGAGGCGATGAAGCGGCGCTCCTCGTCGTTGGCGGAGCTGAAGGATCAGGCCACGCTGCTCGCGATCAAGTATCAGGAGGACGCAGGACTCGACATCTTATCCGACGGCGAGCAGAGGCGCGACAACTTCTATTCGTTCATCTCCGACCGGCTCGAAGGCATCCGGCTGATGACGCTGGCCGAGCTGCTCGATTACGTCGAGGACAAGGCTGCTTTCGAGAATTTGCTCAACGCGCTGGATGTTCCGGCGTTCGCCATCAAGAATCCGGTGGTCGTCGGAAAAGTGCGGCGGCGCGGGCCGCTGGTGATGGACGATTACCGCTTCCTGCGACAGCACACGAAAAAAGCGATCAAGGTCACGCTGCCGGGGCCGTATCTCCTGAGCCGGTCGACCTGGGTGAAAGGGCTTTCGGAATCCACGTATCCCGATGGCGACAGCCTGGGAAACGATATCGTCGCGGTGCTGCGCGAGGAGCTGCAGGAGCTGGCGAGCGCTGGCGCGGAGATGGTGCAGTTCGATGAGCCTGTGCTCAGCGAATTGCTGCTGGCGGGACGCTCGGCGACCCGGACGTTCATGTGCGCGGCGCTGGCGGCGAGTTCCAGCCCGGAAGGCGAACTCGAGCGCGCGGTGAGTCTGCTAAATCGCGTGGTGGAGGGAATCGAAGGCCCGACGGTTTGCGTGCACGTCTGTCGCGGCAACTGGAGCCGCAACGAAGACGTGCTGCTCGCCGGCCCTTATGACGGACTGATTCCGTATCTGAACCGCATGAAGCTCGACCAATTCGTGCTGGAATACGCAACGTCTCGCGCGGGTCCGCCGCAGGCTCTCGCGCAATTGCAGCCGCACGCGGAGATCGGCTACGGCGTGGTGAACCCGCGCACTGCCGAAATCGAAACGCCGGAGGAGATCGTCACGCGCGTCCGTGAACTCACTGAATTCATCGCGCCAGAGCGGGTTTTTCTGAATCCGGACTGCGGCTTCGGGACATTTGCCGAGAGGCCAGTCGCCGACGCGCAGACAGCATTCGCGAAGCTGAGCGCCCTCTCCGCCGCGGCGCGTGAGCTGCGGGGCACGTAATAGTCTTCAGTGAAAGAAGGGGGAGACGGTGAACCGCCTCCCCGCTCTTCGTTGCCGCGTTTACGGCAGGTAGTAGCGGAACGACGTCATCACCATGTTGTCGATTCCGTGGGGAGCAGCGCTCGTCCCGGCGGTGGCGCCTTCGCCGGACCAAGTGTTGCGGACCATATACGAATACTGCGGTCCCCACTGAACCGTGACCCTCGGCCCCTTGTAGAAGCGATACCAGAAGCCGAGAGTGCCTTCGATGACGTTGCGCGTGTCGCCTGTGCAGTTGGCAAGCGATCCTGGGATGAATCCGGTCGAGCCACCAACGCCGGTGGGTGTGGATGTAGAGGAGCCGGGAAGGGGCTCCGTGAAGCAACCGTAATTGGGCAGCCCCGAGGCTCCGTATCCCTCGTCGGGTGCGGTGGCCCCCGTTTTTGTGTAGGAGGTGCGCCCGGCATACTCGCCGCCGACGTACGCGTACACATCGAGCTTGGGGGTGGTGTGCCATTCGAGAGTGCCGAGTGACTGGAAGCTGCGAATGGGAGCGAGTGTGCCGTCGGGGCGGACGGTTACATCCGCCAGAGTGGATGCGCCGTAGCGTCCGATACCGTCGCCACCGAAGAAGTGCAAACCCGCATCGAGCTTCTTGTGAAAGAGCGGTACGCGAGCGTTCGCTCCGATACCGCCGCCGGCTCTGCGATCGTTATAAGCGCCCGCGGCAGAGGGAGTGGCCGCCGTCTCGTTGGGGAAAACGCGGTCGCGGAAGGTGCTGACCACGCCGAAGATTTCATAATGTCCCCAGCCCGGCTCGAAGGCCGCTTTGAAGACGAAATCCGGCGCCGTCGAGAAAGCATAGTTGGCGACTGGATTCAAGCTGCCCCCGCTTGCGCCGAACGCGCCAACGATGAAATTATTGTTCTCACCGTGAGCGGTCAGAGTCGTCTCAGCGTTTTCGATCGAGAAGCCCAGCCAAATCTTGTCCCCAAAATCCTTGGTAATACGGATGCCGGGTTGGCGGGCCCAACTGAATCCGACGTGGTAACTTCCGTCGATGACGAGCGGGAGGGCTTCGGTACGATTGTCGAGGCCGTGCTTGGTCTCGGTAATCAGAGTCCACATCTGGCCGCCGGTGATAGTCCAGCCGCTATCGAAAGCGGCTTGCCCCCAGAACTGGCGCTGGCGGAGAACGTAGCTATTGCTTTCGGTGTAATTGGACGTAATGCCGGTGCCGAGGAAATCGGTCTCGTAGTAGCCGCCGATCTTCACACCGCTCAACTTCCCCTCGACGAGCATACTGATGCGAGATTGGCGGCCGCTCCAATTGAACTCCGAAACCTGGCTCTGCGAGCTGCCCGGAAAGGGAATCGAGTTGAACGGCGTGGTGACATCCGCGCTGAGAGCCTTCTGGCGCCACACGTTGGCGGCTTCCATGAAGCCGCCGGGAGTGAGCGTAATTCCTTTGACGTGGATTGCGGTGGGCGCCTGATCGTTGGCCTGCTCGGCGTTTCCGTTCACCGAAGCTGAGCTCGATACGTTGCCGAGTGATGTACCGACGGCGGCGTTTGCGACCACGGACGTCGCTACCGAATTCGCAGCGGCGGCACCCGAGGCATTTAGCTGGTCATTTACCTGATCGTTGAGCCGATCTTGGAGCGATTGGACTTTCTCCTGCTGTTCTTTGAGCTGCTTTTTGAGCTCCTCGGTCTGCTCCTGCGATTGTTTCTGCTGCGCAATGAGCAGATCCCGTAGCTGCTGCAGTTCGTCTTCCACGCGGGCTTCCGCTGGACTCGCAGGAGCAGCCGCAGCGTTGGCCGTGGCTGGAGTAGACGCCCCATCCTTATCACCCGCTGCCATCGCGGAAGTTCCTACGAAAAAACTAAAGGCTATCAGACACGTAGCAAGCACTCTCATCTGTCTCTCCTCGAAGAGTTTTCTACTCACCCCGACTAGAAAGGAGGCCCGAGCGCGCTCGAAAGAGCGTGCGGACCAGTTGGGACCCAAGCCGCTGTCCGCGGGCAGGTTACGCAAACGCGGGCGCGCGAAGGCGGACTGAGGTCGCTTGGAAACTAATTGGAATCAGGAAACGGCCGACGGTCGTTTAGAGGAGGCTGCTTCAAGTAAAGCCGGCGCCGGGGCGCCGACGGGGGTGCGATGGAGCCATGAGGGAGACTATTGATGCACAAGGCGAAGGCGTTTGGCAAGAATTTAAAGATGGCTGTTTGGCGGGGCCGCTCCCTTATAACCAGTTGAACCATTGCCGCGCGTCAATGGGAGATCGACTCGAGGGCTAGGCCGCGCGTCCGTGGACCGAAGATGCCAATCGCCAGAACGACGACGAGCATCGACGCCGCGATGAACCCGAAAACGCCGCCCACGCCGAAGCGCTGCAGGAAAAAGCCGATCATGAGGCTCGTGAAGATTGCGCTGAAACGGCTCCATGAATAGACGAAGCCGACCGCTTGCGCGCGCACGGGCGTGGGAAACAACTCCGCTTGATATGCGTGAAATGCTACCGACATCCAGTTGTTCGAGCATGTGAGCAGCACGCCAAGCAGAATGAGCAAGGCTGGTTGCTTCTGGCCGGCGAATAGCAGGCCAAACGCTGCGATGCAGACAGCGCTCGACACAATTTGCCACTTTCGCTCGAACCTATCGGCAATGCCGTGAACCAACAGCGGGCCGAAGGGAGCGCTAATCGCGATTACAAACGAATATTGCAGGCTCGCGGTCGTCCGGACGCCGGCGGCAATCAGCAGCGTGGGAACCCAGGAAGCGAAGCCGTAGTAGCCGACGGTCTGAGCGAAATGGAACACCATGAGCATGAGCGTCCGCCGCAGATATGGCGGACGAAAGATTTGAACGAACTTGACGCGGGCGCTTTGCGGCATCTCGACAGAAATGTCCGGTACGACGGGTGGAAGTGCGGCGCGCAACTCCGCGGCCACACGCTTCTCCATATTCGTGACGGCGCGTTCCGCTTCGGCGATCCGGCCGCGCGCGATTAGCCAGCGCGGACTTTCCGGGATCGCTCGCCGGATGAACCAGACGAATATCGCGCCGACCGAGCCGAGCAGCACGACCCAGCGCCAGCCGTCGATGCCGAAAGGGCTGCGCGGCACAAGCAGCCAGGAAATGAAAGCGACCAATGGTATGGCGGTGAATTGCACGACTTGATTCACCGCGAATGCACGGCCGCGCACGTTCTTGGGCATCAGCTCGGCGATGTACGTGTCGATCGTTACCAGCTCGACTCCGATGCCGATGCTCGTGATCACGCGCCAGAGAAGGATTCCGCGGGTGGTGGCCTGGCACGCCATTACGATCGAGCCCACGGTGTACCACAGGAGCGAATATGTGAAGATCGTGCGGCGGCCGAGCTTATCGGCGGCGAATGCGAACGCTAGCGTCCCGATGAAGAGGCCGGCGAATGTGGCGGCCACGAAACTCGCGAGTCCCGCTAGCCCGAAGAAGGATGCGGAGGCGGCCGAGAAGAGTCCGCTGCGGACCAGGCCCGGGCCGATGTAGGTCATCAGGAAGAGATCGTAGAACTCGAAACAGCCGCCCAGAGAAAGCAGCAGCACGAGTTTCCAGATGTATCGCGTGGTGGGAAGGCGATCGAGCCGCGCGCTGATGAGAGCGGCTTCTCCGCGAATAGCTGTCTGCCCGGCTAGGGTCATCAAGGCTCCGCGGATTTTAGCAATCGGCGATCACACGGGATAGCGCATTCAAGCTGGACGCGTGCTGCGGCGCGGAACTTAGGGGAGCGGCTGGGCACTACGGACAGTCGGAATCTTCAACCGGGGCTTCTTCCGGCGGCCATGCTACTTCACGACCGTTGAAAACCGGCCGTTAACGACTGGATCGCGCTCGTTTTGCTCGCAATCCGTTTCCTCGACCATGCGATTGAAATCGGTGACGCGTGTGTGAACGATTACCGCGTGAATCGGCTTTGCGAGCGCGACAGGATCTTCCACGGTGTAATCGATCTGCATGTGATCACGATCGAGCATGCGAATGCGCTCGGTGAAATGCAGTTGATCGCTCATCGGAACGAAGAAGCCGGTAAGCTCGCCCATATACAGCCGCCTTCTCGTTGCGATCGTGTCGACGACGAGCGTGTCCCCCTCCCAATGCCCGATGGAGTCGCCCATGAGCGTCGGCCAGAGCTCGTCTTTCGGAGGGTGCGACCGGCCGTCGGTATAGATGGTACGCACCGCGCCCACGGTGCTGATGAAAGTAGTTTCCTCCGGTGTCACGCGCCACTGATACATTCCCGGCGTCGAGATCGCGGGGAAGGGCGGCGGGCCGCATAGCGGATCGTGCGTGACGGGCGGATGAGCCGGGTCGGCGGCGATGGCGGCCTCAATCTTTTTTCGAATCTCGTCGTACTTTGCCTGATATTCGGGAGTGAATGAAGGCCGGAGAGCGGCGGCATACTCCTTCAATCTTCGCTGGCCTTCCGCGCTGAATTGCTGGCCGTCAGCCTGTCCCGCGAAAGCGTCGAGCTCCCAAATGCCCGACCAGTCGGGCAGCTTGGCAAACGCCTTGATGCGCTCCTTCGAAGAAGTTTGCCCGGCCGCCGGTAAGAGACAGCCCGCAATCAGCGTCACCGCGAAAGCCCATGGCGCGCCGCGCACCGCGATTCGACGGATAACGTTCGCCATCATTTTGTTGGCGTCTCGGCCGGCCTGCCGATGATTTTCCCGTCCGGACCGGTGACGGAAACAACCAGCCCGCCATGCTGGCCGTCCCGCAGTGGATTGACAATGATCGTCACTTTGTCGCCGGGACTCAGGCTTCCGGGTTTCCACCCTTTGCGCATCATTTCGACCGGGGCGCCCATCTCGATGCCCCATTCGACAGGTTCCGCGCCGGGATTGCTCGGGTCCGGCACGAGCACCTGAATCCAGCAGTGCGGATTCGTCCACTGGAAGTCCTTCACCGTGCCGGCGAGCGTGACCTGCTTCGTCGCATCGAACATCGCGCGCGAATGGTGTGCGAATGCGGAGGTTCCCATCAACGCCAGAACGGCGACGAGCAATGTTCTAGGAGCGAATCTCATCTATCTGTTGGCTCTTCGGTGTTCAAAGCCGCGCCATTATAGCCCAACCGTGGAACCGGACACATGCGCATCGTCGATATAGCGCCCTTGGCCCAGCCGCTTCGAGGGCACGCCAACGGCAAAGTGGGATATTGGGGCGCGGCGAGACACCGAGCGTGCGCTGATACCAATCGGCGAAGCCGGAGGCACTCTTGCTCGGACTGAGAAACACGGAGCGGTTACGGCATGTGTCGTGGCAGTAAGCTTCTATCCCTTAATACATCAGATAACAGAGTTTAATTTAGTGGTAATACTTAGTGGGGAATACATTCTTAGAATGAGGCGCCATTCCCTTTACTTCTCCAGGAGGCGGCACACGTGAAATCACACTGCAAGTGGTCTTTGGTCGGCGCGGCGGCTGTTGCATTGACGATGTTGTCCGCAAATGCCCAAGAGCGGCCGCCTGCGGCGAAAGCTTTCAAAATGGTCAGCGGCGCCGGCGCTCCCGCCGACTGGACTCACCGTCACGTCATCTTCTCGCCGTCGACGGACTCGGAGACATCATCAAGCATTGAGCAAGAGCCGCGATACTGGCTTCAGCTTATGGAGCACCGCAGTTCGTATGATCCCGCTTCCAGCGAGGCTTCGGACGCTGCCAGGATTGCGACCGCTCAACTCGCTCGACATCTGGAACAGAAATTACAGAGCGATAGCGGCTTCGAATTTCGGCGATTCAGGAATCGAGAGCGAAAATGGGGAACGCTGGACCGCGACTGGAGCCAAACTTTTCAAACGGGAGGTACCACCTACACGTTCAACAGTCCGACCGACCCGGCTAAGTTTTCCTTTTCGAGCGCCAACCCGACGCCGAGCTGTACGGCTGACTATGTGGCGTTCACGCTCCCGACGGGCGGTTCCGTTTTCCCAGGGAACTTCAATATCATCGCCTATAACAATTTGTACGTGAGCACCGCAGGCGGAGCGTCCTTTTGCTCCGGAACTGCTCCTCAGGCGATATTTGAGTACAACGCCTCTACGGCGGGCGGTGTTCTCAACGGTTCGCCGGCACTCTCTTTGGACGGAACGCTGATAGCATTCGTTGAAAACGCGACCTCTGCCAATGGAGGAGCTGTTTTCCACGTCCTCAAGTGGCATTTCGGCGATACACAAAAGGTTGATACGAAATTCCCACAGGCATTCAACTCGTCGGCCCTGCCTAACTGCGCAACCAATGGCGGGACGGCCCCGTGCGAGTACAACGTGCAGTACACGCCTTCTGGGTCACCCAACTCCGCGACGCTTTCTTCCCCGTTTGTCGACTATGCGAATGACATCGCATACGTAACCGACGATGGCGGAAACGTTTACGCGATTGCCCCCGTTTTCACGGCAACTCCCGCAAACCCGCCCACGGTCTTGACAGGTTGGCCCATCAATGTAGGTTCGAGCGTGGTTCTGACGCCGCCGATCTACGATTCCACATCCCAAAACGTTTTTGTCGCCGATACGGTTGGCACTGAATTCTTCGTCAAGACCTCAGGTTCTACAACGGGTTCGTGCTTGAGTGGAACTCCACCGTGCTTGGGTTCGAATACATTCGCGTTTACCGGAGGTGGTTCGATCGTAGAATCGCCAGTCGTGGATTCGTCCACCGAAAGGGTATTTCTGTTCGGGACGCAATTAGGCGGAACAACCGGGT
>JBAPOM010000155.1:0-4267 GCA_049279635.1 Candidatus Acidiferrales bacterium
GGTCAAAGCTCCATCGGGAAAGGGCCGATGGAGCACAGGCGATAAAATAGCCGGGCGACACCGGCTGAGGGACCCGAATCGCCCGGCCTCTTCTCACCCATCTCCGCAGGGTCTGGGCAAGAACTTGTTATGCGGCGTGTTCGCCGTTCCGCATGAACTCGTAGCGTTCGATAGCCGCCGCCACTCCCACCTCGCCAGAATGCTCCGGACTGGTGCGCAGCACCCGGCCCAGGCAGCGGACGCGAACCGGACCCGCCTGGGTCAGTTCGTGCGGGAGGGTCATCACGATCTCGACGGGCGAGCCGCTCTTCAGTCCCTTGGGCAGATGGAAATAGACGCCACGTGAGCTCACCTCGCGCGACTCCGTCGCGGCTTCGCCGACAACCGATTCATCCGTCCAGCGGACAGTCAGCGGCAAGCGCATCAGGAACCGCCGCGATATGCGTCTTTCTTTTGAAGCCACAGGTTTAGGTCCTCTCGATTGCCCGTGTAGATTAGAGGCGCGCTTCATTTGCGCCAATAGAGCAATGGAGCCAATTCTGCCAGGTCGAATTGGTACGAAGGTACTGGGGCCTTTTCATGCGAGGCGAGCTACGCTCGAATCTTCTAATAATTGAAGTTACGGTGTCCTTACAGGATTGCGACAGGACGACTTAGTTAGGCCTGGTCGATCAGGCGATGGTGAATCGCGTAGAGCGCCAGCTCGAGGCGGTCGGAAACCCCGAGTTTGTCGAAGATATTATGGAGGTGGTTCTTCACCGTCTGCTCGCTGATGAAGAGCTTTTCGCCGATTTCGCGATTGCGAAACCCCTGCGCCACCAGCTGGACGATTTCCTTCTCGCGTTCGCTCAGCAGCGGCTTTTCGCGCCGCGAGCCCGATTCGGCCGACTTCTTGAACGCGTCGATCACCTCGGCGGTCATCCGGTTATCGAGCCAGATTTCGCCATCGAATACCTTGTGGATCGCCTTCACCAGCAGGTCGCTGGCGGATTGCTTCAGCACGACGCCCCGTGCGCCCAGGCGCATCGCGCGAACCACATCCCGGTCGTCTTCCGCCGCCGTTAGCACGATCACGCGCGTGGGCGTCGAATCGAAGTTCACTTCCTCGAGAACCCCGAGGCCATCTTTTTCGGGCATGCGAAGATCAAGCAAAAGAATATCGGGCTTCAGCTTGGTGATCATTTTGGTGCATTCGACGCCATTCGAGGCTTCGCCTATGATCTGAATCTCCTCGGCGCCTTCGAGGAGTTTCCGAAGGCCGTCCCGAAAGATCGCATGGTCGTCCGCAACCAGGATCCGAATCGCCTGTTTCGCTTTGCTCATTTTAATTGAATGGAATCTCGACGGTTAGACGCGCCCCGTGCCCCGGATTCGACTCGACTGTCAGCGTGCCCCCCACGCTTCTTGTCCGTTCCTTAATCGAGATCGGGCCGAGACGCAACCGGTCAAGTTCCTCGCTCGTATATCGCCCAGAAAAGCTAAAACCCCGCCCGTTGTCATCCACGACGAGCGACACTTTCGTCTCGTCTTGTACTAGTTTTACCACGACGTGGCTGGCCTCAGCATGCTTTTTTACGTTATGTAGTGACTCTCTGTATATCTGGAAAATCTCCCTGCAAATACGGTCGGGAACGCGCAAATCGCGGGCTTCGACGAAGAGATCGATCGCCAGGCCATGCTCCAGGCGAAAGCGCTCGGCGAAACCTTGCATCAATTCCCGCATGTCCGCGCTCTCCACGCGGACGGGGCGAAGGTCCGTCACGAACCTCCGCAATTCGTCGCTTTCCTGCTGGACCGTCTTTTGCAGGCTGGACAGCTCCGCGCAGGTCTGATCGAGCGGCCTTTCCGGCAATCGCTGCTGCAGGACGTTGAGCTGAATCTTGAGGCTTAGGAGCGTTTGCAGGATGCCGTCATGCAGGTCGCGCGAGATGCGGCTGCGCTCCGATTCCACAGCATGTGTTCGCAGGCTGCGCAGCAAAAAGACATTCTCGAGCGGCGGTCCGATCTGGCGCACGATATGCTCGAGCCAGCGCAGATCGCCGGTCGAGAATCGTTTGCGCGACGAGAGCGGATCTGCCAGCAGAACGCGCCCCGCCGGGCGCCCTCCCGATTCGATCGTGACGGCCAGCAGTTTCGCTCCGACTTCCTGCCGCGTCGACTCGGGCGGCGCGGGCACCGTCCGGAATCTCTGGCCGGTGCGGCGATCCCAGGCGAATCCCGTGCCCTTCCCACCGTTGAATTCCCATCCCATCGAAATCTCAAGGCTATCGACCAAGTAGGATTCAGAGCGGGTCAGCGGCAACGTCTCCGGCGGCTCAGGCTCCATCTCGTTGGGCTTTGCCTTCCAGACGAAGATTCGCTCAAGGTCGTCATCACGAATCGCCAGGCACGCCTGCTCGCAACGAAACGCGACGGCAAGCTCGCCGAGCGCCTGGCGGATTGATTCCGTGAGCCCGCGATCATATCGTAGGGCGCTCGTGATCTTTTCGAGGAAGAGCTGCCGCGCGAGATGCTCGCGTTCCCGCGCACCGAGGAATCCCATGCCCAGCCCGGAAACCAGCGTTCCGAGGCCAATCGCGATCCAGTGCCACCAGCCTTGCCACCGGAACGACTCTTCGGCGGCCACGCGGACGATGATTCCCACGGTGGCCAGCGCGACCAGCGCCAGCATCGCGCGTTCGTTGCCGCGCGTCGCCAGAGCGAAAACCACGAACAGGAAGAGAAACCAGAACGCCGAAACGGAAGGCGTAAGGTAAACGAAAACCGCGAGTACCGCAAAATCGAACAGCAGCGGAATCCGGATGGGAACTTCGCTAAGGAGGCGCTCCGCCACCGCCGCTCCCACGGCGATCGCCAGATAGACCGCCAAAAAGACCACGGGAGCGCGCCATACGGGCCCCTGCGAGGTTTCGAGCAGCGCCACCAGCGAAAGCGCGGCGATCACAGCTCGCGCCAAAGTGACTTGGCGCTCCAAATAAAGGCGCTCGGTGTTGTCGAGAAGCATCGCGCGGGTAACTTTCCTTCAAAGTCTAGCAAGTACGAGGGCACCTGCCATCCGCGCCACCAACGGATGTCGTCTTTTGGTAATCGCGCTAACGGACGCCCACTCTTGCGGCGTTTTCTATGCGGGGCCTGTGCAAAACTCGCACGCGATGGCATTGACATCGGGTGCATAATCGTTTCGAATCCGGTTGGACTGAGGGACCCCCAAGCTTGGCGCAACGGTATACGCGGAAAGAGGTGGGCCGCATCCTGGGTGTGGATGCGAGCCGCCTGCGCTATTGGGAACGCCTGCGGCTGGTTCGTCCCCAAGCGCGATGGGGAGAGCGTTTCTACAGCTTTGGCGATCTCGTCGCGCTACGGACGGTGAAGCGGCTCACCGAAAATCACATTCCGGCGCAGCGCGTTCGCCGCGCGGTTGCGCTGGTCGAGCAGCAATTCGGTGAAGCGCCGCTGCCGCTACAGGCGCTGCAATTCCTCGAGCAGGGCCGCGACGTCCTCGTGATTCCTCCGGGCGCTGCTCGCCCTTTCAGTCCGATCAAGCAGCAGTGGGCTTTTTCCTTCGATACGCCGCTGCAGCGCGCCAAGCTGCACGCGATGACGAGTCCCACGCCGGAAGACCTATTCCAATCGGCCCTTGATTGCGAGGCTTCTTCCGACACTCTGCCCGACGCCATCGAGCACTACCGCCGCGTGCTCGATCTTGCGCCGCATTGGGTCGACGCGCACATCAATCTGGGTGTCGCGCTCTATCAGATGGGCGATACGGCCGCGGCGCGCGCCGAATTTTCCGCGGCTGTCCAACTCGATCCACAGAACGGGATCGGGCGCTACAATCTAGGTTGCGTTCTCGAAGAGCAGGGCGAAATCGACGAGGCCATCGGCCATTTGCGCCGCGCGGCACAGGCGATGCCGGCGCACGCCGACGTCCATTTCAATCTCGCACTCGCTTACGAGAAACGCGGCGAACGGGGCCCCGCCCGCGAGCAGTGGATGCTGTACCTGCGCTACGCGCCGAACGGTCCCTGGGCCGAACAGGCGCGCGCGCATCTGAAGAAATACTCGCCGCGGCGCAAGCGTTCCGCGCCGATTCCCTTCCCGCGCAAAGCGTAGCACGTGGGGCGCAAAGGCGGGCGCGGCAAGCCTTCGCAAAAAGCGCTCAGGCCGGGGCAGCGCCCCTACCCGCGCAAGGCCTGACCCGAAGGCGCTAATCGGGAGATTGGCGTTCCCAGGCACCGCTCTTAGTGTGTCGATTAGACTGTACCCC
>JBAPOM010000156.1:0-8231 GCA_049279635.1 Candidatus Acidiferrales bacterium
CGGCAAAGAGCGAGCCGAGCCGGTCGACCAGCTTGGTTTCGTCCACCACAATCGCCATGCGCTTGCTTGCCGCTGCCACAATTTTCTCGCGCAGCAACGCCCCACCATGCCCCTTGATCAGATAGAGGGTGCCGCGCTCGACTTCGTCGGCGCCGTCGACGGTCAGATCAATCTGGGTATGCGCGGCAAACGTCGAGAGAGGGATTTTCAGCGAACGCGCGAGTGCGGCCGTTTTCTGGGAAGTCGGTATCCCGGAAATGTGCAGATGTTCGTGGGCAACGCGTTTCGCGAGCGCAGTCACAAAATATGTGGACGTCGAACCGGTCCCGAGGCCGACGATCATCCCGTCTTCGACAAGCTTGGCGGCTGCTTCGGCGGCAGCTTTTTTCCATTGGTTCTGCTGCGACGAGTCCAAAGATCGCTCGCTTTCCGCGCCGCGACGGATCGCCATCGCGGTGCGCAGTCATGATAGCGGTTTGTGCGGGAGGCTGCCAAGCGAGGCTTTCGGAATTGGCGTGCTAGAATTTCCCGTTTGCCAATCTGCCTTTCTTTGGGGCGGGAATGTTCCGGAAAATCCTGATCGCAAACCGCGGCGAGATTGCCGTGCGCATCCTGCGCGCATGCCGCGAGCTCGCCGTGCCGGCCGCGGTGGTTTACAGCGAGGCGGATCGCGCCGCCCTGCATGTCCGTTTGGCGGACGAGGCGTACCCCATCGGCCCCGCGCCTTCGCGCGAGAGCTACCTCTCGATCGACAAAATCGTCGGCGCGGCGCGCGAAGCGGGCTGCGATGCGATTCATCCCGGATACGGATTTCTCGCCGAGAATGCGGCGTTCGCTCGTGCGTGCACGGCAGCGGGTATCACGTTCATCGGCCCCTCGCCTGAGGCGATGGAACAGCTTGGATCGAAGACCGCAGCGCGGCACGTCGCGCGCGAAGTCGGCGTTCCCACAGTGCCCGGGACGCTTGATCCTCTTCAGAACGCCGACGCCGCACTCGCGGCAGCGAAACAAATCGGCTTTCCGGTGGTGCTGAAAGCCGTGGCGGGTGGAGGCGGCAAGGGCATGAGGCTCGTCGAGAACGAGGCCGCGCTGGCTTCCGCGTGGCGCGATGCTTCGTCGGAAGCGCAGAACGCCTTCGGCGACGGACGGCTCTACATCGAGAAATACTTGCTGCGTCCGCGGCACATCGAGATCCAGATTCTTGGCGATCGGCACGGGAACATGGTTTATCTCGGCGAGCGCGAGTGCTCGGTGCAGCGGCGCTACCAGAAAGTGATCGAAGAGGCGCCCTCGCCGGTGGTGACGCCGGAGCTGCGCCGCGCGATGGGCGAAGCCGCCGTGAAGCTAGCGCGCGCCGGCAAGTACGCGAATGCGGGGACCGTGGAATTTCTGGTCGACGCCGAGCGCCACTTCTATTTCCTCGAGATGAATACGCGCCTGCAGGTGGAGCATCCCGTAACCGAGCTGGTGACGGGGCTCGATCTTGTGAAGCTACAGATTCGAATCGCAGCTGGAGAGAAGCTGCCGTTCGCGCAACAGGATGTTGCGCTGCGCGGGCACGCGATCGAATGCCGAATCTACGCCGAAGATCCCGACAACAATTTCTTTCCTTCGCCGGGGAAAATCCTCGAGCGGCGCGTCCCGACCGGCCCAGGAATCCGGCTCGACGACGGCGTCTATGCCGGCTGGACCGTGCCGAACGAATACGATCCGATGCTCAGCAAGTTGATCGCGTGGGGCAGCGATCGCCCCGAAGCAATCGCGCGACTTGACCGAGCCCTCGAAGAACACTACGCCACCGGAATCAAAACCAACGTCGGGCTTTTCCGCCGCATTCTCGCCACCCGCGATTTTCAGACTGGCGAGATTTACACGCGCTGGCTGGACGACTTTCTAATTCGCCCGGCAAGCCGGGCAGAGGCTGGGGACGTCTCGTTACCGCAGCACAGAGAGGATGCTGCACTGCTGGCAGCGGCGCTGTGGCATGTGGCGCAAAACGGCGCCTCCGGCAACCATACCGCCGGTCGCCCACACTCGAACGAATCACGATGGAAGCGCGAAGGGCGGCACGACCAATTGGATCGCGTGCCGGATTGACCGATGAAACTTAACATCGAACTCGGCGGGAAGCTCCGCACGGTCGAAATCGGCCCCGACGCCATGCGCGCGAACGGGCGCGTGCTCTGCACGATCGACGGCC
This sequence comes from Candidatus Acidiferrales bacterium, assembly GCA_049279635.1. Taxonomy (GTDB): domain Bacteria; phylum Acidobacteriota; class Terriglobia; order Acidiferrales; family UBA7541; genus Palsa-295. The sequence continues at coordinate 2,201 of JBAPOM010000156.1, forward strand.
GCGCCCTCGAGGCCAACGCAACGGAAGTAGCGCCGGGAATCTATTCCATTCTGATCGGGGGTTCTTCTTTTGAAGTTCGCATCGAGCCGAACGCTGCGGCCTTGCGGATCACAGTCGCCGGGCGCGAATACGCGGCTCAGATTCGCGATCCGCGGCAATGGCGCCGCAATCGCGGAGCAGCGATCGAGGCCGAAGGGAACCAGCGCGTGATCGCGCCCATGCCCGGCAAAGTCGTTCGCGTGCTGGTGAAGGTGGGCGACGCGATCGAGGCAGGCAACGGCATTCTCGTGGTCGAGGCGATGAAGATGCAGAACGAAGTGCGTTCGCCAAAGTCCGGCAAAATCGAGCGGCTTCTCGTGTCGGAAGGGCAAGCCGTGAGCGCCGGCGAAGTGCTAGCGGTTGTGGGCTAGGGAGAATCCGGGGCCGGGAGTTTGCCGGCCGATTCGAGAATCTCGCGGGCAAGATAGTTCGTGACGTGCGCTTCGTCGCGGGCCTCGATCAGGTATGCCGAGCGCAGGAGTTGTTCCTTCCGCGTGCGAAGCGCATCGCGGATCGCCTGTTGCACCTGCGGATCGGAAAGCTGGCGGTCGCCCGCAGCTTCTTTCCCAACCAGCTTTAGAATGCGGTAGCCGCCGTTTTCAGGAATCGGCTGGCTCACCTGGCCGACTTTCAATGCAAGCACGGCCGCTTTCAGGGCGGCTGGCGAACGGTTCAGCGAGGATTCGGCAAGAAAGCCTAGATCGCCGCCGGTCGACGCGCTCGGATCCTCCGAGTAATCCATCGCGAGCTCGCTGAAATCGGCTCCCGCCGCGAGTTTCTGCTCAAGCATGGCCGCTTTGCGCCCGGCTTCCGCTTCGTTCATGGCCTTGTCGTTCTTGCGATTGTGGATGTTTGGATCGGGCCGCGGCGTGATCACGATCTGGGCGATGTGATACTGCGGCTCGGTGACGTTGAACTGCGCGCGGTTCTTGTTGTAGAAGTCGGTGATGTCCTGATCGGTGATGGAAATTTTCGCGACGACTTCGCGGTTGAGCAGTTTTTGAATCGAGAACTGACGGCGGATGTCGCTCTTCAAGTCGTCGACGGTGAGCCCGGTCTCTTGCAGCTTCTTCTGAAACTCTTCCTCGGTGTAAGGGCTCTTCGATTCCGTGAATTTATCTTCGACCTCGGCGTCGCTGGCGACGAGGTTCATTTTCTGGGCGCGTTCAATCAAGATTTCGCTGTTGATCAGCTCGTCGAGAATGCTGAGCTTGAGCGAGGCCGCTTCCTCCGGCGATGGAGGAGGGGTGTCCGCATTCACGCGCGACCGATAAAGCTTCTCGACATCCTCGCGCATGATCTGCTTGCCGTTCACGACGGCCCACACGTCCGGACCGGGCGCCATTTCCCTGTTGCACGACACAGCGAACGCGCAAGCCAGCAGCGCCGCGAGGGCGATCATTCTGCGCTTCAACCGGAGCTCCTTGCGAAAGGATGGGATGGCGTCAGGCGGCTTTCGTCACGCGGCCGGCGCGAATGCAGGCCGTGCAGACGCGCACCTGCTTGCGCGCGCCATTGACGACCGCGCGGACGCGGCGGAGATTGGGATTCCAGCGGCGGCGCGTGACGTTGTGCGCGTGGCTGATCGTATTGCCGTAGCGCGGCTTTTTGCCGCAAATCTCACATGCAAGTGCCATGGTTCGATTGCTCCAGATCAGGGAAGTCGTTCGAAAAAGCCCAAAACCAATGCTAACAGAGAAAGCGCGAAGCGGGAAGCGATTTGGGCGCGTCTGTCCTGGCGTGGCGTCCCGTAAGTTCATCGCATTTCTCCCTAGGGGGTCAGGGCTTCCAGAGTTGTGTGACAACCCGCGAACGTTTCCGCCGGTCGTTGCTTCAGCCAGCAAGGGCAAACCGGTGGAAGCGTGGGCCTTTAGGCCCTCGAAAAGGTGCTCGTCGTATGTCGGCTCTACAGGCCGCGAAAAAAAGCGCGCACACTGTCATCCCGAGCGAAGCCCGCGCGCTTCTGCCGTTCCCGCCTGCCCTGACAAAGGAAGGGCGGTGTATGCGGGCGCGGGACGCAGAGAGGGATCTGCTTTTTGCGGCCCTCCGAGTGGCGGTCCGGCATTTTTCAGCACCGTCTGTGCAGACTTGCGAACTCGCTCAGTCGATGGGCTAGGACTGCTTAACCGGGAGAGACACCTGAATGGCCGAGACGCCCAGCACCGCAAGGCTCGAGTGGTCCTGAACGAAAACCACCACGCGCAGATTGTCGCGTTTCCAATGGTGCGACAGATTCACTTTCGTGTCCGTCGAGAAAGATCCGTTCGCATCGAGGTGTCCAATGGATCGAAGCTCGCGGACGACGCCATAGTGCGCGAGATGGGCGCCGGCATTCTCGCCGGCGGTCACGTTCGACGAAAGATCGTCCTCGGTAATCGCGAGAAGGATGTCGGCGCGATCGCCGGCGTGTCCGCTCGCGGCCGGCCCAACCTGCACGTGCAATCGCATGTCGCCGCCCTTGGAATTGGAATCAGGAATCGGCTCGATCGTCACGGGCATCCCGGAATTCTCCGCAGCCTTCGCGATGGCCGCCAGCGCGGCGCGTTCGTTGCTGCCCACAAATTGCGCGCTGCCCTCGACGACCATTTGCGGAGTATAGGGCCCGGAGTTCAGGCGGAAGGAATGCACGTAATCGTACTGCCGGTCGGTGAATTGCATCGAGGAAAAAGGATCGACCCAGCCCTGGCTATTCCAATAATCCACGTGCTCTTCGAGCGCGATGACGTCGGCGCCGGGAACGGGCTGCGTGCTTTGCAGGTGAGCCAGCAGCCGATCGGCGGGAGGGCAATCGGAGCAGCCCTCGGAGGTAAAGAGCTCGACGATTACAGGATGCGCGCCGGGATCGGCCGCGCGCGCGGGTTCAGCGCCGCCGTTCCCGGCATACGGGACGCCACCCCACAGGCTGCGGCCGAGACCAATCGACAGCAGAATGATTCCGAAAAACGCGATCCCAAAAAGTGAAGCGCGCATGAGCCCCTCCCACCTGAGTACGCGGCAAGGCCACTTGTTGGATGTCACGAACGCGTTGCGGTTTCGGAGGTCGCTGAAAAACTCAGTTTCGGTGGAAGGTCGGGGTTTAAACCCCGCCGCAAGCGCCATCACCTGAGAAGGACTTTAGAGTCTATGTGACAACCTCGCTCTCGCGTCAGGGCACGACTTCAGTCGTGCCGTAAACGGCTCAAATTCAACACGGCTTTAGCCGCTGAGGTGCGGTTTTTCCAGTTGCCACACAGGCTCTTTAGCCCCTGAAGCTGGCTCTTGGCATTTTTTCAGCATCCTCTTCAGGTGCTGACCGCGCAGCCGGAAGTATGAGACCCGCCACAATCGCCCCACGCCTTATGCTCGGACGCGAAATGGCGGAGGGGGTGGGATTCGAACCCACGAGACCCTTTCAGGCCTAACGGTTTTCAAGACCGCCGCCTTCAACCACTCGGCCACCCCTCCGTTTCGAGCCTTTCCAGCATTGTAGCGTAGGCGTCGATCCAGTGACAGCACAGCCACTTCAGGGGGTGTGCGGCGCGGCTGTGTCCTCACCGCCGAGTTGACCTTGAAATTTCGCCTAACGCCAAAGCTCCTGGCTCGCGAGGCGCGCGCCCGCGACCAGTGCCTCGAATTTCGCCCACATCACCGACGGCGGCACGCGCTGGACCATTTCCGTTTGCGCGAAGCCGCAATCCGTTCCCGCGATCACGTTTTCGCGCCCCACGATCCTCGCGAAACGCAGGATGCGGTCGGCGACGAGGCGCGGATGCTCGACCGTGATCGTGTGGTGCGTCACCACACCGGGAATCAGGATTTTGCCGTCGGGCAGCTTGTGCGATTCCCAAACGCGCCATTCGTGCTCGTGTCGCGGGTTGGCCGCTTCGATCGAATACGCGCCGGCTTTAACGCTTAGGATGAAGCCGACGATCTCTTCGAGCGGAGCGTCCGCCATGTGCGGCACGTGCCAGCTGCCGAAGCAGATGTGGTAGCGAACGCGCTCCTCGGGAATCCCCTCAAGCGCATGGTTGAGAGCCTCGATCCGCAGGCCCGCCCACCGGCGATAATTTTCCGGGCTCTTCTGAATGAGATGGTCATACATATTGGCCAGCACGGCGTCGTCGACTTGAAGGAGCAGCCCGGATTCATAGATCGCGCGGTATTCCTGCCGCAGCGCGTCGGCCATGGCGTACACATATTCTTTTTCGCTCGGATAGTATTCGTTGACGCCATCGTACGCGGCGCTCGCAGGCGCAACCACCGGAAGGAACGCCTCCTCCACAGCAACCGATTTCAGCGCGGCCTTGAGATTCTGAATGTCGCGTTGAATGCTGCCCGTATCGCGGTATTGAATGGGCGCCACGCAGGCTCGCGTCGGCAGTCCCGCTTCCATCGACGGAACAAACGGAAACTCAGCCTTCATCACCTCCGGAAATCGCTGGAGGTCTCGCCCGAGCCACAGTACGGGGCGCAATTCGGCCGGGCGAAGCTCAAAACCGGTGACGCGGTCGAGAATGTAATTCGCCCAATTCGCTTTGCCGTATTCGCCGTCATCGACGATATCGATGCCGACCTTCGCTTGCATCTTCACGACATCGCCCACGGATTGCCGCAGCAAAGCCTCGTAGCTCTGCGTATTCTCCGGCGAAGTCCGCGCGGCGGCGGCCGCATCCCTCAGTTCCTTTGAACGAATCAAGCTGCCAACGTGCGTGGTCAGAATGCGATCCTCGCTCCGTTTCATGGGTCTCCGATTGTCAGGGGTTTGCCGCGCGGCTCAGGAACGCGAAATGGCCATCGCCGGCGGCGTGATCGGTTCGAGTCCCGCAAGGATTTCCTGGCGGCGGTCTTCAAACCACGGCGGCAGGAGAAGCTTGGCGCCAAGCTTGTCGGCCGGTTCATCTCTTTGGAATCCGCCGTTGGCGTTGCAGCAGCACTCCACCAGAATTCCGCCGGGCGAACGCACGTACATGGAATGGAAATAATAGCGGTCTTTTATTTCGGAGGCGTCCGTGTAGCCGAGCTCCTCATAAATCGCCTTCTGCGCCGCCATCGCTTCGTCATCCGCCACCCAAAGCGCAATGTGGTGGAAGGTGCCCGCCCCGAAACTCCAGCTGCCGGGCGCGCGATCCGGTTCATGCAGGAGTTCCAGAATTTTGTTGGCGCCCCCGCCTGCGATTTCGAAACGATGATACCGGCCATCGACGCCAGTCTTGCGAAACCCAAGAGCCTCGATGAGGAATCGTTCCTGCTCGCTGACGTCCCGCACGGACAGTACGGGGCCGTGGAAACCGCGCACGGACTCGCCCTGGCTTATCTGATCCGTGGTCCAGCCGACTCTCGCGTCCTTCGCATCTTCCAGGACCTCGAAGCTCATTCCCGAGGGATGAGTGAATCGGATGAACCGCTGCCCGAAACGCTCCTCAATGGGCCCCAGTTCAACCTTATGGCGCTTGAGGTGTTCCTTCCAGAAGGGCAGCGTTCCTTTGGAGACGGTGTAAGCGATCGACTGGACCTGTCCCGATCCGCGCCGGCCCATAATGCGGCTGTACGGAAATGTCGTCATCACGGAGCCGGGTTCGGCGTTCGCATTCGCATAGTAGAGGTGATAGTGCGGAAACTTGCCATCCATCAGGACGGTTTGCTTGACGAGGCGCTGGCCGACGACCCGCGTGAAGAACTCGACGTCTTCCTGCGCGCCACCCGCGCACGCAGTGATGTGGTGATATCCGGTCGCAGGATAATTGTAACTCATGCCGCACCTCCTATGTCGTCGCCAAGGCCGATCAGCTGCTAGACGCACAGCCAAGCTGGCACGCGTTTCGCGTCCACAGCGTTGCGGTAATTACTACGTTCGCCGAAAAGTGTCAACAGCGATGCACCGCCGCGCACTCTCATTCCATGTTCGGCACGCGGCCTTTTTTCTTCGGGCTTCTTATATTCCAAGGCTTGGTCCGCGCACGATAAATGCGAAAGCGAGGCCCTGTCAACATCGGATTGTACTTCCAATGTGCCC
>JBAPOM010000157.1:0-6285 GCA_049279635.1 Candidatus Acidiferrales bacterium
CGAGCAGTTGCTCACTCTCGCGACCGGTATCACGCCCACAGGCGGCGGAACGACCACACTTTATGGGACGGGCCCGGGTTTTTCCATCGCCGGATCTAGAACCGAAGGCGAGGAATTTTTGCTGGACGACGCCAACATGGCCGACTTCTGGGACCATCAGGCCGGCTCGCAAGTGCTAGGCACTTCGCTCGGCGTGGAAGGGATTCAGGAATTCACGTTGCTCACGAACACCTACAGCTCCCAATTCGCCGGCAATGGCGCCGTAATGAACGCGGTTTCAAAATCAGGTACGAACGCATTGCACGGTTCCGCGTACGAATACCTGCGGAACTCCGACCTCGATTCCCGCAGCTATTTCGATCTGACGCCCGAATTGGTCCCGTATAAGCCCGCATTTCGCAGAAACCAATTCGGCGGGAGCCTGGGTGGCCCAATCAAGAAGAATAAGCTCTTTTTCTTTGCAAACTATGAGGGTTTCCGCCAGGCGCTTGGCCAAACAGCCGCGGGCTTGGGGCTCCCCGAACCTTATGTTGCACTGGGCGAGTTGCCATGCAGCGCTCAATTCCCGGCCAATGCATCCTGTCCAGCCGCCCCGTCCGGGCCCCCGGGAAGCGCCACGAACCCTATTCTCTCGATCCCCGAGGCGATTGGTTCCGGAGCAACTGGGCAGACGGCCGCAGCCGCGTCAGCAATAACTGGGACTCTGGGCCTCTACAACAAATTTGCTCCTACTCCTCCGGCAGGCGCTCCGGACCTCGGTGGCTATTACTTCACTACGATCAACTCGACCCAGGTTGCAAGCGAAAACTACGGCCTTGGTCGAATCGACTATACGCTTTCCTCGACCGACAACATCTTTGGGCGCTATGTCATCGACCAGGCGTACCAGCTCAGCCCGCTTACCGGCTTTTTCGGCGCGGCCCTGCCTTATTGGCCGGAAGTCGATACCAGCAAGAACCAGTTCCTGACGGTCGAAGAGCGGCACATCTTTTCGTCCAACGTGGTAAATAACGCGCGATTCACATTCGTTCGCACGTACGAATCCTCATTCTCGAATAGCGTTATTACCGCTGCTTCGGATCCTTTGAACTTCAACCCGAGTCGCCATGAAGACGCGTTTGTCAGTCCGGATCTCTTTACCGTCGGCGGCGTTGGGAGCAACCAGTTCGTCTCCGATGCCATCGCTCAAAACAAGTTCGGCGTCGGCGACGACGTGGCGTGGAACCACGGGGCCCATACGATTACCTTTGGCGCGGACATCATTCGGGTCCAGTCAAATGTCTACTCGCCTTTTGAGTACGGCGGTGATTACATATTCCTCAGCCTGCAAAGCTTTCTGGAGGGAGTCCCGTTCTTGGGATATGCGGTGGACAATAGCCCATATACTGACAATTCGCCGCGATATTTCCGGGAGATCGATATCAACCCCTATATCAACGACAGTTGGAAGGTGAATTCGCGCCTGACGCTGAACATTGGCGTCCGCTACGAGTATGGTACCAATCCATCCGGCTGGCCGCTTTACACCGTGCCGGATACTCCGTTTGGGAATGGCGCATTTGCCCCTGTCAGCCACGTCTTTCAAACCAGCCCGAACCGCAAGAATATCGATCCCCGCCTCGGTCTGGCGTGGGCGCCGTTCGGAGACCAAAAGACCTCGATCCGTGCCGGCTATGGAATCTTCCACGATCCGGTTGCTCCTCGCACCTACGCGTCTGCGTATTACTTTGATCCCCCCTATAACTATCATCAATTTGGTGTTGGGGGGGGGATGACCTTCCCGAACGCTTTCTTGACGGCGCCTCCAGCGCTGCCACCGCAAGACGTGCCCACCGCGTGCGCGGCGGATAATCTCTCCAACAACGCCATCGGATGCACCAGTCTGGGCGACGGCGTGCCGTACGACACGTACGTAGCTCCGTATCAGGAGCAGTGGAACCTCAACGTGCAGCGAGAACTCGGTCACGGAACGGTCCTCACGGTCGGCTACGTCGGGTCACGCGGCGTGCATCTCTTCAGCCAACGAAACCTGAACCCGTCGATGACGAGCACTTCGGCTGTCGCCGGTTGCGGGACAGGCCCCCTCGGAGGGGTCTTTAACGGGTGCTCTCACCCAACCGGTGTCCCGTGTGTCCCAACGCTCGCGAATTTGTCGAGCTGCGTCTTTGGCGCTTTCGATTCCTTCGTTGGAGGCGTGGAGCCGATTCTACCGCGCGTGAACGACAACTACGCCGAACTCAATGAAAATGTCACGGGCGGAAGGTCCAGCTACAACTCCCTTCAGGTCAGCCTGGTTCGACAGGCGGCAAGAGGGATCACCATGCAGTTCTCCTATACCTATTCTCACTGCCTGGATGACACCTCCGGGTCGTACGGACTGGAAGAGGGCGCGACCGGCCAGCTTGATCCTTACGATCCGCTATACGATTACGGCAACTGCACGTTCGATTTGCGTCACAACCTTGTCGCCAATGTGATCTATCAATTGCCCTTTCACGGTAACCGGCTCATCGAGGGCTGGCAGGTGAGCGGAATCTTTACCGCGCAGAGCGGCTCTCCATTCAGCATCAGCGACGGTTTCGACCAGGCTGGACTTGACAATAACGTTGCATCGACCCGCCCAAACGTCGTTCCGGGCTGCAATCCGTACATCAGGAAACTAACCACCAACCCGTTTACACACATTGTGGAACCGGAATGGCTCAACCCCAACGCCGGCGACACTTGTTACACGCTCGAATCCCCCGGCACACTTGGCAACGCAGGAAGGAATACGCTCGTTGGGCCGCGCAATATCAATTTGGATTTCGCGCTCCTGAAGAACACGAAAATCACCGAGCGGCTCCAGGCGCAGTTCCGCGCGGAATTCTTCAACATCGCCAACCGCACGGATTTCATAGCGCCGAATGCTAGCCTGTATAGCTCCGCTGGCCCTACCGATGCGGGATCCGCCACTCCCGGTTATGGTTTCATTGATGCCACGGTCCCCAACAGCCAGCGGGAGATTCAGTTTGCAATAAAGCTGCTTTTCTGAGGCAGAAGCTGGCGAACGCCCGCAGCGCTCGCCAGCTTATCGACGCAAGAAATCGAAGAGCCCCACCACCCAATGAATGGCGTTCCGCCGGTTCCCGGCAAAGCGCCATTCTTTTTCCCCTTAACCGAGGCCCAAGCGGGCCAACGGGCCTGATATTCCCAATCGGTAATAGAGGCCATCAAAATAAGAAATGGACAAGTTGGCCCAATTCGGTAATTAGTGTGTCCATTCAAAACGGGTGGTCCGTTGGCAGGGTTCCGGGTCAACAAAAAGGCTGATGCATCAACTGGCGCTCCGTGTGTCGCGGCAATACGGCGAAGATCGAGCGAAAAAGGTGAAATGGGGGGAATGATGCGTATACGACGTGCGGGGCTTGGGCTTGCTATTTCAGTATTTCTCTTTCTCGCGGCGCTTTGTCTTCTCGGGGTGCCATCGGCACTGGCGCAATCAGCAGGGACGGGCGCCATCTCGGGAACCGTCACCGATCCTTCGAACCGATCGGTGCCCAATGCGACCGTGACTTTGACGAATATGGGAACCGGCCAGTCGCGCACGGCGACGACCGGTACCGCCGGCGACTACAAGTTCTCACTCTTGCCCCCCGGCAGCTATCACATGAAATTCCAGGCCAGCGGGTTCAAGACTGACGAAGTGGGGCCGGTAACGGTCAACGTGACCGAGACAGCAACCGAGAATGAGACCCTGCAAGTCGGAACAATCAGCGAGTCCGTTACGGTAGAAGCCAACGTCCAAACCCTTCAAACTGAGAGCTCCGCGCTTGGCACGACGGTCAGCGGAACCCAAATCAACGCCTTGCCGATGGCGAACGGGAACTATACCGAAATCTTGAGCCTTTCGGCGGGAACCAACGTGGGCGTGGACAACGCGACGTCGGTCGGAAAAGGAACGCAAGACATTAGTGCGAATGGCGTCAACCCAGGCTCGAACAACTTCCAGATGGACGGGGTTGCGATCAATAACATCGCGAACTCCGGAAGCGCGAACGACGGCACCATTTACACCGGAATCCCGATTCCCAGCACGGACGCCATCGCCGAATTCAAGGTCCAGACCTCAACGTATGACGCGAGCTTCGGACGCAACCCCGGGGCCAACGTGACCGTCAGCACCAAGTCTGGCACCAACGACTTCCACGGATCGGGGTTCGAGTTTTTCCGCAATTCGATTCTCAATGCGGATGACTTCTTTTACAACAAAACGTCCGCCGATCCGCATCAGGTACTGGATCAGAACCAGTTCGGAGGCACGATCGGCGGCCCGATCCTCAAAGACAAGCTCTTCTTTTTCTTCAGCTACCGCGGAACGCGCGGCAAGAACGGCGTGGCACCTCAGGGCGAGACATTTGGCGCTCTGTTGCCGACTTCTTTGAATCCGTACTCGGCGCTCGGGTCGCGCGGAACGTGCAATACGCCCGCTGCAATCCCTGACACCGGCACTATCTCGAGCGAGTGCGACGCGACTGCGCAGGCCTTCGCCACGGCTATGGGAATTCCGGATGGGAACATCGTAGGACTCAGAATCTTCCAACTCCAGACGGGCAAGGGCGCGGGAGTACCGAACAACTACTACATCCCGGCCCCTGTATCGGACCCGCAGTTTTGCGATACCTTTACTTCAACCGCGTACCGATGCGATTTCACCGTTCCGGCTATATACAGCGAGAACCAGTACGTCGCCAACGGCGATTACGTGATCAACAGCAAGCACACATTCTCCACGAAGTACTTCTACACGGCGAATCCTCAAACACTGTACTTGGGCCAAGGCGGTGGCGATTTGCCGGGAACACCGGAGAAGACCCCTTGGGGGAACCAGGCCGCCGTGGCGAAGCTAACGTCGCTTCTAACGAACACTTTCGTGAACGAAGCACGCGTGTCGTACCAGCGCAACAATGGCGGCGCGACTGTAGCTGTGCCACCAGACGGGTGTCCCAACCAAGGCACGCTCACCGGCCTGCAAGGATGCGGCTCACCAAGCCAGTTGGGGTTGCAGCCTATGGTTCCAGGTTTTTATGAGCCGCCGACCATCATCGACATCATTGACAACTTTAGCCTCTTTGGGGGCCTTCTTCCCTTCAAGGGCCCGACAAACCAGCTCCAGTTAGCCGATCAGATTTCATGGTCCCACGGAAAGCACAGCATCCGCGCGGGCTATGAATATGAATGGACGAATTGGCCCCTGCAGGATCAGGGACTCCAGCAAGGCCTTGAGCTGGTCCTCGGTGCCGGCGCCGTCCAGCCTGTCCCTGGAGTCGTAAGCCTCAACGGACTCGAAACCGGAGGGTTCGGGCCGATGGCGCCGCCGGACCTGGCGACCTACGGCCCCAATTGGGATGTCGGTTGTCTGTTCTGTGTCAAGGGCGTCACGGGGGAAAACGGGATTACGCACTTCTACAAGCTGCCCAACCAAGACGCTTATGTATTGGATGATTGGAAGGTGAACTCGCGGCTTACGCTGAATATCGGCCTGCGCTGGGAGTTCGACGGGCTACTCAGCGACAGCCTTGGGAGGCTCACCCAGGTTTGGCTCGACCGGATGGCACCTCCATCCGGCGTTCCAACTTCGCTTGCACAGGCGCTCACAGACCCCGCCGGCATTCAACAATACGTGGTGCCAAGTAACTTCGCCAACTTCGGGCACGGCCCACCGCCTGCTGGTGTTGGCGTCGCCCCTAACAAGAACTCGATCCAAGGGCACGCCCCTTACAGCAACTTCGCACCGCGTTTCGGATTCGCATGGCAGCCACTTTCGGGAGGAAAGCTCGTGGTGCGCGGCGGGGTAGGCATCTTCTACGACCGCGTAGGCTTGGACAGTGTCGTACATGCTTACGAGCAGGGGTATCCTTACGCCGCCACGTATGATTACTCTCCTCCAAGCAGTCGGTGGGCGGCGGCCACGTTGACGCAGCCCTATCCCCAGATACAGCTGGTTTGCATGCCCTCCGATCCGAATTGCAATACGGATTTCGGGCTCGGCTTTGCGCCTCGCTTCGCGGACGCGGCCACCGGCGTGGATTCAGGTTTGAGCACGCCGTTTGACCCGACGAGTGTGCATACACCGCTTGTGCGCGAATACAGCTTGGGCGGTCAATACGAGTTCGAACCGGGCTGGGTGCTCGATCTTACCTACGTCGGATCGAGCGGAATCAATTTGCTCGATTACAATCACAATCACAACCAAGCACTCTTGGCGACACCGACGAACGAGTTTAGTTCGCTCTGCACTGGAAC
>JBAPOM010000158.1:0-3659 GCA_049279635.1 Candidatus Acidiferrales bacterium
CTTCAGCGGCTGCGCGCGGCTCGGCGCCGTGCTCGGCAAACAGCCGAAGCATATCGAAGAAGCGCTCGCCGAATACGGGCGCAATGCGGGGCTGGCGTTTCAGCTGGTGGACGATTTGCTCGATTTCACGGCGTCGCTCGAAAAGCTGGGCAAGCCCGTGCTGAGCGATTTGAAGGAAGGCAAAGTCACGCTGCCGCTGATTTTTGCGCTGCAAAATGGAGCGAGCGCGGCCGATGGCAACGGGCATTCGGCTTCCGAAGGCCGGAAGCTGATCGCGCGCGTCCTTGAAGAGCGAGGATTCCTGAGCGTGCATCCCGACCAGATCGCGAAGCTCGTGCGCGAGACGGGCGCTCTCGATCGCGCCGCGAATCTTGCGCGCAATTACGTGAACCGCGCGAAAGCCTGCCTCGACGAACTCCCCGATACCGAGTATCGCCGCGCCCTGCGCGCCGTCCCCGATTTCATCCTCGAACGCGAGAACTGATTTTCAATTCGCGCGCGGTGCGTCTTTCGCCGGATCGGATTTCGCCACCGCTGTCGACGCGTCTCCTTCCTGCAACGCAGCGCTCGCGTCGGCGACGAGGTCCTTGGGCGTCCACTGATTATCCTCGTACCACTTGTAGACCGTTCCTTCGGGCGAAATCACGGTCGTGCTCAGCGAATGGACGATCTGGCCGCCGTCGTCCGTGAAGAAAAGGCCGAAATAGTCGGCGACTTTCTTCAGGTCGACCTGCGAAGGCGGCACCGCGAATTCCCAGCGGTCAAACGGAATCTTGCCGGCGACATCCTCGAACGACCCGCCATACGCGCGGAGGACCTTCGGCGTGTCGTGCACGGGATCGAAGCTGATCGTGAGCAGGCGCACCTTCGAGGCGAGCGCGGGATCCTTGCGCGTCTGCGCGTAGACCTCGGCGAAGTTGCGCGAGACGAGCGGGCAAAATGTGGGAAACGGGCATCGCGTGTAGACGAACGTGACCAGCAGGACGTGGCCCTGGAACGAGCTCAGATGGATTCTTTTGCCATCCTGATTCGTGAGCGCGAAATCTGGGACTTTTTCACCGGGCGTGGGCCCGTGTTCGGTGCTCGGCGATTCCCCTTTGTCGCCTGTGCCCTTTTTCGTGACGACGATGTTTTCGAGATACGCACCGTCAGCCGCCACCACGACATCGGCGGTGATTTCGTCGCCCACGGTGAGCGGCGCGAGGATGCGGATGTCGCGCACGGGATAGGCCATGGTCATCGCGTCCATGAAGCCGGGGATGGCCTGATGATCGACGACGACGGAACTGCCCTTCGCGTCGACGGCCACGACCTTGCCGACGAGATGGAAGCGCTTGACGTTGGCGTCTTCCTGCTTCTTGCAGGCTGCGAGGCCGAAAACAAAACAGACAGCGACGAGCGCGAGTGCCACGTGCGCCAGCCGCCGTTCATGATTTCGCAAGAGTTGCATATTTGGATTCACCTTTCTGGACCAGCCCTGTATTTTACGCGCGCGAAATCGGAAATCGAAGTCAGTAATTAAAGCGCCAACGAAATTCCGCGTAGATTTCGCGGGGATTATCGTAATGAAATCCACCGAATGTCAGGCTGTTGTCGATCAGCAAATGGCGGTTCGCAAGGTTGAGCGCCGTCACCGAGAGAGAATATCGCTCGCCGAATTGCTTGCCTACCGACAGATCGACCTGCGCGTGGCCGGGAAGATACGGATCCTGATACGGCGACCCGGAAATTCCCTGGGAACCGTTCGAGAAGCCCGAGCCGTAGTAAATATTCGCGCCGAAATAGGCCTGCCACGGCAAAGTGACATTCGAGCCCACGTTGAGCGTGTTGCGCTGATCGTGATCGAGCCTGCTCCATCCCGGGGGTGGCGTCGAACCAAGAATCAAGCCGCCAGTTTCGGCGCCCTGGGCCTGGGCGATCTGATTCGAATAGGCAAGATGAACCTGCGCGCGATTCCAGATGCGGGGCGAGCGAACGGTCACTTCCGTGCCGCGAATGCGCGATTCGGAAAAGGTCACGGGAATAAAGATGTTCGATTCGCCAATATTGTTGTGGTCGAGGAAATTCACGCCTCGCGTTTCGAAATTGTCGATGTCGAGGGACCAGCCGCGAATCGGGATCGTGACGCCGAACTGGTGCTCTTCATCGCGCTCGCCGTGCAAGGGTTGGAAGGTGGTGAGATTGCCCGAATTTGTGAGTGTAATGAGATAGCTGAGCAGTGGCCCTGAGATCGTGACGAGCGGGGGCGGCTGATAGAACTGGCCCCAGAATGCGCGGAATACCCAGTTCACGTGCGGAATGCGAAGCGTGCCGCCGATGCGCGGATATGTGGTGTTCTCGGCGACGCCGGCTGAAAAATGAGTCGCGCGGACTCCGCCGATCAGCGTGAGCCACGAAGTGACGCTGAACTTATCGCTGGCGAAGAGGGCGATGTCGTCGCCGGGAACGTTGTCCGTCTCTTGAATCGGGGCGGTGCCGCTGCCATCGTTGAAGATCAATCCGAAGTTTTCATTTTGCCCCGCGGCGAAGGAATAGACGCCGACCTGCGCGTCATTTCTCGGCGCGTGAAAGGAAAGAACGGCCTGGCCGCCGCCATAGTTCGTTGAAAATATCGCCGTGGTCGCGACCTGCATATCCGTGGGCGGGCTGTGATAGCCGGAGCTGTTGTAGTGGTAAAACGGCGAAACGGTGAGGACCACATTCGGGTTGAAAGTGTGCACCCACGAGAAGAGCGCGTAGCCATCGGTTTCACGTTCGCGATCGCGCAGCGCGTGTGTATCGAATTGAGAGTTTTCGAAGTCGGTGGGGTCGGGATCGTAGGGAATCTGGTAGTAATCCTGGCGCAACTGCCCGTCGAAACGCAGCTGGTCGTTCTGATCGAGGTTGTACATCAGCGAGCTGAAGCCGCCGTAGCCGTTCTCGGCGTCGTGATAGACCTGCGGAACGGGCGTTTCGAGCCCGAGGTTGCTGCGGTTTCCGTCGACACTTGCGTAGTAGGCAAACCGCTCGCTGTGGCCGCCAAAGCTGAGTTGATCGTCGGTTTGATAGAAGCTGCCGACGGTGGTGGTGAGTTCGGCTTCGTTGTTCATATCGAAGCCGGACTTAGGGAGGATGTTGAACATGCCGTAGGTGCGATCGCCGTATTGGGCGTCGTAACTGCCGCGGAGAACCTCAACATAGTCGATATCTTGCGGGTCGACGCGGGGAGCGAGGCTCGTGGCGATGTTGGTGTCGGGGATGGGAACGCCGTCGATGAGCCACGAGGTCTGGTGGCCGCCGCGCATGTGGAGCATGTCGTGCGTCATGTAAGCGGCAGGCGTGAAATCGGTGATCATCGCAAGGCTGTTGGTCAAATCGGCGCCGGGCGTGCGCTCGATGGTATCGCGATCGACCAGCGTGGTCGGCGTAAACGTTTCCAGCGCAGACGTGCCCTCGTCGGAAGTAACGACGGCCGTTTGGGTGACAGACGCGATGGAAAGCTGCATGTGAAGCACCGAGGAAGTATCCGAGGCCAGCGTGAAGCTCTGTTGCAATTTGGCAAACGCGGGCGCCTCTGCGGAGACGATATATTCGCCAAAAGGTACGGTAGGAAAGCTGAATTCGCCTTCGGAATTTGTCTGCGTTTTCTGCGACCACTCCGAACTGGCCGATTTCAGCGT
>JBAPOM010000159.1:0-3365 GCA_049279635.1 Candidatus Acidiferrales bacterium
TCGCACACCCTCGAAGAGTGGTACGACCCCGCCGGCCGCGACCTCGGCCTCAAGCGCCTCTACCTCGCCGCCATCGCCCTCGCTGGCCTCGCGCGCTGAAGGTTTGAATGTAGCGCCGGGCCATTCTTGCCAACGAAGGGCAGCGCAGCGTGTTCCGCAGAGGTTAATCAAACCGGTCTTTGGGAGAACGCTCGCAGAGCAAAATGCTACGAAACAGGGTTACCTGCCAGCAGGTCGTCGAGGCGCAGTCGGACATCTTCTTCTGGTTCAATATCGCGAGCACGTTCGATAACGGGTCGCATCTCCGCAGTCCACGAATCGCGAGGCCAGGCGGCAAGAGCATTGATGGCCATGTTGCGGTTGCGGACCACAGGACTGTTCAAACCTGCTCTGATTAACCTCCAGCCACGCTTCGGGAAACGGCGAAGATCCTGAAGTATCCAATCGAGAGCTTCGTGTGGTCGAAACCCGGCTCCCAATCCCAACTCATCGCCCGGACCCGTCTCGATCTGTTCGAACGGAAGAACGGATTCCGCAAAAGTTAGAATTCGGTCTAAGCGGACTTCGTCCGTTTGGCTCATCAGGCGATACCACGACGAGGAACCCAGAGGGTCAGCCCGGACCTTTACGAAATGAAGTTCCCAGGTGTCAATTGACAGCCATTGCGCTACCTGGTCGCCCTCATCAAAGATCCGTTCATCGCTGCTTGCAAGCGCGTCGGCAGCCTGACGACGCCATTTCTCTTGGCCGAACACCTCCTCCGCCAACGCCTGCATACTTTTCCGACGGGAATCCGTCCAACCGAATTCATGCCGTTTTTCCCATCCCTTCGCTTCCGCCAAGAACCATCTTAGTTTCGCTATAGCCAGAAAATGTTTGAGGCTGAGGTCAGGACTCGACCATGCAATATTGAGATAACCTTCGCAGGCGTCCGCCGAAAACTCATAATCATCAATATCCTCTGCTGGCCCGCCCGTGATCAGGGCACGAATTATGTCCGCGGCCGCATCGAAAAGCGGGGCTTCGACGAATTGCTGATTAAGTGCTTCATGAAGCCGTCCCGCTCGTGCGCAGATGCAAGCAAGGTACTCATCCATGATTTTGTTTCTAAAGCCCTCTCTCAACATCCATGCCTGAATCTCCAGATCGTGCGTGTCCTTCAAGCGCCTGACGATCTGAATCCGGCCCCAACCATGGACGGTCTTCGCCAATTCCCAAAGGGCTTGCTCCGGGTTATCGGCAGTGCGCGCCAGGGCGAGTGCCGCGAATAACGTGAACTCTTCGTGCGCCCCGAGTGTTTTGAGGATTTCGCCATCTTTCGTTGTTCCGGCAATCCCGATCAACGCCAAACCAAACTTCACAGCCTCGCGGTGACCCGCCCGAGTGGCAAAGTAGCGTCCGATTTCAAGCAAGCGGGAGCTGTCACCGTCACCGGGCGCAGAGGAGTTCGTCAGTTGCTCCAGTACCGCGTCTATGCAGTCCACGATGGCACCATCAATCACAAGTTCATAGAGGCTTCTCAATGATTGGTTGTCGGCCCGCTGTTGCAACTGCTGGAGGGCGCCCACAATTGCAAAAATCCTCTTCCTGCTTTCAGCGCCTTCCGCACTGTGGCCCAGGACCCCATCCAGCGCACCGCCGACCCACCTGAGTTCGTTTCGCCGGAAAACAATGCGATCGTCCGGCAGTGGTTTCATGACGCCATCATGGCGGATTTGGAGGTAGATCGAATCTAGGTCACCCCAGGGCGGGGTCAGGGGACCCAATGACCAGCGGTCCCTATCGAATGGCCGAATCATGTTGAGAAAGCATAGCAGTTCGGTCAACGCAAGTTGGACGATTCGAACTTCAATCTGCGCTCCATTTCAGCCCCTTCACCACATACGCCTCGGACAGCGTTTGCGAATGATCGCATGCATATGCCCCGCTATCGGTGGAAAGAGTCTAACTCCCGCCTTTCAGTTTAATTTCGGCCGTGTTGCCTTTCATCTCCATCTCCGTCCCAAATGGCTTGGACAACTCCGCCATCCGCTGCAGGATGTAGCTCGCCTTCAGGCCGGTCGCAGGCGACGGCAATCCACGCGTATGAAGGAACCGGTTATTCGCGTACCGGTTGTGAGGATCGGGCACGCCTTGGCCCACGTCGTTCAGCACGATCGGTTGCAAGGTGATCGCTTGAAGGTCTCTTCCGCGGAATTGGAGGTGGGCCACCACGCTCTCCCACACGATGGGTTCGTCGATCTGGGTCAGCTCGGGCGGCAGGTTGTATATGAAATTGCCCAGGTCGTAAAAGATGGGCTTCCCGTGATAGATCTCCACGCCGTGCAGCAGCGGAGCACCGTGCATTACGACGATATCCGCGCCCGCGTCTACTTCCTCGTGCGTCCATTTCTTTACCCAATCATTGGGGGCCAGGCGCTCCGGCAGCTCTTCCTCAAACATCGTCAGGAACGGCTTGTTCGAGAAAACGTGATTGTGCTGATAGACGATGACGATGTCGGCATGCTGCCGGGCAGTGCGTATGCTTTGTAGAATGCGCTGCGTGTCCTCCGCGTTCGGCTCGTTTTGCGCGCCCGGGGGAAGCTCGGACATCGCCTCATTGGGCTTGTCGCCCATCTGGATGCGCAGCTCATCCACGCCCGGCCGGTCCGGCGTGGCGTTTCCTTCCGGCTGAATCATCCCCGAGGCCAGCGCCACCAGCGCCACCGTGCCTTTTGAAGTGCGCAGGTAACCGGGCGCCGCCGCTTCGGCCATGTTTTGTCCTGTCCCGGCATGTACGATTTTTCGCTTCTTCACCTCGCGGAGCGTATTTTCAAGGCCCGTGAGCTTGAGGTCGAACGCATGATTGTTGGAAAGCGACAGCAGGTTAAAGCCGAGCGTCGTCAGCGCATCGAGCGCCTCGGGCGGAGCGAGAAATCCACCGCCTTCGTGCACCGCCTCTCCTTTTTCACCGACGGCGGCTTCGAAGTTCGTGAATTTAACGTCCCCATTGAGAAGAGATTGGATCACGGGCACGGCGGCAGGCGCGGCTGCGCGGATGTCCGATCGGATCATCGACTGCCCGGTCAAAGTGATGACCATCGGCTCAGACTGCGGCCGCGCCGCCGCCCCAACGGCAAACGCGACCGCGAGACAACCCGCCGCCAACAAGAAACGGTTCGATTTCACGTTTGCCGCCATGTGCGTATCCGAGAGAATCTCTGAACGGAGCATCCTACGCGCCTCTAACCCGCAGCGCAACAAGTCGGAGGCGATGGGTGGTGTTCTGAAATTGGGACACGACCACGGACGGACCGAGGTTGGCGACTAAACACATCCCTGCCTGACGGTCGCGCTCCTTCACAACACTTGAGATAACCTAGAAC
>JBAPOM010000160.1:0-14702 GCA_049279635.1 Candidatus Acidiferrales bacterium
GGATAAGGTGTCTTTCGACCCAATGAGTGCGCCCACAAGAGCCATCCCAAGCGTCCACATGACGATTTTGCGTGTTCCAGCGCTCATGCTACCGCTCTTCCCGCTTCTCGTTCGCAGGATTCCGAAAGCCTTACTAGGTCGCTGACCGCAGCGTGATTTTCAATCTTAGATCAATCTTTGTCGGGGTCCTGGCCGGCGTCGCTCTGGTCGTCCTTGTCGGCTTTGTTCTTCTTGTCCTTGTCCTTATCTTTATATTTGTCCTTCTTGCCGACCTTGTCCCAGCGCTCTTCGAGGGATTCGCGCGTGAAGAGCGAATCGGAGAGATTCGTGTTGTATTCGCACTTGTCGAAAAATACCTGAAAGATCTTGATGCCGTTGCGCTCGCGCGTCACCTGGAACGGAGTCTGGATGCCCTCAAGCGGATGATAATTCGAATAGATTTCGATCTCCTCGCTCTTCATTCGCGTCCTGGGGTCGCGCGTGTCGACGATCTTGCGGATCGGCAGGTGCGTTGCCGTGGCGATTGCGATGCGAATCGTGCGATTGTCCGAATCGACGAGTTCGACCCAGTCGACCTGCTTCAGGTCGACGATGTCCGGGCCGCCATACCGGAAGACCATGCCGGGTTCGTGAATGCGGTAGCGGAGAATATTGTCGATATCTTTCTTGTTGGCCTCGACAAAATCGACGAGATCGACTTGGGGAGCTTCCGAGACGCCGCCGCGATCGAGCTCCCAGCCTTCGTCACCGTTGTAAACCTCGATGATATTGCGTTTGGGGAGGTTCTCCTGGCGCTCCTTGTCCGGCGGCACTTCGTAATCGATGAAATGTCCGAAGCCATTCAAATTGCCGCCATGGTCGAATTGGCCGATCCGGCCGGTGCATGTGGAGTTGTGCACGTTCAGATACGTACTGCCGCCGAGCGCTACGATCGCCTCCTGCAGGAGCTGCTTGGCTTTTGCGGCGCTCTCTTCGGGCATCAGGAATTGGCCATCCTGAGCCGCCGCGGTGCGCGACGCGCCAAAGCCTAACAACCACACCAACACTGCAGCCCAGATTGCGTGCTTGCTTATCCGCACGGGAACGAACCTCCGTTTACATTGATCACTTCCGCTGTGACGAAGGTTGCCAGATCGGACACGGCGAAGAGGATCGGTCCAGCGACTTCTTCGGGGGTCGCCGCGCGGTTCAGGGGATACGCGGCGAGCGCCTGCTTGAACTTCTTCTTGTTCTTCGATTCCGATTTCCAGACGTCCGTTGCGACAAAGCCCGGGGCCACGCAGTTCACGAGGATATTGTGCCGCGCGAGCTCGAGCGCAAGGCCTTTGCTGAAGCTGATGATCGCGCCTTTCGTGGCGGAATAGTGCGTGTGAAACGGGGTCCCGCGCTGCCCGGCCACCGAAGCGACCGTGACGATGCGCCCGCCCCGCTGCGCGATCATGTGAGGGACCGCGAAATGCACTGTCGAGTACACGCTCTTGAGATTCACGCGAATCATTTCGTCCCATTCGCGCTCGGTGAGCTTTTCGATGGGCGCGTCATGGTGGTTCCAGATGCCCGCATTGGCGACCAGGATGTCCAGACGGCCGAGGCGCTCGCGCGCATGCTCGACGAGCTTTCGCGCGTCTTCCGCTTTGCCCAAGTCGGCCTTGAATGGTTCGATGCGCGTACCGTGCTTGCGCGTCTCCTGCTCCACCTGCGCGGCCGCCTCGCGATTCTGATGATAGCTGAAAACAACATCCGCGCCCGCCTGTGCGAACATTTTCACCGTTGCGGCGCCGATGCCCCGCGAACCGCCCGTTACGAGTGCTGCCTTGCCCGCCAGCGAGATCATGTGTCCCCCAAGGAGTGGGTCGAGAGTGATTGTCGAGATTACGAGGCGAACGTGCCGCCCTCGAAGGATTCCGTTCAGATGCGCGCGGGCGCCTTTCGCGTTGTGGCCGCCATCACCAAATCGCGAAATAGCGCCTGAGCAAATGGGTCTGTTTCGGCCATGCGCTCGGGATGCCACTGCACCCCGGTGACCCGGTTCGCGTCGGTAGCCCATTCGACCGCCTCGACCACGCCGTCCGGTGCGCGCGACGCGACTCGCAGATCGCGTCCGGGCTCGAGGACCGATTGGTGATGCGAGCTGTTCACGGCCGCTTCGGTCGCGCCGGCGATCTGCGCGAGCCGCGATCCAGGCTCAATGGCGACCGGATGGAACGGCTCTGCTTGGCCCGCTTCGTGGTCCCAGTCGTGCTGAATCTGCGTATGCAGCTCGGCGGGAATGTCCTGGACGAGCGTCCCGCCGAGGAACACGTTCAAACTTTGTATCCCGTAGCAGATGGCCAGAATTGGTTTGTGCTCGCCGAGCGCGTGCTCGATCAGCGCAAAGTCGGTGCGCTCGCGATCGGCGTCAGCCGCGTTCGTCTCGGGATGTTTCGGGGCGCTGAATAAGGACGGTTCGACATCCGCCGGACTCCCTGTAAGCAAAATCGCGTCGAGCGTCCATGCGATTCTCTCGAGATGTTGCGCCGAAAGTCCAAGTGAAATCGGCACCGGCGCGCCGCCCGCCGCATTCACTGCCGCGACATATTTCTCCAGCTTGGCAAAGTCTCCCGTAAGCTCTTCTTTTCGTGTGCGATACGGGACACCAATGCGCGGCTTGGAGTTGGCCTCGGGGGACATACAAGGCACATCGTACCATCGCGCCGTCGCTGCGGGCAACGATTCACATCAGCCGATGGCTGGGTCAACGCGGAAAGGCAGCTCCTGATATCGGCCCGAATTTGGCCTCTTCCATTTCTACGCCGAAGATCGCGAATGCCTCCTTCGCAGAACGCACCACATGTAAGTTTGGACGGGTAACCTCTCCCTCTATTTCAAAAATCCGCGCCATCCCGAACGCGTGATCGGAGGGCGCGATGATGACTCGAGGACGGTCCACTTTTGGCATGGCCGGCGGCAACTTTGCCAGCTTGCGCATCCCATCGGAAGTAACTTCGAAAGGATCGGCGGCTGACAGATCGATGACGGCGAAACGTGGGTCGAGAGATGTGACCAACAGCAGCCCCACGCGCTGGTGATTCAGAAAATCTTCATCACTCACCTTACCTGAGAATATGGATCGAAGGATTTTATGGGTCGGGTCAAAATCGAAGACAAAGGCCATCGTACTCGCCCCCGCAATTTCGGTTCTGAGTTTGCCCGTTGCACGAAAGGTTAGCCCCCCTGCCCCGCCGTGTCAACTCGCACGTGAGCGGTGCTTGAGCGCGCCCGCCGTCGGCCCGCGCGCTATCGCCGCTGGCGATGCCGATGTTGCCGTTCAGCAGGTTCCGACGGAAAACGAGATCATCTGCGGCGAGGAATTCGTCTTCGGCGGCGAGGCCGGTTTGCGCGGAGGATGCGTCTTGAGCCAAAGCTCGTAGTTTCCGCGCATCTGGTCGATGTGGTGCGGAATGTGGCGCTCCTGGCGCTCCATCCAACTTTCAAGGCTGATCCTGCCCTCGACTGGATGTTCGACGATGCAAGACCACACGGGCTCCGGCACGGCAACGAGGAGCTGATAGGTCATCTTGCGCAGCCGCCGAATTACCTCGAGCGCCTCGCGCGTGCTCTGATGGAAGTAGCCGAGCGTTCCCGCCCAGCGTCCGGCGTCAAATTCCGTCACCATGCGCTCGGGCTCCGCTATCAAGTGGCGGCACCGTATGTACGAACTCGCTTCGCTATCGGCGAGGTGCAGAATGATTTCGTGGATGCTCCAGCGGTCGTGCGCGGGCTTAAACAACCACATTTTCTTCGGAAGCTGACCCAGAGCGGTTGAGAGCAAAACGGGCGCTCGCCCGAATGACTCCAGGATCGGCCTCCGTTCGTTGCGGGTCATGTTGTCACTCCCCTAGGTTCCCTACTTAGACGCGGCAAGCCGGCTTTCGGCTTGCTCCCCCATAGAAAGCTGCGTTTTGTTTCCATAGCAAATATGGGCATTCGCATGGCGATTGCCAACAGCCAAATTGGAGGCGAATAGCTGATTTTCAGCGTATTCCGAAATACGGAAGTGTTCTATCCGTTTCTTGCGGAGAACTTATCGCTTTGTTTCGAGGGGCTTGCGCCGGTGCCAGTACGTTCGGAGGTCCCCTACGAGGTAGAGCGAGCCGGTGGCGAAGACCGCGTCTTCCGGCGTGGCCGTTTCGATCGCGCGTTCAAGGGCTTCGCCGGGATCGCGCACGACGTCCGATTTCTTTGCGAGGTGGCTTGTCATCTCTGCAAGCAAGGGCGCGGAGATGGCGCGCGGCTGGCGCGGCTCCGTGAGAATCACGAAATCAACCGCCGGAAAAAGCAGCCCGGCGATTTCATCGACCGCTTTGTCGCGCATGGCTCCGTAGACGAGCAGGATGCGGCGGCCCTCGAAATTTTCGTCCCAAAATCTCAGCAGTTCGCGCGCCCCCGAAGGATTATGCGTGCCGTCGAGGTAAATCGCCGGGCGCTCGGCGAGCCGCTCGAGCCGGCCCGGCCATCGAGCGGCGCGAATGCCGCCTTCGATCGCTTTGTCGTCGACGGGGAATCCGCGTTCCCCGAGAAGACGTGCCGCCGTGGCCGCCGTGAGCGCGTTTCGGATTTGGAACCGGCCCGGCAGCGGCGGCTCGATCGCGAGCGTCTTGTGCGAATGAAGCGGCGAAACTACCGCGCGATAGCATCCACCGGATGCGCGTTCCTCGTCGATGCGCCATACGGCGTCGATCTCGACCAGGCGTGCGTCGACTTCCTTGCAGCGGCGGGCAATCACGGCGCGCGCTTCCGGTTTTTCGGCCGAGCTTGCCACCCACGCGCCGGGCTTGATGATTCCCGCTTTTTCAGACGCGATTTCCTCGATCGAGTGCCCGAGAAAATCCTCGTGATCGAAATCGATCGAAGTGATCACGGCTACTTCGGGTTGCACGATATTCGTCGAATCGAGCCGTCCGCCCAGGCCTACTTCGTAGATCGCGAAATCCAGTTCGTTCTTCGCGAAAGCGACGAACGCCATCGCCGTCACGCACTCGAAATACGTCGGATGCGCCGCGAGCTTTCCGGAAGCAAGCAACGCCTCGATGACGGCTTGCACGCGCGTCCACGCGGCCGCGAAGTCTTCATCGGAGATGTCGTTGCCATCGATGCGGATGCGCTCGTTGATGCGTTCGAGGTGCGGCGACGTGTAGAGGCCGGTACGAAGGCCCGCGGCGCGGAGAATCGAAGAGAGCATGGCCGCTGTCGAGCCTTTGCCGTTCGTTCCGGCAATATGCGCGCACGGGATGGCGCGGTGCGGGTTTCCCAGGGCTTCGGCGAGAATCGAGATGTTCTCGAGGCCGAACTTTTGAACGCGAGCCTGCTGCGGCGAGGCCAGCTCGCGCCCGAGCGCCAACAGCGCTCGAACGGATTCTTCGTAGGTCATGCTGAGTCGAGGAAAAATCCGAGCGCCTGCGCGATGTACGTCTTCAATTCCTTGCGCGGGACGACGGCGTCGAGAAAGCCGTGATCGAGAAGAAATTCCGCCGTCTGAAATCCTTCGGGGAGCTTTTGGCGTAGCGTCTGCTCGATCACGCGCGGCCCCGCAAAGCCGATCAGCGCCCCGGGCTCGGCGATGTTCAGGTCGCCGAGCATCGCGTAGCTCGCGGTGACGCCGCCCGTGGTGGGATCGGTCAAAATCGAAATGAACGGCACGCGCGCGTCGTCGAGCCGCGCCAGCGCGGCCGAGACTTTCGCAAGCTGCATCAGGCTGACGGCGCCTTCCATCATCCGCGCGCCGCCGGAGCAGGACACGATCAGCAGCGGCCGCTTCTTCGCCGCCGAACGCTCGACCGCCCGCGCCACTTTTTCTCCCACCACTGCGCCCATCGATCCGCCGATAAAGCGAAACTCCATCGAGCAGCAGATCACCGGACGCCCGCTCAGCCTGGCTTCGGCGGTGATAATCGCATCGCCCATCTTGAGCTTCTGCTGCGCTTCGCCGAGCCGCGCGGCATACGCCTTGGTGTCGTGGAAATGCAATGGATCGCTCGATACGAGGTCGGGATCGTGCTCGGTCCACGGCTCGTCATCAAGCAGCAACTGGAGCCGCCGCCGCGCGGAGAGGCGGAAATGCTGATCGCACTTGGGACAGACTTCCCAGTTCGCCTCGAGATCCTTTTTCCAGATGATCGCGCCGCAGGCGCTGCACTTCGTCCACAGCCCTTCGGTGCGGACGCGGCGCTCGTCGACGGGCGTCGGATTCTCGATCGATTTTTTGTCGCGCTTAAACCAGGCCATTTGACAGCCTCAATCTCGCATGCGTCCTAGTAATCGATTCCCCGCTGCGCGAGGATGCCTTTCGTATAGGGATGCTTCACCTCGCGCATCTCGGTGACAAGGTCCGCGGCCTCGACCAGCTTCGAATGCGCGTTGCGCCCCGTGCAGATCACGTGGACGCGCTCGGGCCGCTTCGCGAGCGATTCGACCACGCGCTCCGCATCGAGCATCTTGTAGCTGATCACATAATTGATCTCGTCCAGCACGACGAGGTCGTATTTCTCGCTGTAGATCTGTTCGCGGCCGAAATCCCAAGCCTGCTCGCACAGGCGAATGTCTTCCGGATCGGTGTCCGCACCGCCAACCTTCACAAAACCGCGCCCCATCGGCCGAATCTCGAATCTATCGTCACCCAGCATCTTGGCGGCATCGAGCTCGCCGTAGTGCCACGAGCCTTTGATGAACTGCACCATCAGCACGCGCAGCCCCTGGCCTACCGCGCGAAACGCCGTCCCGAGCGCGCAAGTCGTCTTGCCCTTGCCGGGCCCCGTGTAAACGATGAGAAGCCCCTGGCCTTCCGGCATTTCATAGCTCCCCGAGCCGCAATTTCTAATACTCGCCGCGCCCTCCCCAAAGGTCAAGAAGCGACTTGCCGCCAAGTCACCAAAGCCCACAGGAGCGCCGGTTCTTCATGAATCCTGGCGTCTGTGCCTCCGTGTCTCCGTGGCTATTTCGGATAAGGATGCCCGGCGAGAATCGCAAACGCCCGGTAAATCTGTTCGGCGAGCACGACGCGCGCGAATTCGTGCGGCATGGTCAGCGTTGAAAGCGAGATTTTCTGCTTGGCGCTATCGCGTAGATCGGAGGGGAAGCCCTCCGCGCCGCCACAGAGGAAAACGATCTCCCGCGCGCTGCGGTCGCGCAGGTCGCCGAGCCAGAAGGCAAATTGCTGCGACGTCAATTGCTTTCCGGCGGCATCGAGCAGGACGACCGTCGCGCTCGGTTCGATTTTCAGCTTGCGCAGCGCGGCCGGCGAACCGTCGCGCAATTCGCTGACCTCGATTTCGGCGTAACGCCCGATGCGGCGGACGTAATCGTCGAGCAGCGCGCGGATTTCCTCGCGCCGCGTCTTGCCAAGCATGAGTAGTCGAATTTTCATGGGGCACGCTGGACCAAAATGAGCGTTTGTAGGGGCGGATTTTAAACCCGCCCTACGGCGGCGAATTCCTTCTCGCCGGACCGCCGAAGGCCCCGGCTTACATCAGGCCGTATTTCTTGCGCTTTTCGAGCAGCGTCTTGCGGCTGATGCCGAGCGAATCGGCCGCCTGGCCGATCTTGTAGTGCGTCGCCTCGAGCGTCACGCGAATGGCTTCGCGCTCGAGATCTTCGAGCGAACGCAGTGAAGCCGCGGTACCGTGCGAATTAGCAGCCGCGCGCAGAATCTCCGGAAAATCCTCGGCGCGCAAGACGGGCTCCTTGGCAAACACGAGCGCGTGCTCGATCGCGTTTTTCAGCTCGCGCACGTTCCCCGGCCACGCATACGATTCGAGCAGCGCCAACGCCGCAGGATCGAGCGACGCGTCGGCACGCCCGTGCACGGGGCCGAGCCGGGCGAGAAAATGTGCAACGAGAGGCGCGACGTCGGCGCGGCGCTCGCGCAGCGGCGGCACCGAAAACGCCAGTACATTCAGCCGGAAAAAAAGGTCCTCACGAAAGCGGCCCGCGGCGACAGCCTCGTCAAGCTTCGCGTTGGTCAACGCCATCACACGCGCCTCCATCCGCAGCGTTTCGGTGCCGCCGAGCCGCTCGAACGTCCGCTCTTCGAGCACACGCAGAAGCTTCGCCTGCATCACGGACGAGAGCGCGGCGACTTCGTCGAGGATCACCGAGCCGTCGAGCGCCATCTCGAGCCGTCCCGGCTTGCGCGCCACAGCGCCCGTAAACGCACCGCGCTCGTGACCGAAAAGTTCGGATTCCACCAGCTCGGCGGGCAGGCTGGCGCAGTCGATTTTCAGGAATGGCGCGTCGCGGCGGGGACCGTGCTCGTGAATCCAGCGGGCGAGCTGGTCTTTGCCCGTGCCACTCTCACCGGTGATCAGCAGTGTGGTCGCCGTCTCGGCAAGCTTTCCCGCAATTTCGAGGACGCGCTCGGAGGCCGGATCGGCCGCGACCCAGACGATCTCCGCGGCGCTCATCGCTGAGCCGCGTCTCCCTCGGATTCGGCATGCGGCTCGTGAGGCCTGCCGGGCGCGGGGACATCGAACCGCTCGGCATTGCGCCAAAGCCGTTCGAGGTCGTAATAGTGCCGCGCGCGTTCGCTGAAGATGTGCACGATGAAATCGCCGTAGTCGAGCAAGACCCATTCCGCGCCGGATTTGCCCTCGCGATGCGCCAGATGGACGCGCTCGCGGTCCAGCCGCTCCTCAATCGCTTCGCCAATAGCCTTGATCTGCGGCTGGCTGCTTCCCGAGCACAGCAGAAAATATTCCGCGAACGCAGTCGCGCCGGCCAATTTCAGCACGGTCACGTCCACGGCCTGCTTGTCTTGAGCCGCTTCCACGGCCCACCGAATTTCGGGGCGCAAGGTTTCCAAGTTCACTGGTACAGGGCCTGTCCGAGAATGTATTCCTCCACGCGCGCCGGCACAAGCCCGTGGATGCTCTGGCCACGCTCGCGCCGCACGCGCACCTCTGTGGAGGAGACGTGGCTCGCGACGGTGGTCAGCAAATAAACCGTCGATTTCCGCAGCATGATTTTCTGCGGGCTCTGCGCCGCGGCCCGGCCCAGCTTTTCCGGCGGAATCACCAGGCGCAGCGCGTCGAGCCGGAAACCGGGGCGGCTCGCGATGATGAAATCGCAAAGGTCCAGCAGCGTGTCGTAGTTTTTCCACGTCGGGATTTCGAGAAACTGGTCCGCGCCGACGATAAAGTACAAATGCGCGTCGGGATGCTCGCGGCGGAATTTTCGCACCGTCTCAATCGTGTAAAAGACGTGCGGCGCGCCGCCCAGAGGCGCTTCCGCAAGCGATGGAATGAATCCCGGATGTCCTCCGCACGCCAGCGCCACCATTGCATAACGATGCGCGAAGTGCGTCAGCTCGCGCTGCGGCTTGTGCGGCGGATGCGACGAAGGAATGAAATGGATCGCGTCGAGATGGAACCGCCGCTGCGCCGCCTGCGCCACCGCGATGTGGCCCGCGTGCACGGGATCGAACGTCCCGCCGAAAAGCGCCACCGAGCGGTGATGCCACGCGCCCGGAGATTCATGAGCCGGCTGCGGGATCAATGTTTCTCCGTATGCGGCGCCGCGGCAGTCTCATCATCGACGTGCGGCACTTCGACCGTGCTGCTCTCGGGCATCTCGCCTTCTTTGGAGGCGTCCGATGCCGCGGCTGGCTTCGGAATCTTGTCGAGCGCATTCGCGATTGCGCGCACGAGTTCGACGATGCCCTCGCCGCTTGCTGAAGAGATGGCGTGGAATTCGAGGCCGCGTTCCGCCGCGAAAGCTCGCAACTCTTCAAGCCGCGTGCGGTCCGTCGTCGCGTCGAGCTTCGTCGCGACTACGATCATCGGCTTTTCCGCAAGCGCCGGGCTAAACGCCGCAAGCTCGCGCTCGATGATCTCGAAATCCTGCACGGGATCGCGGTCGTTGGCATCGCTTGTATCGACGAGGTGCGCGATCAGCCGCGTCCGCTCCACGTGCTTGAGGAACCGGATGCCCAGCCCCACGCCTTCGTGCGCGCCTTCGATCAATCCCGGCAGATCGGCCACCACGAACGTGCGTCCCTGTCCTGGCACCGCATCGGGATCGGCCGAAACCACTCCGAGGTGCGGCTCGAGCGTCGTAAACGGATACGCCGCGATCTTCGGCCGCGCCGCCGAGATGCGCGAGATGAATGTCGATTTCCCCGCGTTCGGGAAGCCGACCAGCCCCACATCCGCGAGCAATTTCAATTCGAGCCGCAGATGGCGTTCCTGCCCCGGGCGCCCGTCTTCATGCTCGCGCGGCGCCTGATGCCATGGCCGGACGAACGCCGGATTCCCGTTACCGCGCCCGCCCCGCCCGCCGCGCGCCGCTCGAAACTGTTGCCCCGGCTCGGTGAAATCGAAAAGCTGTTCGCCCGAATCCGCGTCGAAAATTACCGTGCCCACAGGAACTTTCAACACCGTATCTTCGCCCGACCGCCCATGGCAATCGGATCCTTCGCCGTGCCGCCCGCGCTCGGCGCGAAATTCGCGGTTGTAGCGGTAGCGCAGCAGCGTGTTGTCGTTGGGATTCGCCTCGATCACGATGTCGCCGCCGTGGCCGCCGTCGCCGCCCGATGGCCCGCCCCTCGGGACGTACTTCTCCCGCCGAAACGCGACGCAGCCATTGCCGCCGTCGCCGCCCTTCACCTGGATTTTGGCTTCATCAACAAACACAAATCACCCGTTTCAAAAGTGTACACGAAGGAAGCGTATGCCGCGAATGAGGGACAGGGCAGACGCCTCCGCCGCGGAAAACCTCGGGAGAAACGCCGTCCTGCGATTGCGGGTCAAGACCAGTCAACGATGAACGATGAATCTCTAATGGGCGGGTGCCGCGGGCTTCGCTTCAGCGCCGCCGACGGCGGCGCCGTCTTCGACCAGCAGCACGCTGATGAAGCGCCCCTTCGCGCCCTTATCTTCGAAGCGCACCACGCCGGTTTTCAGCGCGAACAGCGAATCGTCCTTGGCGCGCGCGACGTTCTTGCCGGGCTTGTAGCGCGTGCCGCGCTGCCGGATCAGAATGCTCCCGCCGGTCACCAGCTGCCCGCCGAATCGCTTCACTCCGAGCCGCTGTCCGTGCGAGTCGCGTCCGTTTACGGATGACCCGCCGCCCTTCTTATGTGCCATGACAAACTCCTAGGAAAGTTGAATTTCACCGACTTCGACGGCGGTCAATCCTTGCCGGTGGCCGGTTTGAATTTTGTACTGGCCGCCCGTCTTGAATTTCAGCACTTTGAGCTTCGGCCCGCGCAGGTGCTTCACGATTTTTCCGGTGATTTTGGCTTTCGCGGCTTGTTCGCCGCCCAGAATCTTTTTGTCGTCGGTGCGCACGGCGATCACGTCTTCAAACGTCACCTTGCCGCCCACCTTGCCTTCGAGCCGCTCGACCTCGATGGTCTCGCCCGGCGCGACGCGATACTGTTTCCCACCACTGCGAATTACGGCGTACATGCTGCCTCCCTGCTCAATTGACAAACCCCAATTATATGGCCCTGAGCCGCTTCCGTCAACGACTACACTGATGGTGCCTTACCGACCAGATAGCCATTACGAAAACCTCAGTGTTCCGCCCGTGGTACGATTCGAGAGCCATGAAAACAATTCTCCTTCTGATTTGCTCGAATATCTTCATGACGATTGCTTGGTACGGTCACCTGAAATACCGCAAAGCTCCGCTTCTGGCAGCAATCTTGGTGAGCTGGTTAATCGCGTTCGCTGAATATTGTTTTCAAGTCCCGGCGAATCGCATCGGCTATGGTGAATTCACAGCGTTCCAGTTGAAAGTCATCCAGGAGGTCATCACGCTTTGCGTGTTCGTCATCTTCGCGTGGTCGTATCTCGGCGAAAGCGTCAAATGGAATCATGCCGTCTCGTTCCTGTTTCTGGTCGGTGCTGTGGCGTTCGCCTTTTGGGGAAAGCTGTAACTTCTTCGGAGAGCCCGTCGCCGAATTAGGACAGTACTACTGACAGCGCCGGACCAACTCGGAACAACCCCCTATTCGCCTATGGGTTTTGAGGAGATCGGCTCAGGCGATTCCGGCAGCGCGGCCGGGTTGGCCGTGGGTGCCGGCGCGCTCTCCGGCGGGCGCGTGCCGATGCCGATCGTCATCGCCGTGTCTTTCGGGAAGACCACGTCGTGCCCGCGCGCAATGAAATTCGTATAGACCGACACACCTGCACCATACGCACCCATCGAATAGCCGAACGCGCGTGAGTGGACCAGCACACCCATCACGATGCCCACAGCCTTGAATCCGACGGCGCCGCCCGCCACACGATTGCTCGTGTTTCCCGCCGGGTTCGGCGTCTTCGCGTCCGGATCGCCGCGGAACGACAATGCCGCGAGGCCAATCGAAACGCCTGCGTTCAGATACCGGGTTTTCGGCGACCTCGCTTGCGCGCCGCCTTCGGAATCGAGCTTCACATTGTCGGCCTTCGCCGCTTCCACGCCCGCGAGGCTCGCTTCCACATTTTGCTCGACGCCCTCCGGCAGAATCAAATCGTGAAACACCAGCCGCAGTTGGCCGTTTTTGTCCGGCCGATGTGCAGGCCGCACCTGCACGACCAAGCCTTTCAGAAAGCTGCCTTGCGGCAAGATCAGCCGGTCGCCGTCAAACAACGGCCGCGAAACCACCGCCTCGACCTCGTCGCCCTTTTTTGCGGTCGCCGAACTCAGCGGCGTCATCAGCCGCGCCTGGACCACGGTGCCATCTGCCGGCGTCGTTCCGATCGAGCTCGCCATCTGCGTGGTCAGCGGCTCCGTGCCGAAATCGAGCGGCTCCTGCAGCTCCGCGAAGTAGACCGTTCCGGCATCAATATACTGCGGATGCACGGGCAGCTGCCCGACGGCAAAGCGCTCGATGCGATGGATCTTGCCCGGCGTTTTCATCTGGCTCATGGCGTTGTTCCATTCCTGTTTGGCCTGCTGCTTTGCTTCTTTGGTCTTTGTCGCGGCGGCATCCATCACGCCTTTTTTCTGGTTTTCATCCGCAGCGGAAACGAATTCGATGACTTGTCCAGATCCCGGGATCACCTTCGTGTGAACGGGAATTTGCTTTCCGCTGGCGAGGTTAATTTGGTCGAACTCTACCTCGATCTTACGATCCGGCGTGAAATCGGCGTCGAGCGCGGACATTACCCGCTTCCCCGTGGAAACGCCCTCGACCTGCGCGATCTGCCCCGTCACTTCCGTTCCCGCTGGGATCACCAGTTTATCGAACGCATAGACCGGCTCGACCACGTGCCCGCACACCGGCTGCCCGACTTTCTCGATGCGCACTTCCTTATCGAGCGCCACCTGGATCGGAGTGCCTTTGGGCACTGTCAAAGCGACCGTTGGACTCGTGAGTGGCTGCTCGGCGGGCCGGTGCGTCAGGGCGGGTTCGGCGTCTTGCTGAGCAGCCGGCGCGCTCGTGGCGGGATTTTCCTGAGCGCGGACTGAGACCGCGGCCATCGCGATCCACGCGCACGCAAGCACGGAAGGGCCGGCCCAATCGGCAAAACGGCGTGCCGGATGCTCGTGAGAGAGTCGTCGGCCCGGGAAGCGAAATCCGCGTGTAGCTTTCATCGGGAACCTCAGTCGCAGCGCTTTCGGAATACTGACGTAGATGCCGTTCGGCCGAACAGGTGTTGCATTCTCCCGGCTGGCGCGGCGAGTGGCTCTATTCTAATCCCGTTTCGCCCAAGCGAACGGGCGTGTGCGTTTACGCGCTACGGGCGCCTAGGAGTATGCCTGGCGGCAACTTTCATGCTCGCGGCATGTGGGCGGGCAATTCGTTTTGTCGATGAGGATGTAGTTGTGGCATCCGGCGCAGACCACGCCGTAAATCGTCTCGGTGAACTGGTCGTGCCCGGGTCCTGCCTGCGTGGAATGCTCCGTACGCGCTTGCCCTCTGCTCATGGCCATCGAATCCGCTCCTGTTCGCTATGCTTTCCACGCCGCCGAGGTCGTGAACGGATACAACGGATAGACCTCACGAAAAATCTTGGCGACCTCCCGCTCGAATCCCTCGCGCGTGGCGACCGCTGGCGCAAATTTCCTCCGCACGATCCATCCCTGCAATTTCTTCCAATTTTCCGGCTTCACGGGCCAGCCCTTGTGCTTTGCCCACTCGCCCTTTTCGGTCGCGTACCAATAGCTTTCATATTTTGCGAGCCGGCGCTTCTGCCGCTCGATCCACGCCGTATTTTCGCCGCCTCGCGCGCGGCCGATCTGCACGAGCGGCGAAGTCCGGCCCTCACTGTACACGCGGAAGCCGCACGTCACGCTATCGGCCGCAAGACCGACGTACAGCTGCGCACCGCCTTCCGGCTCCGCGAAGAAGAGATACATCTGCGTGCGGTAAGGCGATTTGTCGCGGGCGAAGCGGATGTCACGGTTGATGCGCGAGAAATTCTCGCCCACGCGGCCACCGACCGCGAAGCGCGGATTCAGCTTCCGCGCGGCCGGAGTCAGCCTCTCGAGCAGCTCGCGTAGCGGATCGACCAGCACCGCGCGATATCGCTCGCGATTCTCGTCCATCCACGGCTTATGATTGTTGCGCCCGAGCTCGCGAAAGAAGCGAAACGTTTCCTGCGAGAAGATGCTGTTCTTGGCGGCCATGTCTCGCTAAATCGATAGATTTAGATGCTTCCTGCGGTGCGCGATGTCCATTCGCAACAGGCTTCAAATACAGAGCGATCGACAAGGAAAAAAGCGGAAAAAGCTCCCTC
>JBAPOM010000161.1:0-2720 GCA_049279635.1 Candidatus Acidiferrales bacterium
GGGGCGCCCCTTTTGGAGTAGGGTTTTGAGTGTTCGCCTCAACCTTCTCCAGAAAGGAGCGCCCGTATGACTGGCACCAAATATATCGGCATGGACGTGCACAAAGAAAGTATTTCGAGCGCGGTCAAGTGGCCGATCATCGCGCAGGCCGGATTTTTGTCAGTCGTCATTCCCGATTTTGCAGCCGGCGAGCCCACGTTGCACGGGGCTTGGATTGGCCGTCTGCAAACGGGTGGTAGTTGGCGTCAGGTTGAATCTGGTGCGGAGGTTTTCGAATTATGAGGCCACAACTCGATCAATTGAGTCGCACTGTCTTGCTCTGCCACGATTACTTGTCCGGTGCCGCGGCTAATGATGAAATCTGTGAACGTTTTCAATCGTGCCAGGCTCTTTGTGTTTCTGATCTGCGGAACCTGTCATCGCACACCGGGCAAACGGCGCTCGTGACATTGGTTTCGTTATTGAGTCGCTTGGGCATGCAGGTGAGCCTCAGCATTCCCGAAGTGCCCCTGATCTTCTTGCACCCATTACTGTCCGGGCTCGAACTTCGTCAAGCCTTGCTCGATTGCAGTGACAAATTCATTAAAGGGGCCATGGTGCGCGGTGAGGTAAATTGGCAGCGAGCCGACATCGTATTTGTGCTTGGAGATACCCAGGTCGAGCGACTGCACCCGTGGCTGTGGCGGCTGAGCGGAACTGATTGGTCTGGAGCTTTGGCCATGAGCCAGACGGCCAACCTATGGACTGCCACGTGGCCTATCGGTGCGATAACCAGCGCTGCGATGGCTTCGACTGAGGCTTTCAAGTTCGTCATGCGGCGCTTACCGATCCAAGATTGTGGCCAGGAGCTTTTCGAGCCGACAAAATCTTGCGCGTGGGATTTCGGTTCGATTCCCCTACCCCAGACGGCGATTGATCTCGGGCGCGTGGACCTAATCAGTGCCGGCGCGATTTCCCAAGCCGCGCTTTACACCCTCGCGCATATTCCCAATCTCCGGATTCGCGGTCGTATTTTCGATGACGATGTCACGGCCGACTCGAACCTCAACCGGAACATGTTGACCGTGACGACAGACGTCGGTCTGCCCAAAGTCGAAGTGGTTGCTCGAAGCTGTGGCGCTGGCTTTGAACTTGAACCCGTTCCTACGCGGTTTGGGGCGAATAACGCCATAGGATTGGCTGAACGGATTTTGGTTGGTGTCGACGACATCCCGAGTCGGTGGGAAGTTCAACGCCATGCTCCCGGATGGGTCGGCGTCAGTGGCACAAGTCATTTCAGCATTTCTTCGTCCGCGCATAATCCGGACCAGCCGTGCTCCGGGTGTCAGCACCCGGACGACGATCCCTTCCAAGGCGCGATCCCCACGGTCTCGTTCGTCTCCGTTTGGGCCGGTTTGGTGATGGCTGTTCGTTTAGTACGAGAGGCGCTCGGATATCCATACGACGCAAGCCGGCAGCATCTTTGGCTTACTCCGCTCAGGATGGATAAACCTCATGCGGCATGGTGGTCACCGGTTCCCGCGCGACGAGACTGCCCCGTGAATTGCGAAGCGGCACAACGCTTGCGCGGGCATGCCGCGTAAACAATCTGGGCCAGCACCGCCACGCAATCGATTTTCCCGGAGACCATGCAAGTATTGCGGCATGCTCGTGGTGATTCGCGGAGAGTTACAGCAGCGCTCCGCGAAGGGACTTTGCGCGTTGCCTCAGCGACAGAATTGGGGTCGTGGGGTGCTTCCCCACTGGTCCGAGCCACTGACAGGCGGTTTGCAAACCGGGTTTGCAAACCGCCTGAAAAACCGTGTTAAACCGAGGGTGACGTCGACGCTGTGACGCCGATTCCGGCACATGTACGATACCTGTACGGTACCGGCGAATACCGGTAGGCTACCAGTAGCCTACCGGTTGACTACCCCGGGTAGCTCTGGAGGCTACAAATGCCGGTCTAACGTCTGATTGCCCTTCGCCCTCCAGGAACCCGCGTTCGAGTCGGTTCTAGAACCCGGTTGTAGAACCGGGTTGAACTGCGGAACAACCAGTTGACAACCACGGACAACCGGTCAGACAACAGCATCGAAGATTTGGTTCGGTTCTCCGCGCAAGAATCGCCTACGTCAGGATTCCGGGGCGTTAGAAACCTGTATCGATCGAGGACAATCTGTCGCTCAGCTCGTGCTCTTGCCGACAGGCCCCTTGATGTCTATGTTCGTCCTTATGGGCAAGACTCCTGGGCCAACCCGAAGATCGCGCGACATATTCGAGAAACTGGCGGATCACGGAATTCGATACGAGGGCGTGAAGAGTATCGTAAGCCTTCAGATCCCTCAAGCCGCATACTTCTTCGTTCAGCAATTTGCTCGACGAACCTTGGCAGAGGTACTAAGGCAGATTGAACGATGGAAAGAATTCCTCAAGACAGATTTCATCCTCCCAGCAAGCCAGAGAGCGGAAATAATCAATGCGATCAACCAAACGCAGCTTCTGACCTCCAACGCCTTGATGCAAGCCAATTCACCGCGAATTGGTGATTGGTGTATCTGGTATGAATGGATTCCGACCGGTAAAGACGAATCTGGGAATCCTGTTTACATTCGGCCCGCTTTGAGAATCACTGCACGCCATCGCGACACGGGCGAGATTCGGCAAACGTCGATTCCCTACGAACCGCCTGACGCTTCCGATTGGGGAGCTAACCCAGTCATAACAGCCTTCAAGGAGCT
>JBAPOM010000162.1:0-24230 GCA_049279635.1 Candidatus Acidiferrales bacterium
CCTCAGCCGCAGCCTCGCCGCTAATCTGCGCCATCAGGCGCTGCTTCACGGCGGCGGCTGGCGCCACCGGCGGCGCGGCGAACGAAAGCAGCGCCACGCGTCCGCGCGCTTCGGCGAGCCTGCGAGCGCAATCGGCGCACGACGCCACGTGCGCCTCGAGCGCCTGCCGCTCTTCGCCCTCGAGCGCGCCGAGCGCGAGTAGGTCGAAATCTTCGTCGCGAGTTGGATGGCCGTTTGTCATGTCGCTAGCATTTCATGTTCATGACGCCGCGTGCAGCGTGCGTTTCAGCGTTTCGACCGCCGAGCGCAGCCGCGTCTTCACGGTGCCGAGCGGGTCGCCGGTACGCGCGGCGATCTCGCTGTGCGTGAGCCCCTCGAAATACGCGAGCTCGACGGTGGCGCGCTGCTCCGCCGGCAGATTCTCGAGGGCGCGTTTCACGCGTTCCAGCAACTGCTTCTGCGCGACCGCGCTTTCGAAATTCACGGGCAGCACAACCGAATTTTCGCCGAGCTCGTCGCCCGCCGCCGGATTGTGGCGGCGCAAGCGGGAAATCGCGCGGTTGCGCGCGATCACCAGCAGCCAGCCGGGCAGCGAGCCGCGCGACGCGTCGAATCGCGCGGGCGCGCGCCAGAGCTGAAAGAAAATATCCTGCAAGATTTCCTCGGCGGCCTGGGTGTCGCGCAGAATCCGATTGAGGACGGAGGAAAGCATCGAGGCGTAGCGGTCGTAAAGCGCGGCGAGCGCCGCTTCGTCCCGCTGCATCACTCGTTCGATGAGCGCCGCATCCGAGGCCCTCACCTCCGCTCCCATCTGCGAACTCACCAGGTTGGAAGCTCCCTTCTCGAAGGTACGCGGCGGGCGGCCTTTGCGGATTGCGCCGCCGGGCGCGGGTTTGGCCGATGCAGCAGCGAATGGCGAGCCTACATTGGGGCTTGGCGCGAGGTCAACTTGGTTGTTTCCATCGAGGGTGTGCGCGTTGTGCAATGAGGGCCGCACGCTAGTAACATACCCAGTTTCAGTAGTTTAGGAGAGCCGTCGCGCTGCGGAACGCCGTTTCTCACATTACCCAATACGAGGCGCGGGGCATCGTTTCCGTTGACATCTTTTGGCGCTTGGCTAAACTTCGAGTCTCGATAGACTTACAAGCGATCGGGCGAAAAATCGGGCCATTTATTTAAGTTGCGAAGCGATAGAGGACAGCGCAAGCTCCCCACCTCAGGAGGAAGGCAAGATGGCCACCGTTGCCAAACCGGCTCCTCAACCGATACCGCGGATCGCTCCGCGCGAGGACCTGAATCCCTACAAGATCGCGCAGATCCAGTTCGACATTGCGGCCGAATACTTGAAGCTCGACGCGGGCCTGCGCCAAATCCTCCGCACGCCGAAGCGCGTGCTCGAAGTATCGATCCCGACGAAGATGGATAACGCGCAGGTGAAGGTTTTCACCGGCTATCGCGTGCAGCACAATCTGGCGCGCGGCCCGGCCAAGGGCGGCATCCGGTATCACCCCAACGTCACGGTTGACGAAGTGAAAGCGCTCGCCACCTGGATGACGTGGAAGTGCGCCACGGTCAACATCCCGTTTGGCGGCGGCAAGGGTGGCGTGATCTGCGATCCCAAGCGCATGAGCAAGGCCGAGCTCGAACGCATGACGCGGCGCTACACCTCCGAAATTCTGCCGGTGATCGGGCCGGAGCAGGATATTCCCGCGCCGGACGTCTACACGGACGCGCAGACCATGGCGTGGATCATGGACACCTATTCCATGACGAAGGGATATTCGACGCTCGGCGTCGTGACGGGCAAGCCGGTCTCGATCGGCGGCTCCGAAGGACGCAAGGAAGCCACGGCGCGCGGCGTGCTGGTGGCGGTCGAAGAGGCGTGCAAGGTGAAAAAGATGTCGGTGCGCGGCGCGGCCGTCGCGATTCAGGGATTCGGCAACGCGGGTTCGATGGTGGCGAAGCTATTCGCCGAAAAGAAGGCGCGCATCGTCGCGATCAGCGATTCGCGCGGCGGCGTCTTCAATTCGCGCGGCATCGATCCGCTGAAAGCGATGCGCTACAAGGAGCGTTCCGGCACCGTGGTCGGCATGCCGGGGACGTCGCGCATCTCAAACGACGATTTGCTCACCATGAAGTGCGACATCCTGATCCCCGCGGCGCTCGAAAACGTGATCACGCTGAATAACGTCGACCAGATCAAGGCGAAAATCGTCGCCGAAGCCGCCAACGGCCCGACCACTCCGCACGCGGATGAAGCGCTCGCGCGCAAGGGCATCATGCTGCTGCCCGATATTCTCGCGAATGCCGGCGGCGTCACCGCAAGCTATTTCGAATGGGTGCAGGACCTGCAAAGCTTCTTCTGGCCGGCCGCCGAAGTGAACCTGAAGCTCGAGTCGCTGATGCGCCGCGCCTTCCTCGAAGTCTACGAATCGATGCGCAAGCACAGGACGCACATGCGCACCGGCGCATACGTGCTCGCAGTCGGCCGCGTAGCCGACGCAACGCTAGTCCGCGGCCTCTTCCCCTGATCCCGCGGCGCCGCTGCATGCGTTCAGTCGTTTGAGCACTCACCTTCCGGGACTGGAATGAACTCCAGACCGTTTCGGATTTGAACGTAGAGGGCGTGATCCTCGCCATAATGTTCGGGAGTTGTACGCAACAGGACGATACTAAAGAGCGGTCCAATCTCTTTGGGCCTCCTGTAAACAACCAGCTCTTCAATTTCAGAAGTCGAGACATTGTTCGTCTTCCGAAGACGGATGAACATTGCCGGCGCGCCACGGAATTTTGTCGCGCGCTGCTCAAGAACGGTGACTCTCTCGGACGTTTCCGTCGGCTTTAGCTCGTATTGCTCGATGTATGCTCCCGGGCTCCCTAGTTCACCGGCATCATTTGTATCGTAGACGTCTATCAGCCTCGGCTCTTCCGGGGATACATCGCTCGTGATGCCCGGATTCTCGGCCGAAATGAGAATTCCGTGATTCGGACTTGGTGGGAGAGAGTTATGTCCCACGACCCCAGGTGGAAGATTGACTAAGTATCCGTGGTCACAGTTCTTGTAGCGTCCGTGCCAGATCGTCTCGTCGGATGTCTCCGTCCAATGTTTTGTTTGGGAGCCACTCACGGCGGTACCGAGAAGAACGCCTAGAATGATCGCAGTCGCGCGCATTCATCAAAAGATAACAGAAATCCAAACGGGAGGTGTACGTGCTCACGGTGGGTCGTGTCGAACCTAGAGCGGAGGAAGTCCTAAGGATCGCAGACGACGATCCAACAATCGTTGATCGATATAGACGTTGTGTACTAGCAGTTGCCGAAAAGTGCCTCGGAGATCGGCAAATAGCGCCGTCGGAAAAAGGCCTCGAGCAGAGCGACGCTTCCCAGAATTTCAAGACCCTCTGCCTTCGCTAGTTTGCGCGCTCTGTAATCATCGATGAGCACGGGATTTCCGCCCAGCTCTTTGGCCAGGAGGATCACGCTCATCTCGCCGGGACCTAGGCCGTGCTTCTCTTGTGCCGACGGCAGACTGGCTGGATTCTGAAGCGGCTTGACCTCGATCCAACCAGCCTTCGATACCTCGGACGCTCCGGGCAAACCAGCGCCAGCGATCACGAGTTCGTGGTGAACTTCATTGGAGATATAAACTCGCGGAAAAACTCGGTTGAGGAGGTCCAGGCAATCGAGCTTAGTTAGTACGATAAGCGGAGATGAGTCAGATACAGGGATCACGCTTTGAGACGGTCAGCGGTCTGGCGTTCCTCTTCCAGGTCTTCAAAGCTGTATCGCAGCGGCGGGACACCGTGTTTCGCCGCGAAATCCATGAAGGCCGCCACGGGCGTTTGACACAACTCCGCGGCGCGCCCTAGCGAAACCTTGTCCTCGCGATAAAGTTCCAGCGCTAGCAGTCGCGCGGCTTCTTGGGAGAGACTGCCTCCCTCCAAGTTCGCAGCCCTAAGAAGGTCTGATAGCAATTTAACATCCACGGTTTCCATATACCCAAATTATAGCATCCCTTGCGTGTGTTGTAGGTTGCGATGCCGAATTAGGATTGGGCGGCGCGCTCGAGTTCGGCGATGTCGAGCTTTTTCATTTTCATCATGGCCTGCATCGCCTTCGAGTGCTTCAGATAATCGGACATGCGCGCGGGAGTGATCTGCCAGGAGAGGCCGAACTTATCCTTGAGCCAGCCGCATTGAACCTCGCTGCCCCCGGCGGTCAGCTTCGACCAGTAGTAGTCAATCTCCTGCTGTGAATCGCAGCGCACGACGAACGAAACGGCTTCCGTGAATTTGAAGGCAGGGCCGCCGTTGAGCGCAGTGAATTTCTGGCCGTCGAGCTCGAAGGCGATCGTGAGGACGCCGCCTTTCGGCCCGGGAGCGTCGCCGGTGTTGCGAAGTTCGTCGAGGCGGCGCGAATTCTTGAAGACGCTGATGTAGAAGTCGACAGCCTCTTCGGCGTTGGAGTCAAACCAGAGAAACGGCGTGATGCGGGGATAGCCCTCAAGTGCGCTCACATTAGCCTCACTTTCCGCCTACATCTTAATACCAGATTCTAAGCGCAGAATCCCCCGGGCGGCACGGCTTTGGCTCACGGCGAAAGCAAGACTGCCGACCTGAAAGGCCGCGACGAAGGCAAAAGCAGATCCCTCTCTGCGTCCCGCGCCCACCAAAAGGCGGTGGGAAAGGCAAGAGCGCGGGACTCCGTTCGGGATGACAGTGCTAACTGGGGCCGAGGAGGACGTAGGCCTGGAATTTACGGAAGGCTTCGCGGCGCTCTGGCGAAATGAAGACGCTGCGCAACTTCATGATGGCGCCGAGGACGCCGGGCAGCCGGATCGGGCGGCCGAGGCGTTCGGCTTCTTCCACCAGGTAGCCCATGCGCTTGGGCTGCCAGCCGTGGCTCGCGAAAAATGCGAACCAGTCCGGCGGCGTGAATTTGAACGGGGCGTTTTGCATGTTCCAGCGAACGCGGCGGCGCCCCCGGTATTTCATCAGCTCGGAAGAAAAATATTCGACGATCCAGCCGTCGATGCGGTCGAGCGCGCGCAGATCGTCGGCCAGCGACGCCACATCTTCGACGCTTAGGTAGGAAACAACTCCCTCGGTGAGGATCAGCAGCTTTTTCGCCCGCGCGTTGGCGGCGGCGAGAAGTTTGCGGCGCTCGGGGACGTTCGCGAGATCGAGCGGGACGCGTTCCAATTTGCATCGCGGCTGCTGGCCCGCGAGGCGTTCGTCCTTGAATTCAATCACGCGGGGATAATCGACTTCGATCCACAGCAGAGACTCCGGCAGGTCCATGCGATAGGGGCGCGTGTCGAGGCCCGCGCCGAGATTCATGATCACATCGACACCCTGCGAAATGGCCTGGCGGATGAAGTCGTCGATCACGCAGGTGCGGATCACGACGATCTGGCTGACCATGAACGGCATCGGCATCGCCGCCGCCATTTTCTTTCCGTGATCGCCCGCGAGGACGCCGGCGAGCGGATCGCGGAAGAGCGCGTCGGCGCGCGCTGTTTCCTCAGCGCGGTAATTCGCTACGGCGAATGCGGTGTCGGAGACATTTTCGATTTGCGGGCTGGGCATAGCCGAAGATTGTCCAGGATTGGAGCGGCACGATTCAAGGACGGAAAAACAGGAAGCAGGAAGCAGAAGACAGGGAAAAATCCTGCGAAGTGGGTTCTGCGCTCATAGGCTCATTCTTGCGCGAATGTTGCGTGGAGGTCCCACCCTCGCAAACTGCGCAAGGGTGGGGCACCCGAAAAACCTAAAGGCAAACCCGCCGGCCTGAAGGCCGCCGCTACGAAAACTTTCGGGCGACGGACCACGAGCCGCCCCAGAGCGAAAGGGCGATGAAGAAGCTCGACCACTCGTCGGGATCGTGCAGCGCGTGGAGGACGCGCGGCAGGTGCAGCGTCAGGACCCAGATCCCGAACATCAGGGCGATGCCTGCGTAGCTCCAGCGCGCCAGAAAATTCAGCGCGATGCCGATTCCGGCGGCGATGAATGCGATTCCGAAGAACGCGGACCAGAAGACGTGCCACGGAAGCCACGAGGGCACCAATCCCGCAATAAATTGGAGCACGAGGAAATGGTCGACGCCGAAGATGACAAGCGATACGGCGAAAATCCAGCGGGCCGCGAGCGCGAGGAAACGCGGAATCGCGGCGACGCCTGGCAAAAGCCATGCGAGGCTCGCCATGGCGAGAGGCTCGAAGACTTCCGTGCGCAGCCCGACGTCGCGGATGTTGGCCGCGTTCGCGGTGTTCTTTGGGGCTTCGAGAATCACGGCGCAGAGAAAGAGGATTGTCCCCAGCGCGAGCGCCGATGGCAGAAGCGTGCGCTTGAAGAGCAGGCCCGCGCCCAACGCCACCCACACCACGCCGAATGCGTACGCCAGCAATGGAATCGAAGGCAAAAACGGGAGCACGGGAAGAACGTTGTAGCCCGGGCCCATCGCCTGAGTGACGTCCTTGGCAGAAATGATGTTTTGGACGCCGAGCCCGACGATCGCGACCGCGAAGAGGATCAGGCCCGCATCGAACCGAAAGCCCGGCGCAGATTCCGTTCCCGTTGTGTCCATTCGACGTCCTCTTGAGCGTTCTCGTTTTCCCGCGAGAGATTCTATATCACGAGTTGAGACCTCACAGGGAGCTAACCCTCCAGAGGACATACGCCGCGAGGCGGCAGATTGGGTGGCGAGAAAATAGCTCTTGACATATTCCCATATGGGAATGTAATATTCGAGTATGGCAAGGGCAGCGAC
Source organism: Candidatus Acidiferrales bacterium (assembly GCA_049279635.1). Classification (GTDB taxonomy): domain Bacteria; phylum Acidobacteriota; class Terriglobia; order Acidiferrales; family UBA7541; genus Palsa-295. The sequence goes on from JBAPOM010000162.1 coordinate 6,769, forward strand.
GACGTCGGATGCGTTCAATGCGGTGGCGGAACCGCGGCGGCGGGAGATTCTCAATTACCTGGCGCTGGACGAGCGGCCCGTGGGCGACATTGTGGCGACGCTGCGGCTGGAGCAGCCGTCGGTGTCGAAGCACCTGCGGGTACTGCGGGATGTGGGGCTGGTCCGGGTGCGGCGGGACGGGCGGCGGATGCTGTATCGCACAAACGCCGACGCGATCCGGCCGCTGCACGAGTGGGCGGGAACGTTCGAGCAGTTGTGGCGGAATCAACTGGCCCGCGTGAAGGAACGCGCGGAAGCTAAGGTGAAGGAAAGCGAGTCCAAGCACAAAGAAGGAGGGAATCATGATCGCAATGGCAACAAGAGTTGAAGATTTGACGCTGAGCATCAACGAAGAAATTCACGTGAAGGCGCCGCTGGAGCTGACGTTCGACACGCTGCTGGAGCAGATCGGGGCGTTGAATGAAGTGGCCGCGGACCGTCCCCTGCCGATGAAGATTGAACCGTGGCCGGGCGGACGATGGTATCGCGATCTCGGTGACGGCAACGGACACCTTTGGGGGCACGTTCAGGCAATCAAGCGGCCGACGCTGATCGAGATTTACGGGCCGCTGATCATGTCGTATCCCTGTGTGTCGAACCTGCAATACCGGCTGAGCGAAGAAGCGGGCGGGACGCTGATCAAATTTCATCACTTGGCCCTGGGGTTGATTCTCGACGAACACAGGCAGGGCATTCCGAACGGATGGAGGTATACGCACGCGCGGCTGAAAGAACGGGCGGAGGCGCTGCGCGCGGGACGGACGGCTGCGCGCTGAGCGAGCCGCGCACGAATTTCGTTTCTAATCAACCAACTAAAAAAAGGAGGAACGATGGTCGCAATGGCAATGGCAGCAAGAGTTGAAGATTTGACGCTAAGCATTAACGAGGAAATTCACGTGAAGGCGCCGCTGGCGGTGACGTTTGACTCACTGCTCGAGCAGCTTGGCTCGTCCATGGAAACCACCAGCAGCCAGCCCATGCCGATGAAGATCGAACCGTGGCCGGGCGGTCGATGGTATCGCGACCTGGGCGACGGCAATGGGCACTTGTGGGGACACGTGCAGGCGATTAAGCGGCCGACACTGCTCGAGATCTATGGGCCGCTGATGATGTCGTACGCAGCCACTTCGAATGTCCAGTACCGGCTGAGCGAGGAAGCCGGCGGGACGCTGATTAAGTTCCACCACATGGCCATCGGACTGATTCCCGCGGATCAGCGGGAAGGTTTCGGCAAGGGCTGGGCTTACATCGCTGCGCACCTCAAGGAGCGGGCGGAGAAGTTCCGCACGGGGCGGCCGACCGCGCGCTGAGTGCGGCCGACAAAGACTCTTGATTAAACTCATTTCTGAAAAGGAGAAAAGCAATGACGAATGCAACAGCAGCAGTGGAAAAGACGATTGCAGTGACGCCAGTCGGCGCGGAATTTCGCGAAGAAGCCAAGACGACGCGGCGCGTGCTGGAAAGGGTCCCGGCCGGCAAGCTGAGCTGGAAACCTAGCGCGAAGTCGATGTCGCTCGGGCAGCTGGCGTTGCACATCGCAACGGTTCCCGGACGATTTGTGGCTAATCTCAAGAAGACGGAGCACGAAGTCGATCCGACCGCCTTCAAGTTCGAGGAGGCAAAGAGCACGGAAGAGATTCTCGCGGTGTTCGATCAAAGCGTAAAGGACGCGGGAGAGTATCTGGATGGGCTTGACGAAGAACAGTTGCGGGCGGCGTGGACGCTGAAAGCGAACGGCCGGACGCTCTTCACCAAGTCGCGCCAGGATGTGGTGCGAATGATCATGCTCAGCCACATTTATCACCACCGCGGGCAACTCTCCGTGTATTTGCGGCTGCTCGATCTTCCGGTGCCCTCGATTTACGGGCCGAGCGGCGACGAAAATCCGTTTGCGTGAGCGCACTGGCGCCGCCGCTTCGAGCGATCGAGGCGGCGGCTGACCATTCGACTGCTGGACACACCGCGCGGGAAAAAATTCTGTTGCGCGCAGGGCAAGAAGGCGCGTACATTTCAATTTGCCGGCACGCTCCGAGGTTGGGCGTCGCCGGCATTTGTGCCTCGCGCGGAGGGCACTGGAATTTGAGCAGTCACGCTACGCATACGAACCACGGAAGCCACATAGCACCACCGATCCTGCTGACGATTGCCGGATTCGACCCCTCGTGCGGCGCGGGTGTGGCCGCCGACTTGAAGACATTCGCGGCGCACAACTGCTACGGCGTGGCGGCGGTTACGGCGCTGACGGTGCAATCGACGCAGGGAGTGCTCGCGGTGCAGGTGACTCCGGCGGCGACGCTGCGCGCGCAGCTCGATGCGCTGGCGGAAGATTCGGCGATCGCGGGCGTGAAGATCGGAATGCTCGGAAATCGCGCGAATGCCGCGGTGGTGGCGGAATTTCTCGACAAACATAAATTCGCGCACGTGGTGCTCGATCCGGTTTCGCGGCCGACGGCGGGCGATACGGAGTTGCTGGACGCGCCAGGACTGAAATTTGTCCGCGACGACCTGCTGAAGCGCGCGAGCGTGATCACGCCGAACATTCCCGAGGCGGAATTCTTGACGGGCCTCGAAGTGAAAGACGTGCACGGGATGAAAGCGGCTGCGCAGAAACTCTTGGAGATGGGGGCGCGCGCGGTGATCGTCACGGGCGGGCACCTCGAAAAGCCGATCGATGTGCTGTGCGAAGGAACCGAGGTCGAAACGTTCGGCAGCGATCATGTGAAAAGCCCGAACACGCATGGATCTGGATGCACGTTTTCGTCGGCGATCGCGGCGCAGCTGGCGAGCGGGCAGCAATTGCGCGACGCCGTGATTCTGGCGAAGGCGTACGTGACAAAGGCGATCGAGAAGTCGTATCAGATCGGAAAAGGCGCCGGGCCGCTGAACCAGCTTTTCCGATTCCACCAGGAGGCGCCGCCGCGCGGCATCCACGAAGTGCCACAACACGGGATGCATCCCGCCGCTGAGCCTGCCGCGCAGTAGACTTGCCACAGAGGCACTGAGACACAGAGAAACACTGGAAAATCGACCTGCCTGTGAGCTACTCCTGGCCCAGAAACAAGAGCAGATTCCTCGCTTCGCTCGGAATGACAGCGTTCGAGTTGCGTGAGCCCGCTATTGGGCGGCTGCGGTCGCGAGCGCTTCGATCACCGCGATATTTTGCAGGAGATTATCCGGCAGATTGTGGCGATCTTTTAGGTATGCGGGCGCGTTGTAGGAGACCCATACCTTTCCCGCGGCGTCTTCCGCGATCAGGATTTTCAGCGGGAGGTCGATGGCGATGCTGGGCGAGGCGATCATCAGCGGCGTGCCCGCTTTCGGGCTGCCGAAGATCAAGAGCTTGGTGGGGCGCATCGTCAGGCCGACTTTTTCGGCCTCGCCGCTGTGATCGACGAGCGCGAAGAGGGCTACGCCCTTGGCCTGCAGAATTCCTTTCAACTTTTCCACCGTGGCATCCACAGAATGATTGCTGGGCTTGCTGACGATTCCGTTGTCTGCGAGCGAAGGCATCGTTGTCTCCTCTCCTGAGAAATCATTGAAGGGATATTTAGACCGACACGAGATAGATGGCCATGGCGAGCCCAACGATTCCCAGAAAGATGGCCAGGGCGACGCCGGCTCTGGAGGGTTGCGTGAATTCGGTGGTGCCGCGATTCAATTGCCGCACGAGATTTACGTGATGAATGCAGGCGAAGACGTCGATCAACACGCCGGTGAGGATGAGGGCGGTGCCGAACCAGACGGAGTGTCCACCAGTGACGCGGCTCTGCACGGCGAGAGCAGGCGCGACGACTCTGAATTCCTGCAGGAAGAGACCGAACCGGGCCACGACGAAACCGAAGCCCATGAAGGCGAGGCCGGTGCGAATCCAGGCGAGGAAGGTGCGCTCGGCCGCGAGGTAGTCGCTGGGGCTGCGGTCGGGATGTTGTGTTGCGGTTGTTGGGGTCAACGGAGCCTCCCCCACCGGAGAGGAAAAAGTAACATAGTTTGTTTGCGCCGGTCGGAGTAAAAACCGATTCACCGCAGAGACGCAGAGGGCGAGGAGAGTGCAAAAGCAGTGGCTAGTGACGAGTGGCTAGTGGCTAGAGCCGACGAGACGCCCATCGACTTCGCTCAGGGTAGACCGACGCTACAAAAAGAGAGCAGATTCCTCGCTTCGCGCGGAATGACAGCATGATGCGGGTTGTGCGCGGGCTCAGCGGCGGAAGACGATTTTGCCAGCGACGATGGTTGCCATGGGAGCGCCGCGGAAGGCGCGGGCATCGAAGGGGGTGTTGCGGGATTTGCTGGGGGAGTCGGCAGCGCGGAATGTCCATTCGCGATCGGTGGAGAAAATTGTGATGTCGGCGGGTTCGCCGGCGGCGATTTTGCGCTCGAGGCCGAGGACGCGGGCCGGGCCGGTGGTGAAAAGCTCGACCAGGCGCATCAGCGAAAGCTTTTTCGAATCGACGAGGATGGTGAGGCCGAGCGCGAGCGCAGTTTCGAAGCCGGTGATGCCGAAGGGCGCGCGATCGAATTCGACGTCCTTGCTCGCGGGATGGTGCGGGGCGTGGTCGGTGGCGATGGCATCGATGCTGCCGTCGGCGAGGCCGTCGATGAGGGCATCGCGATCTTCGCGCGAAGCGAGCGGAGGATTCATTTTGTAGTGCGTGTCGTAGCGAACGTCTTCGTCGGTGAGCGCGAAATGATGCGGCGTGACTTCGGCGGTGACGCGCAGGCCCTGCTTCTTGCCCCAGCGAACGTATTCGAGCGCGCCGCGCGTAGACATGTGCGCGATGTGAAGGCGCGCGCCGGTGAGCGAGGCAATTTCGACGTCGCGGCCGGCGCAAATCGATTCGGATTGCGCGGGAATGCCTTGGAGGCCGAGGCGAAGCGAGTGCGGGCCTTCGCGCATGACGCCGCCGGCGAAAAGAGACGGGTCCTCGCAGTGGTCGATGACGGGCAGGCCGAGCGAATTGCAATAGTCCATCACCTGGCGCATCAGGCGGGCAGTGGCGATGGGCTTGCCGTCATCGCTTACGGCGACGATTCCGGCATTCTTCATGGCGGCGATTTCGGAAAGGGCCTCGCCCTTGCTGCCGACGGAGGCGGCGCCGATGGGCCAGACGCGGACGGCGGCTGAAGCCGCGGCGCGTTCGACGATGCCGCGGGTGACGGAGGCGCTGTCGTTGACCGGCTGCGTATTCGGCATGCAGCAGACGGCCGTGAATCCCCCACGCGCGGCGGCCAGCGTGCCGGTCTCGATCGTTTCGGACAATTCCCCGCCGGGCTCTCGCAGATGGCAGTGAAGATCGATGAAGCCGGGCGCGACGATCAGGCCTTTGGCGTCGAAGATCTCGGCGCCGTCGGCGGGGAGATTCGCGCCGACTCGCGAGATGCGATCGTGGTCGAGAAGAACATCGAGCGCGGCGTCCGTCTTGGTGGCCGGATCGAGGACGCGGCCATTCTTAATCAGAAGCATTCGAGCGGTCCTTTGCGGGATGGGGCGCATCCACGGGGGCGCCGCCAATCAAGTGATAGAGAAGAGCCATGCGCACGGCGAGGCCGTTGGTCACCTGCTCGAGAACGCAGGATTGCGCGCCGTCCGCGACGACAGGATCGATTTCGAGGCCGCGGATCATGGGGCCCGGGTGCAGCACGAGGGCGTCGGGCCGCGCGAGGCGCAGGCGCTTCGCGGTGAGCTGATAGCCCAGGATGTACTCCTCGGCTGCCAGCGCGGGCTCGTGGATGCGTTCGGTCTGTACGCGCAGGACCATGACGACATCGGCGCCTTCGAGCGCTTCTTCGATGCAAGTGGTGCAGCGCAGGCCGGGAGCCATACTTTCGAGCTCGCGCGGCACCCACATCGCAGGGCCGCACAGCGTGATGCGCGCGCCGAATTTCGTGAGGAGATGAATATTCGAGCGGGCTACGCGGCTGTGGAGGATGTCGCCGAGAATCGTGATGTTCCAGCCCTCGAGGCCCCCTTTGCGATCGCGGATGGTGAGAGCGTCGAGCAGGGCCTGCGTCGGATGCTCGTGCGTGCCATCGCCCGCGTTGAGCACGGGAATTTCGAGGCGTTCGGCGACGAATTCGGGCGCGCCGGAGGAGGCGTGGCGGATGACGATGCCGTCGGGCCGCATGGCTTCGATGGTGCGGACCGTGTCGATCAGCGATTCGCCCTTCTTCAGGCTGGAGGATTCCGCCTGCAGGGCCATCGTGTCGGCGCCGAGGCGCGCTGCCGCGGTGGTGAAGCTGATGCGCGTGCGCGTGGACGACTCGAAGAAGGCGACGGCGACCGTCTTGCCGCGAAGCGTGGCCAATTTCTTTAGCGGATAGCGCTGAAATTCTTGGAAGGGTTTCGACTGATCGAGAATAAAAGTGATTTGCTCGCGGGTGAGGTTTTCGGTTCCGAGCAAGTGTGACAGGCGCTGCACTGTGTCCCTTTAGCTGAGTTAGCCGCCTCCGAAAACCCGGCGTCGATCAGGGAACGCGGTCGACCAGAACGACGCGCTCCTCGCCATCCATCTCCTGGAGGCGAACTTCCACAATTTCGGTGTCGCTCGTCTGCACATCGCGGCCGACGAAGGTGGCTTCCACGGGAAGCTCGCGATGCCCGCGGTCGATCAGGACGCAGAGGCGAATGCGTTTCGGGCGGCCCAGATCGAACAGGGCGTTCATCGCGGCGCGAATCGTGCGGCCGGTGTAGAGAACGTCGTCGACGACGACCAGATCGCGGTTATCGACCGGGAAGGCGATTTCTGTGCCCTGCAGCGACGGCTGCGGGCCGATGGTCGAGAGATCGTCGCGATAGAGCGAGATGTCGAGAATGCCCATCGGGACATCGGCTCTGGAAAATGCGCGAATCGAGCGCACCAAGCGGTCGGCCAGCGTAACGCCGCGGCGGCGGACACCTATGATGGCTAGATCCTTCGCGCCCTCGCTCTTTTCGATGATTTCATGGGCTAGACGCTGGAGAGTCCGATTAATTTCTTCGGCGGATAGCAGTTGACGCTTTTCGACGACGCGCATTTTGGCGACTCATCCTAGCATAGACGGCGGGGAGTCCGCAGCCCCGGGGCTGAAGCCCCTTTATTTTGCCAATTTTTTCTCGCGGGCCTGAAGGCCCACGCTTCCACCTAAAAGCGGCGGTCGCAAAATCAGCGACCTGCTTTCGGCAAGAATATTGAGAGCTTGCGATTCCACCTGGAACCGGCAACCGCAAGCCGGCGAAACGCCGCCGCTACGTGAGTCAACTGGGCCGGCTGACTTCTTGACTGGCGTGGTAAACTCGGTGGCGGTGAGTTCGCCCGAGCCGGTACGCATCCAAGAGCGGCCTTCGGGGGTAGACCTCCGAGTTAACGTAGGCACCGTTTCCCTCAAAAACCCAATTATTGCGGCCAGCGGGACATTTGGCTATGGGGTGGAGTTTGCACCCATGGTCGACCTGAACCGCCTGGGCGGAATTGTGGTCAAGGGGCTTTCCCGGGAACCGATGGCTGGCAACCCGGCGCCCCGAATGGCTGAGACCGCCAGCGGGATGATCAATGCGATCGGGCTGCAAAATGTCGGCGCGCGGACATTTGTGGCCGAGAAGCTGCCCGAGCTGCGGCGGTACGAGACCACGATCATTGCGAATGTCTTCGGCCAGACCATCGCAGACTACGTCGAAGTGATTCGTATCCTGGAGGATGCAGAGGGGATAGCGGCTTACGAGGTGAATGTCTCGTGCCCGAATGTAGAGCATGGAGGGGCGGAGTTTGGAATCGATCCAGTACTCACAGGGGAAGTCGTCCAAGCGGCTACAAAGGCTTCCAGCCGGCCTCTCTGGGTGAAGCTCTCCCCCGTCATTGGTAGAATTGGACTTACGGCGAAGGCGGCTGAATCGGAGGGCGCTGACGCCGTCGTGATAGCAAACACCTATCCGGCTCTGTGTATCGATGCACACACCCGAAGGTCCCGCTTGGGAAGTACGACGGGCGGATTGTCGGGTGCAGCGATAAAACCTATAACCGTGAGGTTGGTTTACGAGGCGAGTCGGGCGATTCAGATACCGATTGTAGGGTTAGGCGGTATTGAAGGCCCGGCTGATGTGGCCGAATATATGATTGCAGGCGCCTCGGCGGTGGAAATAGGGACAGCCCATTTCGTGGACCCGCGAGCTTCAGAGAAGTTAGTCGAGGAACTCGAAATGTGGTGCCGGGACGAAAATCTGTTTGAGATCAGCAACTTACGGGGATCGCTCGAAAGCTAAAGCGGTTGCTTTCACGACCTTCGAAAGGTTACAATATACTGATTTCAAAAAGGTTAGGTGAATATGAAGGCCAAAATATTTGTGGTTCTCGAGACGGTGTTCTTAGGACTGGGTATGCTTATTCTGACTCCGTCGGCCAATCCAAAAGCCGCAGCCAGAACAGGCAGCCCCGACCAAACAGCCTCAAGCATCGCAAACACCTCCCACGATAAGCCCAACCCCTCAGCCCAGCCCAAGCCACTGGCTGTCTGGGAATGCACCACCAGCTGGTATGGCGAGGATTTCGACGGTCTGCCGACGGCGACCGGTGAAACATATGATATGTATGGACAGACGGCGGCTCACCCGACGCTGCCGCTGGGTTCGATCGTGCGGGTGGTGAACCCGCGGAACCACCGGAGTCAGGTTGTCCGGATCAACGACCGCGGGCCGTATGTCGAAGGACGCGAATTGGACGTCTCCTATCAAGTCGCCCGGGAGCTCGGGTTTGACCAGCGCGGAACTGCCAAGGTCCGCCTGGAACTGCTGAAGGTGCCTCCACGCTCCACGCCGGATCATCGCAACTAATCGTCGCCCTGGATGTCGATCGCCTGGGGCCGGCCTGCGTCTTGGCACGCCGGCTCCGGGGGGCGGCAGGCATGTTCAAAATAGGCAGCCAGCTATTCACCGCGGAAGGACCGCGGGCGGTTGAGAAGATTGCCAGACTGGGCTTTGACGTGTTCCTGGACCTGAAATTCCACGACATCCCGAAGACCGTGGCGGGGAGCGTGGCTGCGGCGGCAGAGCTGCCCGGGGTCCGGCTGCTGACGCTGCATACGCTCGGCGGCGTCGATATGATGCGGGCCGGGGCGAAGGCTGTGGCTGGCTGGAAGAAGCGTCCCGCGCTGCTGGGCGTGACCATTCTGACAAGCCACGATGCAGCGACTTTGCGCAGCGTCGGGATTAGCGGGACGCCGGGATCGCGTGCTCTGGCGCTCGCGAAGCTTGCCAGGCGAGCAGGGCTGGATGGCGTGGTCGCCTCGGCGCACGAGGCGCAGGCAATTCGGCAGGCGTGCGGGGCGAAGTTCCTGATTGTGGTGCCGGGTGTGCGGCCGGCGAGCGCGTCGGCGAACGATCAGTCGCGCGTGGCCACGCCGGCGGAGGCCATTCGCGCGGGCGCGGATTATCTCGTGATTGGGCGGCCGATCACCGGCGCCGCCAATCCGCGACAGGCGGCACTTGCGATCGGCGAAGAGATAGCGTCGGCGGCGTCCAGATCAAAGGCGACGGCCCGGGGCTGAAGCCCGTTATCTTTGTCCGCCTTTTCGCGGGCCTGAAGGCCCACGCTTCCACCCGTAACCCTTCCTGCCAGACGCTCAAGCTAGATCTTCGTCGAACACCGTTTGACCCTTGTTTGAGGCTCCGCTAGCATCTCCCCGGGGGATTTGCTTTCCAATGGCTGCGGGCATCAAACACGTGATTGTCGGCACGGCGGGACACATCGACCACGGGAAATCCGCGCTGGTTGAGGCTCTGACGGGGACGAATCCGGACCGGCTCGAGGAAGAAAAGCGGCGCGGGATTACGATCGATCTCGGGTTTGCGTTTCTCGAGCTCGATGATGTGCGATTCGGATTCGTCGACGTGCCGGGGCACGAGCGGTTCGTCCGAAACATGCTGGCGGGCGCGGGCGGGATCGACGTGGTGGTGCTGGTGGTGGCGGCGGACGAATCGATCAAGCCGCAGACGCGCGAGCACTTCGATATTTGCAGGCTGCTGGGAATACCGAGGGGAATCGTCGCGATCACGAAATCGGATCTGGTTGATGCGGATATGGTTGGATTGGTGCGACTCGAGATCGAGGAGTTCGTGCGCGGATCGTTTCTGGAGGGCGCGCCGATTGTGCCCGTGAGCGCGAAGACGGGAGCGGGGCTCGATGTGCTGAAAAAGGAGCTATTGCGCGCGGCGCATGAGACACCCGCGAAGGACGTGACGCGGCATTTCCGACTGCCGATCGACCGATCGTTTGCGACGAAGGGATTTGGGACCGTGGTGACGGGGACGCTGATTTCGGGCTCGGTGAAGGTGAAGGACGAGGTCGAGATTTATCCGGTGCGGCAGCGCGTGCGCGTGCGCGGGCTGCATTCGGGCGGGAAGGCGATCGAGCAGGCTGTGGCGGGGCAGCGCACGGCGGTGAATCTGCAGGGCATCGATCACGGGGACGTGAAGCGCGGGATGGTGCTGGCGCCGCCGGGGATCTTCGCGTCGACGAAGCGAGTGGACGCGCGAATCACGCTGCTCCCATCCGCGCGGCCATTGAAGAATCGTACGCAGGTGCATTTTCATGAGGGCGCGGCGGAGACGATTGCCGAGGTTGTGCTGCTGGACCGGCCCGAGCTGGCGCCGGGTGAATCGGCGCTCGTTCAACTGCGGCTGGATGATGAGATTTTGCTGCTGCCGGGCGACCGCTTCATTCTACGGCAGTTTTCGCCCGTGGTGACGATCGGAGGCGGGATCGTGGTGGACGCGCGGCCAACGCGCCACAAGCGAAACGATCCGGCGGTGGGACAGTTTCTGGAGCGGGTCGAGCGCGGGAGCCCGGAGGAGGTGCTCGCGGCGATTGCGGAAGCGGTGCCGCGCGGGCTGACGCTCGAAGACATGGTGGCGCGGACTGGATGGCTGGAAGGCGATGTCCGCGCGACGGTGAAGAAGCTGGTGGAGCAGAAGAAGCTGCGAACCCTGGCCGAGCAGCCGCTGACAGTGGCCCCGGAGCAGGCGCTTACGAAAACCGCGGCCGCGATCCTCGAAGCGGTCGACCGATTCCACAAAGATAACCCACTGCTGCCGGGCATCCCGAAGCAGGAGCTGCGCGGGCGGGTCGGCAAGCCGCGGTTGGAGCTTTTCGAAGCGGCGCTGGGCGATTTGACGAGGCGGCAAGCCGTAAGCGTGTCGGGCGACCTCGTGCAGCGGGCGGGCCGCGCGATTGCGCTTTCGGCGGACGAGGCGCGCGCCAAGGAGATGATCGAAGGCGAATTCGAGCGCGCGGGGCTGACCGTGCCGAGTGTGACGGCGGTTCTTGGGAAGCTGTCGGTCGAGCCGGCGCGCGCGCAGAAAATTCTGCAGATACTGTTGCGCGAAAAGGTGCTAGTGAAGATTGCGGATGATCTGGTGTTTCACCGCGAGGCGCTGGCGCAACTGCGCGGGCTGCTGGCGAAATACAGCAAAGAAAAAGGCAATCGCCTGCCGATTACGGCGTTCAAAGAGCTTGCGGGAATCAGCCGGAAGTATGCGATTCCGCTGCTCGAGCATCTGGACCGCGAGCACGTGACGCGGCGGGCTGGGGACGAGCGTGTTATACTGTAGCCGTAGATGGAGGGGTTTGGGGCGCCCGGCGGCCGGGCCGCGACGTAGCGCCCGATGGTTTCGATGTATGACATTCCAATGCGTCTTTTGATCCTCGCCGTTGTGGTGCTCGTGCTTTTCGGCGGGGGCAGACGCCGGATATGGTAGGTTTGGGGTGCCTGGCGCGGTCGGCCGGGTGCGAAAGGTAGGTTTCGATGTTTGACAGCCCAATGCATCTTTTGATCATCGCCGCTGTGGTACTTGTCCTTTTCGGCGGGAAGAAGATTCCTGAAATGATGAAGGGCCTGGGGCAGGGCGTGCGCGAATTCAAGGACGGCATGCGCGGCGATCCGCCGCCGCAGCCACCTGCAGCGACACCCGCGGCACCGACAGCGACGGCGCCACCGCGGTCCGTGACGACTGAAGAGAAGAAGTAGCGCGGGAATTTCGCACGAAACTTTGACGGCGGCCTCCCGGTCGCCGTCTTTCATTTGCGGCGAATCCCGACGCCCGTTACGCGCCTGCAGAATTTTCCCAGCCGAGTTCCTTCAAAAGCGACCAGAGCCGCGCGAGCGGCAATCCCATCACGTTGAAGTAGCAGCCCTCGATGCGAGTGACGTACCGCCCCGCGATGCCCTGGATTCCGTAGCCGCCGGCTTTGTCGAATGGCTCGCCGGTGGCTATGTAGGCAGTGATTTCATCATCCGAGAGCGGGGCGAAAGAGACGCGCGTGATTTCTTCGACGACGCGCTCGAGTTCATCTGGCCGCAGCAGCAACGCTAGGCCGGTGTGAACCTCGTGCGTGGCGCCGCTTAGGAGTCGGAGCATGCGGCGCGCGTCTTCGTCGGATTCGGGCTTGGCAAGGATTTCGCCCGCCGCGACGACGGCGGTGTCTGCGCCGATGAAAAGAGCGTCGTCCCGATCTCTGCGTGCGTCGGCTGCGGCGCGGGCTTTTTCGAAGGCGAGGCGGCGAACGTAGTCTCCCGGCAATTCTCCCGGGAGGAGTGATTCGTCGACGAGCGTGATCTGGGTTTCGAATGGGATCGCAGCGTTGCGCAGGATTTCGGCGCGACGAGGGGAGGCGGATGCGAGGATTAGTTTCATGGGCGGTCTCAGGGACCGAAAAACTTAACACAGAGGACACAAAGAAGCACGGAGGCCACAGAGAAAACCGAAAGAATCGAGAGAAAGATCGGAGAAAGCCAAGGCCACCGCAGAGGCGCAGAGAACGCAGAGAAGAAAGAACAATCGAGCAAAGCGCTGTCATTCCGAGCGGAGTCGCGCGCTCTTGCTTTCCCCGCCGTTTTTCGGCGGGCGCGCGACGCAGCGAGGAATCTGCTTTGCGGTTTCTCTGCGCCCTCAGCGTCTCTGCGGTGAACCGTGCCTTTCCCTCTTCTCCGCCTTCATCTTTGTGCCTGCGAGCGGAGACTCAGATGACGACGGATTCGCGGTATTCACCGAAGGCGCGGCGGAGGGAATCGGAGATTTCACCGACTGTGGCGGAGCCTTCGACGGCGGCCAGGATCGCGGGCATGAGATTTTCGGTGGTGCGGGCGCGGCGTTCGACTTCTTCGAGGGCGGCGCGCGATTTGGCGGCGTCGCGGCGCGCGCGCAATGCTTGCAGGCGCGCGATTTGCGAACGCTCGATTTCGGGGTCGATGCGCAGCGTGGGGATGGGGCGCTCCTGGTCCGTCTGGAAGCGGTTCACGCCGACGACGACTTGTTCGCCTCGCTCGATGGCGCGCTGATATTCGTAGGCCGATTTCTGGATTTCCTGCTGGACGTAACCTGTCTCGATCGCACGCAGCATGCCGCCCATCGCGTCGATCTTCGAGATGTAATCCTGCGCGGCGGACTCGATTTCGCCGGTCAGCTTTTCGATGGCGTAGGAGCCGCCGACGGGGTCGATCGTATTCGCGACGCCCGTTTCGTGCGCGATGATCTGCTGGGTGCGCAGGGCGAGCAGCGCGGCCTGTTCCGTGGGCAGTGCGAGCGCTTCGTCGAGAGCGTTTGCGTGCAGCGATTGGCAGCCGCCGAGGACCGCGGCGAGGCACTGGAGCGCGACACGCGCGATATTGTTTTCGGGCTGCTGCGCCGTGAGCGCCGAGCCTGCCGTTTGCGCGTGGAAGCGCAGCATCATCGAGCGCGGATCGCGCGCGCCAAAGCGGTCGCGCATGGTGCGGGCCCAGAGACGGCGCGCGGCGCGGAACTTTGCCACCTGCATCAGGAATTCATTGTGCGCGTTGAAAAAGAAGGAAAGCTGGGGCGCGAATTCATCGACTTGGAGCCCTGCGCTGATGGCGGCTTCGACGTAAGCGATGGCGTTGGCGAGCGTGAAGGCGACTTCCTGCACTTCGGTCGAGCCGGCTTCGCGAATGTGATAGCCGGAAATCGAGATCGCGTTCCAATTGGGAATTTCGGCGCGGCACCACGCGAAAATGTCGGTGACGATACGCATCGCGGGACGCAGCGGGTAGATGTACGTGCCGCGCGCGATGTATTCCTTCAGGATGTCGTTTTGCACCGTGCCGGCGAGCCGCGCGAGATTCGCGCCTTGCTTTTTCGCGACAGCAACGTAGAGCGCGAGCAGAATTGCGGCGGTTGAGTTGATGGTCATCGAGGTCGAGACGCGCTCGAGCGGGATGCCGTCGAAAAGCGCGAGCATGTCGTCGATAGAATCGATGGCGACGCCGACTTTGCCGACTTCTCCCTGCGCCAGCGCATGATCGGAGTCCATGCCGATCTGCGTGGGGAGATCGAAGGCGACCGAGAGCCCGGTCTGTCCCTTTTCGAGCAGATAGCGATAGCGGCGATTCGATTCGATGGCGCTGCCGAAGCCGGCGTACTGGCGCATGGTCCACAAGCGGCCGCGGTACATCGTGGGATAGACGCCACGGGTGAACGGGAACTCGCCCGGGTAGCCGAGGTCGCGTTCAGGATCGAATCCGGCGAGATCTTCGGGCGTGATGACAGCTTCTATCGACAGGCCCGTGGTGGAGGCGGCTTTTCGCTCTGAGACGGTGGCGGATTTCTTGGCGTGGTTAGTCATCGATGAAAGGGCATTTGCAGCAGGAAATTCAGCGGACGCGGCGCGCCCGGCGAAACGACGCAAACGAAAACGCGGCCATCATTATGGCATATGCCAGCGCAAAGCACATGAGCCACAGGGCCGGGCGCTGCTTCCACTGCTTCCAAACTGCGTAGGCGGCCCAAGCCGCGAAGACGCCGAAAAACACGCCGGTGGCTTCGTGAAAAAGCTGGCGCGCGAGGCGCCATGCGACGCGCATCGTAACGATAAACGAGCGCCAGAGCGCGGCAAGCATCCGGGCGGACATAGGTTGATTTTAATGCGAATTCGGCCGGCGCGGTACGCAATTTGACAGTGGCGCTACTCGCGATCAGCCGTGCGTATTTTCGCGAATGTATTTCCACTCATATCGACGCTTGTCGCTGCCGCGGCTATACTCGCGAGATGGTTTCCGATGCGGAGCTTCTGGCGGCGCTGCGGCGCTATTGGGGATACGACTCGTTTCGTCCGCTCCAGCAGCGGATCGTCCGGAGCCTGCTTGGGAATCGCGACACGTGCGTGGTGATGCCGACCGGCGGAGGGAAGTCGCTTTGTTACCAGCTTCCCGCGGCGATGCTTGCGGGGCAAACCGTGATCGTGATTTCGCCGCTGATCGCGCTGATGCAGGACCAGGTGGCGCAACTCGCGCAAATGGGAATCGAGGCGGCGGCGCTGAATAGCGTGCTCTCGGATGCAGAGCAATCGGAATTGATCCGCGGGGCGCGCGAGAGACGGTACCGGCTGCTGTATGTTTCGCCGGAACGGCTCGCTCGCGCGGACACGCTTGAGTGGCTCGCGCACGTGCCGATTTCTCTTTTTGCGATCGACGAGGCGCACTGCATCTCGGAGTGGGGCCACGAATTCCGCCCGGAATACCGGCAGCTGAGCCGGCTGCGCGAGCGTTTCCCGGAGCGGCCGATCGCGGCGTTCACAGCGAGTGCGACGCGGCGCGTGCGGCACGACATCATCGAGCAGCTCAAGCTGCGCACACCCGACAAGTACATCGCAAGTTTCCACCGGCCGAATCTCCGCTACATCGTGAAAGAGTGCGACGCGCAGACGCAGCCCGATCTGCTGTTGCGAACGCTGCGAAATCATGCGGGCAGCAACGTGATCGTTTACGCGCCGACGATCGCGCGAGTCGAGCGGACGATGGACTTCCTCGAAGAAAACGGGATTCCGGCGATCGCCTACCACGGGAAGATGGACGCCGCGGCGCGACGGCGCAACCAGGAGCGGTGGATGTCGGATGAAGTGCGCGTGCTCGTCGGGACCATCGCTTTCGGATTGGGGATCAACAAGGCGGCGGTGCGCGCTGTGGTTCACCTGTCGCTGCCGAAATCGATCGAGCAGTTCTACCAGGAGGCGGGCCGCGCGGGGCGCGACGGCGAACCCGCGGATTGCCTGTTGCTGTGGCAGAAGCGCGATAGGGCGCTGCTGGTCCATTTCACGAAGGAAATTGCCGACCCGGCGGAGCGACAACGGGCGTGGCAACGCTACGACGAGATTCGCGGATTCGTCGAGCCGGGGAAGTGCCGCCATCACGGAATCTGCGCGCATTTCGGTGAAAATCCGAAATTGAAGACGTGTTCGGCCTGCGATACGTGCAGCGGCGAGCCGGAATGGCTGTCAGCGGCCGCTGAGATCGCTCCCGTCGTGGCTTCGGCGAGCAGTGCGAAACCGAGAAAGAAAGCGGGCGCGGCTGCAAGCGCGGGTGACGTCGATCCAGACCTGCGAGAATATCTTCGTGAGTGGCGGCGCGCCACGGCGAAGGAGAGCGGCACGCCCGCCTTCATCATCATGCACGATACCTCGCTCGATGCACTCTGCCGGAGGCGGCCGCAATCGCTTGCGGAGCTTCTGCAGGTTCCCGGATTCGGCGAGCGCAAGTGCGAACTTTACGGCGAGCAGATTCTCGAGGCGCTGAAAAGCTATCGCGGCGGCGCGCGAGCCGTTGGAACACTCGAACCCAAATCGAAGCCCGCGGAAGAGACGATGCGGTTGCTCGCGGCTGGGCGAACGCTGGCCGAAATCGCCGGGATTCGCGGGCGGCAGCTATCGAGCGTCATCTCGATGGTTGCCGATCTGGTCGAGCGAGGGGAAATCGAGTTTGAGCCGCGATGGCTGGGCGATGAAAAGCGCGTGAAAATCGAGGAAGCATGCGGGCGGCTTGGCGTCGAGCGGCTTCGCACACTGAAGGATGCGCTGCCTGCCGACATCACTTTCGACGAGATTCGGCTGGTGGCCGCGCGGCTGCGCCGGGGGCCCGGCCAGCAGGCTGCACGGGCGGGCAGGTGACAAGACGGATGAGATGCGTGCGGCGGGCCTTGTTTCGTGCTTGCGCCGACTTTAGAATTAGGGTAGGAAAGGGCTTCGAGAGGAGGCCACCCCTGTGCAACTCGACGACCGGATGAAGCAGCTCCTGCGCGAGCTCGGGCACGCCATCAACGACAGCGTCTCGGAGTCGGAACGGATCGCCGAGGCCATTTCCAGCATCCGCGCGGCCGGCTTCGATATCGTCCTGAAGCTCGATGCGACGATCGGGCTGGCGAAGCGGACGGGACAGGACGCGAAAATGACTACCCAAGACCGCCGATTTCTCGAGTCGCTGCACATTCGGGTGGATGAAGAGGCTCTCGATGAAGACGAAGCCGAGCCGAAGGTCGAGATTACGCCCCAAGACATCAAATTCCTGAAGTCGCTGAAGATATCCTTCGATGAAGAGCTATAGGATCGCCCTCGAGATTGCCGCCGCAATGGCTCTGGCCATGATGTTTGCGGCCGCGCCAGCTTTCGCGCAGG
>JBAPOM010000163.1:0-4641 GCA_049279635.1 Candidatus Acidiferrales bacterium
TATGGGAAAACCTTGACGCCGCTTGTTGTATGCGCCTACACTTCGATCATTCAGTAGTTCGGGGGAGGGAACTTCGACTTATGGATTTCAAGCTAGGCGAAAAAGTCGTCTATCCGAACCATGGCGTCGGGCTCATCGAACAAATCAGTTACGGCTACGTAGACGGAAAATCAGAACGCTTTTACATGTTGCGGATCCTCTCAAGCGGCTTGAAGGTGATGGTTCCACAAGCCAACATCGAGAGCGTGGGCTTGCGACCCATCATCCGCTCAACCCAGGCCGGCGCGGTGCTCTCGTATCTGGAAAAAGGTCGCTCCGCTTCCCACCATGATTGGAAACACCGTTTCAAGGAAAATTCAGATCGCATGCGCACAGGATCGTTGATGGAAGTTGCGGCGGTGCTGAAGGGTCTCGTAGCCCTCAGCCGCACAAAGCCGCTCTCCTTCCGCGAAAAAAAGATGCTCGAGCGTGCGAAGTTTCTCCTCGTGAGCGAACTTGCGACGGTGCGTAACACATCCGAACAGGTGGTCGAACTAAATATCGTTCGCGCACTGGCCAAGGCCAAGCTCCAGATGCCGGAAGCCGCGGTACTGCCCCCGGACTGATCCCTCTCCCATTTCCGTCTCTTTCGACCGGGCACAATCTTCGCGATTGTGCCCGTCGTATTTTTTTGGGGAACATTTTCTTGAATCGGGCGGCCGCCGGATGGTTGGCATTTCGCCGGTGAAACTCGCGGCGAAGTTGACGCGCATCTTCGCGACGATTAAACTTTAATTAGCAGCGCGAGTGGGTTGTCCCTCTGGATGAATCATCGGGATCATCGGCGATAGCAGGAGAGACTCACAGGAATCCATGAGCTCAACGGTCCTGCAACAAAAGCGGCACCAACAGATTCTGACCGATGTGGTGCGCACCTACATCGAGACCGGGGAACCCGTGTCTTCGCGGAGCATCGCGCGACGCCACATCGAGCCGCTGAGCCCGGCGACCGTCCGCAACGTAATGGCCGACCTCGAGGATGAAGGCTACCTCTACCAGCCGCATACTTCGGCGGGACGCGTCCCGACGGCGGCCGCCTACCGCTTTTTCGTGGAGCAGGTGGCGGCGCAGGCGACGGCCAGCCCGGAAGACCGGCAATGGATTCGCCGGGAACTCGAAGCGGCGCAGACGCCGGAAGCGGTGATGGAGCGCGCGAGCCACGTGCTTTCGGCGGTGTCGCGCGGCCTGGGAATCTTCATTTCGCCGCCGCTGGCGAAGAGCGTGGTGGAGCACGTGCGGTTTCTGCTGGTGCCCGATAATCGCGTGCTGGTGGTGCTGGTCAGCACGGGCGGGGTGACGCGCGACAAATTGATTCGCCCCGAGCGCGCTTTCCGGCAAGAAGATCTGGATCGTGTGGCGGCTCATTTGAATCGCCATTACGTTGGCTGGACGCTCGAGGCCATGCGCGCCGATCTTCGCGCGCAGGTGGAGCGCGATCGCGAGCAGTATGGCCGCATCGCCAACGACGCGCTGATGCTCTGCGATCCGTCGATTCTGGGCGACGGCGCCGAGCGCAAGGTGTATGTGGAAGGCGCGGCGAAATTTGCCGCTTCCGTCGAGTTCACGAACCAGGAGCAGTTGCAGGAATTGCTCGAGGCGATCGAGGAGAAGGACAGGCTGATCGCGCTGCTGAGCGGCTGCATCGAGGCGCCCGAGCCTGTTCATGTGGAGCTGGGGCTCGATCAGATGTCGAATGCGGGCAAATACCTTGCGCTGGTTTCGGCGTCGTATTCATCTAAGGATGAAGTGCAGGGGACCCTGGGAATCCTCGCGCCGATGCGCATGCATTACGAGCGCGTGATCACGGCCGTGGCATTTATGGCGCAGTTTTTTTCCGAAGGCGAAGAGGGGAGTTGATTTCGGTGTCGGCCCACAACAATCGAGACAAGGAAAAATCCAAGGGACCCGAAGTCGTTTTTTCCGGGGGACCCAGGGAAGCGGCCGGCGAACCGGCCGATCCAGCGGCGGTTGGAGCCGGCGCGCAGGTGGATGAGGCGGGCGGCGCGGGGTCGCTCGCGGAACAGATTCAAAAGCTGCTCGGTGAGAAGCAGGAGCTGATGGATACGCTCGTCCGGCGGCAGGCGGATTTCGAAAATTATCGCAAGCGCGTCGAGAAGGAGCGGCATCAGGAGCGGCATCGCGGCGCTGAATTGATCGTCGAGCATATTCTGCCTGTGCTCGATGCGTTCGATCGCGCTTTGGCGGGCCCTGGAGACGGGACGAACGCCGAATATCGCAAGGGCTTCGAATTGATCCGCAAGCAGCTTTGGGATGTGCTCGCGAAGCAGGGGCTCACGCGCATCGAATCGGTGGGCAAAGAGTTCAACCCGCATTTCCATCATGCGATCGAGACCGTCGAAACCTCGGAGCACGCGGATGGCGTGGTAATCGGCGAGATGCAGCCCGGCTATCTGTTTCACGAGCGCGTGCTGCGGCCGGCGATGGTCCGCGTGGCGAGCGCGCCGGCTCATGCGCTGCGGCGCGACAATTAGGAATTCAGGGACGAAATGCCAACAGGGAAACAAGTCGACTACTACGAAGTGCTGGGCGTCGCGCGCGACGCTTCGGCGGACCAGATCAAATCGGCCTACCGCAAGGCGGCGCTGAAATGGCACCCGGATCGCAATCAGCACAAGAGCCCGGAGGCTGAGGAGAATTTCCGCCAGGCGAGCGAAGCCTACAGCGTCCTTTCCGATCCGCAGAAGCGGGCGACCTACGACCGCTTCGGGCATGCGGGCCTGGGCAATCGAGGATTCGAGGCGGGAGGCGGCTTCAACGCGACGATTTTCGAGGAGTTTCAGGACATCCTCGGCGATCTCTTTGGATTCGAGCAGGTGTTCGCCGGAGGTGGGGCGCGCAGAGGACGGAGCACGCGCGGCCAGCGCGGGGCCGACCTGCGCTACGATCTGTCGCTCTCTTTCGCGGACGCGGCGGCGGGCGTCACGGCGAAGATTCGGATGGCGCGCCGCGAGCATTGCGAGACCTGCAAAGGCACCGGGGCAAAGCCCGGCAGCGGCGGCCTGACCACGTGCACCACGTGCGGCGGCCGTGGGCAGATGGCCTACCAGCAGGGATTTTTCTCGATTACGCGCACGTGCCCAGCATGCCAGGGCGCGGGACAGGTGATTCGCGAAGCCTGCGTCGATTGCCGCGGGCAAGGGCGGGTCGAGCGCGAACGCACGCTCGAAGTCGCGGTTCCAGCGGGCGTCGAAACGGGCACGCGTCTGCGCATGACTGGGCAGGGCGAGCCGGGGACGAACGGTGGTCCTGCGGGCGACCTCTACATTTTCCTCGATGTGAAGGAGCACTCGTTCTTCGAGCGGCGCGGCGCCGATCTTTACTGCACGATTCCGGTGAGCATTCCACAGGCGACGCTGGGCGCGAAGGTGAAAGTTCCGACGCTGCGGGAGGAAGAGGATCTCGATATTCCCGAAGGCACCGAATCGGGGCAGATTTTTCGGCTCAAGGGGCAGGGCCTTCCGAATCCGCACGGAGGCAGGGGCGACCTCTACGCGAATATCCATATCGTGATTCCATCGAAGCTCTCGCGCGAGCAGAAGCGGTTGTTCGAGCAGCTGGGGCAGACGTTGAAGGTGGAGAACAAGCCGGTCGAGCGGTCGTCGAGCTTTTTTGATAAGGTGAAGGATATTTTCGGGTAAGCTGCCTCAGAAAGAAAGATGCCGCGCTTAAGGCCGCGGCGCTACATTTAAACCTTTAACCCTCCTCTGATGCGGCGGCGCTTTTTCGTTGAACAATTCGATTCGCAATCTGCTGCTCTGCGCGGCGACGCTGCCGAGCATTTGGGTCGCGTGCTGCGCGCGGAGCCCGGGCAGCTCTACGAGCTGAGCGACGGGCGTGCCGTGTGGCTTGCGCGCATCGAGCGCGTGGCGCTTTCGAAGCGCGGCGAAAGCCGCATCGACTTTGCGCTGGTCGAGCCGGTGGCCACGCGCGAACCTTCCGTGCAAATCGATCTGCTGCTTTCGCTCGTGAAATTTGACCGCTTCGAGTGGTGCCTTGAAAAGGTTACCGAGCTCGGCGCGCGGGAGATTATCCCGCTGGCCGCGGCGCGCACCGACAAAGCGCTCGTCGCTGCTGCGGAAAAGCGGCGCTCGCGCTGGGAAAGAGTCCTCGCGGAATCGGCGCAGCAATCGCGGCGGCTTCGCCCGCCTTCGATCGGAGTCGCGGTACCACCCGAAAAAGCGTTCGCGCAATGCGCAGCCGGCACGAAGATACTTTTGTCCGAGCGGCGCGAGGCTCCTTCCATTCGTGAGACGCTGGGCGCGCTGGCTCCTCCGGCTGTGGGCGGTTCGCCGCGCGTGGCCGCGATTGCGATTGGTCCCGAGGGCGGCTGGACCGCCGAGGAAATTGCTGCCGCGTTGTCTGCCGGATTCGCTGAGGTTTCGCTGGGCGAGAATATTTTGCGCACGGAAACCGCCGTGGTTGCTGCTATGGCTGTCGTTTCCTTTGCGCTTGGCAAGCCAGGCTGCTCCGCCGCGCCCTGACGGCGTCGGAGGAAAGAGCCGGCGAGACCCTTCGGTGCGACTCAGGGCAGGCCGGCGCTATGGATTGAGTGCTTTTGGAGCACGCCGTACAGCATATCCC
>JBAPOM010000164.1:0-8820 GCA_049279635.1 Candidatus Acidiferrales bacterium
GGCTAAAATTGTGCGCGTGCCATTTCACCAATTCGATGTATAGGCCCGTACTCATTGGGTCTCCGTGCAGCACGGCCGTTTCCGCCACATTCGGATTGCCGGCCCACTTGATCTGATCCGGCAGCTGATATCCGACGGCAGTCGAATCGAGATCGACCGCGCGCGCCGAACCGAGCGCGAACACCAACAAAACCATCAATCCGAGCCAGTAGCGCCGCAAAACGAAAAAGTTGCGCATGAGATCCTCCTCACGGTGTCTGCCAGCCGAACTAAAATGCGCCCGACCTGGCGCCCTTACTCTAAGACATTTCACAACCTCCTGCATCTCAGTTTTCGTTCCTTCCGACTGACGGGACAAGAGATGAAAACATTTTCACGAAACTAAAATGGCTCCCCGGTCATCGTAGATATAGGGGCCTCAAGCAACGAAGGTGCACAAGGAGGTTCACATGAACATTTTCGAAAATGCTGCAGGACTTTCAAGGCCTCGCTTGGTCAAGCAGATTTTAGCTTTCGTGGCGTCGTTTGCGCTCTTGTTTGCGACGTGGCCTCGGAGCCTCGCCGCCGATCAAGGCACGCAAGCTCCACCGCCGGAACAGGCTACGCAGCAAGCGCCGCCGTCGAACGGGCAGGCGCCGCCCTACACGCAGCAGACTCCCGAGCAGTTGCAACAGTTGGTGGCACCTATTGCGCTGTATCCCGATTCTCTCGTGGCGCAGATCCTGGCGGCGTCCACATTCCCCGAGCAAGTGGTCGAGGCCGACCGATGGGTACAGGCGCATCCCGATTTGAAGGGCGACGATTTGGCTAAAGCCGTGGATCAGCAGCCTTGGGACCCGAGCGTCAAGGCGCTCACTGCGTTTCCGTCGGTCCTCGGAAATATGGACAAGAATCTTTCCTGGACATCGTCTCTCGGCGACGCCTACTACAATCAGCAACAGGATGTGACGGATGCCGTGCAGGTGATGCGCCAGCGCGCGCAGGCTGCGGGCGATCTGAAAACCACGCCGCAGCAGGTGGTGACGGCGCAAGGCTCAACGATCGTCATCGAGCCCGCGGATCCCGACGTGGTTTACGTCCCGGCATACGATCCGTGGATCGTTTATGGAGATCCTCTTCTACCATGGCCCGGCTGGTACGACTACCCTGGAATTTGGTATGGCGGCCCGTACCTCTCTTTCGGATTCGGGTTCCCGATCGGCTTCTTCGACGGCTTTGGATGGGGCTGGGGTAGCTGGGGATTCGACTGGTACCACCACTACCCGATTTACAACCACAACAGGTACTTCTCTCGAAGCACCACGTTTTACAACCGTGACAACTTCTACCGCGGAGGAGCGGCACGCGGAGGATTTGCCGGGCGCGGCAACTTTGGGCGCGCTCCCGCCACAACCGCAAGGCCCTTCAATGGAGACGATCGGGCCGCTCGAGGATACGCCGAACCTCGCGGCGAAAGTGGAACCCGATCGGGCGCCTTCAGCGGCTACGGCCGCGGCGGCGAGACGAGGAGCTTTTCGTCGCGCGGAAGCGCCAGTTTCGGCGGCGGGTTTGGAGGCGGTGGATTCCACGGCGGCGGTGGTGGCGGTGGCGGCCGACGGAGGTAATAAAGGTTCGCGCGATGGCTCACACTAGATCCTCCAATCGAGGAGAAGAAATGGAGAGAGATATGCGGCGAACGAAGCTGAATTTCGACAGATTCTATTGGAGCAACCTTCCCAAATTTGCCGGCCTCGCAATTCTTTTGACGGCGTGTCTTCCCGCGCTTTCGAAGGCGCAGCAGCCTGGCCAGAAGACATTTTCGTCGGCGGAAGATGCGAGCAAGGCGCTTGAGGCAGCGGCGCAAAGCAACGACGAAAAGGCTTTGCTCGATATTCTCGGACCGGACGGAAAGCAGATCGTCTCGTCGGGCGACGCGACCGAGGACGCTGAGAACCGCGCCAATATGGCACGGAGATACGAGCAAATGCACCGGCTGATGAAAGAGCCGGATGGAACCACGACATTGTATCTCGGCGCGGAGAACTGGCCCCTGCCCATACCGCTCGTGAACAAAGGCGGCGTGTGGTATTTCGACACCAAAGCCGGCAAGATGGAAATTCTTTACAGGCGAGTCGGCCGGAACGAACTATCGACCATTCGCGTCTGCCAGCAGCTTGTGGCGGCCCAAAAGGAATACTACTCGACGCAGAACCACGAATACGCCCAGCAGATTTTCAGCGATGAAGGGCAGCACAACGGTCTGTATTGGAAAGCGGCTGAGGGCGCACCCGAGAGCCCCATCGGGCCGCTCGTCGCGTCGGCGGTCGCTGAAGGCTATGTCAAAGGCCGCAACGGTCCTCCGACTCCTTATCGCGGCTACCTGTACCACATTCTGACCAGCCAGGGTCCGGGTGCCCCGGGCGGCGCGAAAAACTACGTCGTGGACGGCAAAATGACCGGCGGTTTCGCTTTCGTGGCCTACCCGGCGGAATACAGGTCGTCCGGCGTGATGACCTTCATTGTCGGCGAGGACGGCGTCGTGTATCGCAAGGATCTCGGCAGGCAGACCGCCGTTATCGGCAAGGCGATGAAGGAATACAGCCCAGACTCCACCTGGAAAAAAGACGAAGATCAGCAGGAAATGACCGCTAGCGCGCAGGGAAGCAAGTAAAGACTTCTGGAACTCCCCGAAAATAGAGCGGCCGCCTTGCTCCGCGAACTTCCCGCGGGCTTAGGCGGTCGCTGAGAAAAAATTCGGACGACGACTCGCTTACGTGCCGAGGAACATCACGTGCACGTAAACGCCGAGCCGGACGTTGTAAGCCAGATACCAGCCAACGTGATCGGGATCAGTGTAGATCACGATGTCGTCGGAGTCCCACAACCAGCCATCGCAGAAGGTGACATCGTAGGGCGCGACGCTGAAGTAGTAGCCGCCAAACCAGAAACGGCTCGGACTTCCGCCCTCGAGATGCCAGACATGACTGCGGCCGATTTCGCCCGGAAAGTGGCCATGCTGCCACGGGTGATCGAGATGATAGTTAGGATCGTTGGGACCCGTGTCGTGGCCGATCCACGTGTCGGTTTTGGCGTCCACGTGAGGAGCGTTCGGGTGCCCCGGCTTCTCACTATAAGTTGCGGTGCTCGACCTGTTTTGGCGGCGGAGCCCCATTTGTTGGATGAGCTGAGGGAGCCGCGGCGGGATGGCTCGCGGGCTTGGCGGCCCCCTTGGACGGAGCGGGACCGTGAGCGGGAATGTGGCCGCCGCCGACCTCGGGCCTGGCGCTGCCACCATGTTGTGATTTCTGTTGAGCGGAAACGGGAAGCGCGATGGCGAAGAAGAAAACCGCCAACAAGCCGACGAGCTTTTTCATGCAAGCCTCCTAGGAATCACCTGCTGCTTCTTTTGACTGGGGGCATGCGCATCTCTAGAACTTGCCGCGGCGGGGCATGACGTCGACCCACTCGCCTGCCTCAAGCGTGAGCCGCGTTTCGTGCACGACGAGGAAACAATTGCCGCGCACGACCGCGCCGATATCGCCGGAGCCCTCCCACAACAACGTCTCGACGACGGGAAGGGCCGGCTCCTCCGGCTTCTCGTCGAGCAAGCTGATGCGCGCGGGAAGAAAATGCGCGACGATTCCCTTTTCGTTCACCGGATGTTTCAGCCGGGCGCGAAAGAACGGGAGATGGCGCGGCTGGCGCGAGCCGCTGAGAGTTTCGATCGCCGGCACAACAAAGAGCTCGAAAGTCACCATCGTCGAAACGGGATTTCCGGGCAATCCGAAAACGGGCTTGTCGCGGCACATCCCGAAAACGGCCGGTTTGCCGGGACGAATCGCGACGGCATCGAAGAAGATCTCCGTGCCGAGATCGTGCAGCACCTGTTCGACGAGATCGTATTTGCCGACGGAGACGCCGCCGCTCAGGACGAGGATGTCGGAGGAATCGAGCGCTTTTTCAATCTGGGTGCGGAGGCGCTCGGTATCGTCAGGCGCTTTGCCTAATACGATGGGTTCGCCTTCGGCGAGCGTCACCTGCGCGGCGAGAGATATGCTATTGCTGTTGCGAATCTGGAAGGGGCCGACGGGCTCGCCGAGTGTGACGAGCTCGTCTCCGGTCGAAATAATCGCAACGCGCGGCTTGCGTGTAACCTGCAGCTTCGCCTGCCCAACCTCGGCCGCCATCGCGAGCTCCGCGTAGCTGAGGCGCGTGCCGCGCCCGACCATCACTTCACCGACGCGCGCCTCCGCGCCAGCCAAAACGTAGTGCTGCCCCGGCCGCACGGCATTTTCGATAATGATGAAATCCCCATCCATGCGCGTGTATTCCTGCATCACGACGGCATTCGCGCCGCGAGGCACCGCGGCGCCGGTGAAAATATGCACGCATTCGCCCGCGCCGACCGTGCCATCGAATGCGACACCCGCGCGGCTTTCGCCGACCAACTTGAGGCGCGCACCGGGCTCCGCTGCGTCGGCGGCGCGAACGGCAAACCCATCGCGGACCGAACGATTGAATGGCGGATAGTTGCGGTCGGCAACGATGTCCTGCTGGAGGATGCGGCCGAGGGCGCGGGAGGGTTCGCTAGCGAGATCGATTGTCTCGGTTGCGAGAGCATGCGCGCCGGCTGCGTCCGCACGCTTGGTGAGCACCTCGATCACCTTGTCGCGCGCGGTTTCGAAGGAGATCATGGCCGGCTACAGCCACGAGGCGAGTTTCGTGCCTCGCGGGACGATCGTGGCGTCGCGCTCGGGGCCGGTGGAAATCATCCCGATCTCGATTTCGAGCTCGTCGGAGATGAAATTCAGATAGTCGCGGGCAGCGATGGGGAGTTCGCGGACTTCGCGGATGCCCGGCGTCGGCTTCTGCCAGCCCGGCAGCGTGCGATATTCGGGCTCGATCTGCGCGAGCGTCTCGACATCCGGCGGCATCTCCGCCATCGGCTTTCCCTTGTAGCGATAGCCGGTGCAGACTTTGATTTCCGGCTGCGCGTCGAAGACGTCGAGCTTCGTCACGACGAGCGAATCGATTCCGCTGAGCATCTTCGCGTAGCGCAGGACGACGAGATCGAGCCAGCCGCAGCGCCGCGGTCGTCCCGTGACCGCGCCGAATTCATTGCCGCGCGCGCGAACGGCTTCCGCGTCGAGGTCGGGCATCTCCGTGGGAAAAGGGCCGCTGCCGACACGCGTGGTGTAAGCCTTCGTGACGCCGACGACTCCCGCGAGGCGCGTGGGGCCGACGCCGAGGCCCGTGCAGGCGCCGCCGGAAATCGCGTTCGACGAAGTGACGTACGGATACGTTCCGTGGTCGATATCGAGCATCGTGCCCTGTGCGCCCTCGAAGAGCACGGATTCGCCGCGATCGAGCGCGTCGTTGAGCAGCACGGTCGTATCGGCGACGAGGCCGCGAATGTGGGCGGCGAGCTCGAGGTATTCGTCGGCGAGGCCGGCGGTTTCGAGAGGGTGTCCATAGGCGGCGCGGCTGATCGCATCTTTTTCCGCGATCACGCGCTCGAGTTTCTGGCGAAAGCAATCGGGCTCGAGCAGATCGCACACGCGAATGCCGCGGCGCGCCATTTTGTCCTCGTAGGCCGGGCCGATGCCGCGCGAAGTGGTGCCGATTTTGGCGGCACCGCGCGCCGATTCGGCGGCTTTGTCCATTTCGCGATGATAGGGGAAGATCAGGTGTGCGCGATTGCTGAGAAACAGGCGGCCGCGAACGTCCACGCCCGATTTCTTCAGATTTTCCAGCTCGGCTACGAGCGCCGCCGGATCGACTACGGTGCCGGGCCCGATGACGGCCTTTTTCTCCGGGCGCAGAATGCCGCTCGGCACGAGTTGCAGGACGTAGCGATGGCTATTGAAGATGACCGTGTGGCCGGCATTGTGGCCACCGGCGTAGCGAGCCGTGTAATCAAAGGAAGAGGCGAGATAGTCGACGACCTTCCCCTTGCCTTCGTCGCCCCACTGGGCGCCGACTACCGCGATCGCCTTCGTCCGAACCTTCTCCACCACTTCCCGCACCCCGTAACCACACGAATCACATCGGCCGTGCTCTCACTCGACGCGTTAAACACTACAGGAGGGCTCTTGCGGCAACCATCGAAACTTCATCCTACGCTGCGGGAGTGCTGAAGGCAAGGGCGGGGCTTGGAGATGATCAGGGGACGAACATCGTGCGGGGCCACGTATCGGCGCTGTGCCGAGGCGAGGATGCCGCGCTGCTCTTCGACTTCGCTCAGGGTAAAAAGGCCGCGGCGCTACATTTAAACCTTAGGCTTTGCCGAAAATCTTCTCGGCGATGTCGGCGGCAATCGGCACGCGGAATCGCTCGCCCTGATACGCCTTGATCATGAGGAGTATCCAGAGGATGAAAGCTGCCAGATCGAGCAGTCCGTACAGCGCCCAACCGAACGAGAATCCCGTCCAGCCTCCCGCAAAAAAGCTGAAGCCAAGAAACATGCCAAGAACGATGTAGATGATGTGCAGGCCGCCAAAAAGCACGATCGATTGGGCGGCGTGGAAGCGCACGTAGGGGCGCTTGTCGATGAAATAGAAGATTAGCCCCGTGATCCATCCGAGGATGTAGCAGAGGAAACCGGCGACGTTTTCAGACATCTGCGATTGCGCCGGAGCACCGGCCGCCGGCGGAGGCGTCGAGGCCGCGCTCGGAGCAGGGGCCGACTGAGCCGAGCCGCACGAGCCGCAAAAAGCTGCATTGTCCGCAATGGCCGCGCCACACTTCGTGCAATGTGCCATGGTGCCTCCTAGGACTTCCCCGTTGCGGCGGAGCCTACCAGAAGCGAATTACGCGGGCAAGCTCAATCAAGGTATAGGGGCGCTGAAGGCCCGTGCGGGCGGCGCTCGCGTCAAGTTGCAGAAAATCTACATATTGTGGCGCAGTCGTGCGGGGTCGCGCGCGGCGCCGTGCGGGGCACCGCCGATGGTATACTGGCGCTCCGCGCGGAAGTGGCGGAATTGGCAGACGCGCCAGCCTTAGGAGCTGGTGGCCGCAAGGCCGTAGGGGTTCGAGTCCCTTCTTCCGCACCACCTCTTGATTCAAAAGACCTTGCCCTATTTGTTACCACCTGACTGTTACCACTTTCCTGCAAAAAGAAACTGCGGAACTCAGTATTGTAGTAAAGGTCAGGAAAATGGCGTTTCGCAAAAAGTACGAATCAGCGCGTCGAGAATTCAGCCGCCCCACCGTCTCGAGATCTCACGGGCTGCTGCCTTGACGCATTGGATTGCATCTTCCGGGCATTTCCAGATCGGGTGTACCGAAGGCCCGGCGCCGCTGACAGCCGCGCAGACTTTTCCGAAGCCGTCTACGATGGGTGCGGCTACGGCTCGACCGCCGATAAACTCCTCTTCGTTGGCGGATGCGTACCCGCGCGTTCGTACCGTCTCGAGGTGCTGCAGCAACGTGGCTCGGGACGTGATCGTTTTTGCGGTCCGGCGCGGAAGGCCGTGCTCATTAACAAATTCGTTGAACTCGTCAGGCGAAAGATGCGCCAACAGCACTTTGCCCAGTGCACTGGAGTGGGCATATAGCGGACGACCAATATCGACATCGACCCTGATGGATTCCGGGCTTTCTACCTTGTCGACAACTACCGCGCGGCCCCGCACCCATACCGCGACCAGGGCCGTCAACCGAGTCTGTTCTACCAAGCGATGGAGTGCAGGCTCGACGATGGGGCGATGACCGATCGTGCGCAGGGCGCCGTAGGCAAGCTCCATGAGCCTCAACCCGATCTGATACCGGCCGGTTCTCTTATCCCTCCGAACATACGCTTCCCGCTCCAATCGAGTCAGAATGTAGGAGCTCGTGCTTGGCGCCATGCCCATGCGCCGGCTAATCTCCGCGTTTGTGAGTCCACTTTGCGCCCGAGCGACCATATCCAGCAGCAGGAGTGCACGCTCTAGCGAGTTTTTTGCTGCACGAGTCTCCATGGTTCGCGGTGCTCCGTCGCGGGGCCAGGCGGGATTATAACCACTTTCAAGCCGTCTCAGGGCAATGCCCTGCGCCATGAAGATGCCGCCGACTCAGGCGGCCGCTGCTGGAAGTCGCTTTCCGGCAAAGAGTTACCTCACTTTAATCGCTGATTTTTCCGTTCAATATACTGAACACAAACCTTGCGCTCTCGCGAGCCGCGCTACACAATTCTGGCAGCTGCTCCGCGAAAAGACGTTCATCGACAGTTTGCGGCAGCCCCGCGGTGTTCGATCGGTGGAGGACTCCTGCCATGACGACTTGGAATGAATATGTTGAGCAAAATGGAACCGCGCCGGAGTGGCCTTATCCCATACGCTACGAACAAGAGAGCGAAATAGCGGCAGACGTTCTGATCGTAGGCGGAGGTGTAGCAGGTTGTCACGCCGCGATCAGCGCAGCCAGACAGGGCGCGAAAGTCGTCATCGTCGAAACGGGACATTTGAAGCGCAGCGGCTCGGGAGGCACGGGCGTCGACCACTGGCACGGGGCCTGCAAAAATCCGTGTTCCAAAGTGACTCCATTGGACTACACGCAGGCAGTCATGGATAGCGCCCACGGATATTCGAACGGAATCGCGCGTTACATCACGTGCTCGGAGGGTTGGGAGACGCTGCTTGAGTGCGAAAAAATGGGCGTGCAGATCAGGGATGTACACGATGAATTCAAAGGGGCGGACTTCCGGGACGACGAAACGAAGCTGATGTTTGGGTACGATTACAGGAACCGGCACATCCTCCGGATTTGGGGCTTCAATTTGAAGCAGTGCCTCTACCTCGAAATGAAGCGCCTTCGCATCGGGATGTACAACCGGACCGTGGTCACAAGCCTGCTCACGGAAGG